>JAKPEG010000001.1 GCA_029552065.1 Actinomycetes bacterium
GAGCACACCCAGAAGGGCGCCCCCAAGATCATGCGGCGGTGCACCCTCCCGCTCACGGCGGTCGCCTGTGTCGACCTCATCGTCACCGAGATGGGCGTGATCGAGGTGACCCCCGAGGGCCTGCTGCTCACCGAGCTCAACCCGGCATACACGCTCGAGGAGGTGGCCGCGGCCACGGAGGCGACGCTGCACCTGGCCCCGCACCTGCAGCCCTGACGCCCCCGCCGTATGCCGCGCGGCCCAGCCGGTGGGCCACGCGCCCGGAACGCGTGCGCGACGGCATACCGGCGTCTGGGAGGATGCCGGGGTGAACGGCGGCAAGGTCACCCCCATGAGCGGCTTCCTCGAGTTCCTGCCCGAGGAGCGGATCGTCGAGCAGCACTTCCTCGACGTCATCCGGGAGACCTTCGAACTGCACGGCTTCGCGTCGATCGAGACGCGCGCGGTCGAGACCGTCGAGCGCCTGCTCGGCAAGGGCGGCGATGTCGACAAGGAGATCTACGGGGTGACCCGGCTCGGCCGCGGGGGCGAGGAGACCGGCCCGTCCGCCGGCGGGCGTGAGCCCGAGCTGGGGCTGCACTTCGACCTCACCGTGCCGTTCGCCCGCTACGTCCTCGAGAACGCCGGCAAGCTCGCCTTCCCCTTCAAGCGCTATCAGATCCAGAAGGTATGGCGGGGGGAGCGCCCCCAGGAGGGCCGCTATCGCGAGTTCACCCAGTGCGACATCGACGTGGTCGACGTCGGTCAGCTCGCGGCGCACTTCGAGGCCGAGATGCCGTTGGTCGTCGCCGATGCCTTCCGGCGGCTGCCGATCGGTGACTTCGTCATCCAGGTCAACAACCGCAAGATCCCCGAGGGCTTCTATCGCGGGATCGGACTCGACGACGTCCCCGGCACCCTGCGCATCGTCGACAAACTCGACAAGATCGGCCCGGAGGCCGTCGCTCGGCTCCTCGTCGATGCCGGTGCCACCGAGGCCCAGGCGCGAAAGTGCCTGCAGTTGGCCGAGATCCGCACCGCTGATCTCGGATTCGTCGACGCCGTGCGCGAATTGGGCGTTGCGGATGCGACCCTCGACGAAGGGTTGGCCGCGCTCGCGGCCGTCATCGAGGCCGGTCTCACGCACGCCCCCGGCGTCCTCGTGGCCGATCTGCGGATCGCGCGGGGGCTCGACTACTACACGGGCACGGTCTACGAGACCCAACTCGTCGGTTTTGAGTCGTGGGGCTCCTTCTGCTCCGGCGGGCGCTACGACTCCCTCGCCTCCGACGGGCGCACCACCTATCCCGGGGTCGGCATCTCGATCGGCCTCTCGCGGCTGCTCGGCCTGCTCGTGGGCAAGGGCCTCGTCCGAGCCAGCCGTTGCACACCGGCCGCCGTGCTCGTGGCCGTCGGCGCCGAGGAGACCCGGCCGCGTTCGGCCGCGGTCGCCGCGGCCTTGCGGGCCCGCGGCATACCCTGTGACCTCGCCCCGAGCGCGGCCAAGTTCGGCAAGCAGATCCGGTATGCCGAGCGGCGTGGAATCCCCTTTGTCTGGTTCGTCGGCGCGGGTGCGGAGGGCGGCGACGAGGTCAAGGACATCCGTTCTGGGCTGCAGGTGGCTGCCGACGCCGCGACCTGGCTGTGTCCCGAGGCGGACCTGCGACCCGCGATGCTCCTCGGAGTCTGACCCGCCGGTCTCCGCCCGCCGGCCCCGCGTCGACTTGGCCCCGCCCGCCGTCCCCGCCCTTGGCCCCGCGTCGACTTGGCCCCGCGTCGACTTGGCACCGCGTCGATTTGGCAACGCTCAAGCGCTTACATTCGTCACATCCGTCCCAATCGCGGCCAATCGGCAACACTCAAGCGCTTACACGCGGAGACAGAGAGGGGCGGGAGGGCGAGTCAGACGGGCAAGGACCGGGTGTCCTTGACCGCCTTCATCGTCACGAGGCTGCGCAGCGAGACGACCCCGGGCAACTCGCCGAGGCGCTCGGTGAAGAGTCGATGGTAGGAGTCGAGGTCGCGCACCCGCACCGTGAGCAGGTAGTCGGCGTCGCCGGCGATGAGCGCAGCCCCCACGACATCGTCCAACTCCGCGACCGCCGCCTCGAAGGCCCCGAGTGTCTCCTGACGCTGGTCGATGAGGCTCACCATGACGACGACCTGCAACGACCGGCCGAGCCGCACGGGATCGAGCACCGCGGCATACCCGGTGATGTAGCCGCGCTCCTCGAGCGCCTTCACCCGGCGCAGGCACGGCGAGGGGGACAGGCCGATTCGCCGCGCGAGGTCGACGTTGGTGAGACGCCCGTCGCGCTGTAGCTCGCGCAGGATCGCCCGGTCGAGGGCGTCCAACGACGGGTATGCCGCGGACTCACCAGATGGTGGCATTGTGTGCTCGCTTCTCGAACTTCATAGGCAGGACATGCCAAGGATAGGCGCTGGGGTAGGTCAACAAGACACCACCTGCCAAACGTGACGCATTAGACTCACCAACCGAACCGCACCGACGCGGCACCGGCCTTCGGGCCGAGGAGAACCAGCGGCCATCGGGCCAGAAGACGGTGACACGATGAAGGTCGGCATCCCCAGCGAGGTCAAGAACAACGAATACCGCGTCGCCATCACCCCGGTCGGCGTGCACGAACTGGTTCGCCACGGCCACGAGGTCCTCATCCAGAAGGGCGCCGGCGCCGGCTCGTCGATCTCCGACGAGGACTACGTGAGCCAGGGCGCGCGGATCCTCGACACGGCCGACGACGTGTGGGGCGAGGCCGAGATGGTGCTCAAGGTCAAGGAGCCGATTGCCGAGGAGTACCACCGGCTGCGTGAGGACCTCGTCCTGTTCACCTACCTGCACCTCGCGGCCGACAAGCCCCTCACTCAGGAGCTCATGGCCAAGAAGGTCACCGGCATCGCCTATGAGACCGTGCAGCTGCCCTCGGGCATGCTCCCGCTGCTCTACCCGATGTCCGAGGTCGCCGGTTGCCTCGCCCCGCAGGTCGGCGCGCACGCGATGATGCGGGCCCAGGGCGGGCGTGGCGTGCTCATGGGCGGCGTCGGCGGCGTCGCCAACGCCAAGGTCGTCGTCCTCGGGGCTGGGGTCGCCGGGCAGAACGCCGCCAACATCGCCCTCGGCATGGGCGCCGAGGTCACTCTGCTCGACACCGACCTCGACAAGTTGCGGATGAGCTTCTGGCGCTATGACAACCGGGTCCGCCAGATCGCCTCTTCCTCGCTCTCGGTGCGCGAGCAGGTGCTCGGCGCCGACCTGGTGATCGGGACGGTCCTCATCCCCGGCGCCAAGGCCCCCAAGCTCGTCACCGACGAGATGGTGGCCCAGATGAAGCCCGGCTCGGTGCTCGTCGACGTCGCCATCGACCAGGGCGGCTGCTTCGAGGGCAGCCGGCCGACCACCCACGCCGAACCCACCTTCGGCGTGCACGAGTCGGTCTTCTACTGCGTGGCCAACATGCCCGGCGCGGTGCCCAACACCTCCACGTGGGCGCTCACCAACGCGACCCTCTCGTATGCCGTGAAGCTCGCCGACAAGGGCTGGAGGGGTGCCCTCCAGGCCGACCCGGCCCTCGCCCAGGGCCTCAATACGCACGCCGGTTTTGTCACCTACCAGGCCGTGGCGACCGACCTCGACCTGCCCTACCGGTCCCTCGCCGACTCCCTCGCCGACTCCCTCGCCTGACCAGGCCCCCGCCGACTCCCTCGCCTGACCAGGCCCCCGCCGTTCTCCCGCGAGTAACCGCTTGAGTGGTCACTTTTCCTGTGACCAAGCCCGCTTGGTCACAGGAAAAGTGCACACACGTGCGCCTTTGCCGGCAGGCCGCCGGGTCACACCCAGGTCAGCCGGTCGATCGCGTGGCCGCTCAGGTGGTCGAGCTGCGCGGAGCGAGCCCGCATCGGGGGCTCGGCGGTATCGACGGCGGCGGCGAACCCTGCGGATTGCCACCGGTGGCGGCATACCGGACCTGGTCCCCGCGGCGTGCCGGACCTGGTCCCCGCGGCGTGCCGGATCCCGACTCGACGACGGCGGCATACCGGCCCTGGCCCTGACGGCATGCCGGCGCGTCGGGCGGCGTGGCCGGCCGGACCCTCTCGCCTCCCCCCTCCTCCCTTTCGAGTAACCGCTTGACTGTGCACCTTTCCCGCAACTGAGCGGTCAAGTCACGGGAAAAGTGACCACTCAAGCGGTTACTCCAAGGGGAGGCGGCCGGAAGAGGCGGGCGGGCGAGCGGCCGGAAGAGGCGGCCGGACGAGCGGGCGGGCGGGCGAGTAGGGCGCGCGGGGGAGGGCTCGGGTGGTTACGCTGACCGGCGATGGCCACGTTGCTCACGCCCCTGCGCGGTCGTGCCTCGGCGCCGACCGCAGGGGAACGGCGCCTGGCCGAGCGCCTGGGGGACAAGCTCGAGGACGACTACCTCGTGTGGTTCGACGTGCCGGTCGGCCCGCTGCGCACCCACCCGGACTTCGTCGTCCTGCACCCCCGCCGCGGCATTCTCGTGCTCGAGACCAAGGACTGGGCCCTCGACACCGTCGTGCGCGCCGACCGTGAGCTGTGGGACATCGCCCCCGGCGGGCACCACAAGCGGGTCGTCAACCCGCTCGAGCAGGCCCGGCACGGCGCGCATGCCGTCGTCGACGCCCTCCGCCGCGACCCGGCCCTCGTCCACCACGACGGCCGGTATGCCGGCCAGCTCACCTTCCCGTGGGGCTACGGGGTGGTGTTCACCCGGATCACCCGCCGGCAGCTCGAGGATTCCGGGATGACCGAGACGATCGACCCGGACTCGGTGATCTGCGCCGACGAGATGACCGACTCGGTCGACCCGGAGGACTTCCAACAACGGCTGTGGGGGTTCTTCCGGCACCGGTTCAACGGCGCGCTCACCGTCCCGCAACTGGACCGGGTCCGGTGGATCCTCTTCCCCGAGGTGCGGGTCCGCCCGGCCCAAGGCGCCCTCTTCGCGGGCTCGGCGGCCCACGAGCCGGAGCTGCCCGAGCAGTCGGCCCTCGACGTCGAGCTGCCCGACGTCATGGCCGTGATGGACCTGCAGCAGGAGCAACTCGCGCGCAGCCTCGGGGCCGGCCACCGGGTGATCCACGGCGTGGCCGGCTCGGGCAAGACGATGATTCTCGGCTATCGCGCGGAATACCTCGCTCGCACGAGCGGCCCCGGGGCGCCCCCGATCCTCGTCCTGTGCTTCAACGAGCCGCTCGCGGTCTCCCTCGCGGCCGGCATCCGCGCCCGGGGCATCGTCGAGCGGGTCCATGTGCGGCACTTCCACCGGTGGTGCCACCAGCAGCTCACGGCATACGGCCAGCCGATCCCCGCCGACGGCGACGGCTTCTTCGACCGGCTCGTCGACGCGCTCGCCCACGCGGTCGAGCGGGGGCACGTCCCCACCGGCCAATACCAGGCGGTCCTCGTGGACGAGGGCCACGATTTCCGGCCGGAGTGGCTCCGACTCATCGTGCGGATGGTCGACCCCGAGACCAACAGCCTGCTCGTGCTCTACGACGACGCCCAGAACATCTACGCGCGGGCGCGTGCGAAGAGCTTCAGCTTCAAGAGCGTCGGCATCCAGGCCCAGGGGCGCACGACGATCCTGCGGATCAACTACCGCAACACCACCCAGATCCTGCGCCTGGCCCAGCGGGTGGCCGCGGGGATCCTCGACCCGAGCGAATGCGACGAGGACGGCATACCGGTGCTCGCCCCGATGAGCTGCGGCCGCGAGGGGGAGGAGCCACTCGTCGTCCGGGCCGCGGACCTGCCGGCGGAGGCCGCCATCGTCGCCGACTGGCTCGCGACCGCCGCCGAGAGCGGGCGACCGTGGGCCGACCTGGCCGTCGTCTGTCCCGACCCGACGACGCTCAACGCGTGCGCCTATGCCCTACGCAAACGCCACCTGCCGTATGCCGTGCGCCGCAAGACCGGGGACTTCCGCCCCGGCCAGCCGCGGGTCACCCTCCTGTCGATGCGGGTGAGCAAGGGCCTGGAGTTCCCCGTCGTGGCCGTCCCGGGAGTGGGGCGGCTGCCGGGACCGGACCAGGAGGAGGTCGACGCCGCTCGCCTCCTCTACGTCGCGGCGACCCGCGCCACCGAGCGCTTGCTCGTCACAGTGAGCGGCGACGGGCCGCTCGGAGGTCGACTCGGTGTCTGAGGCTCCTGTCCCCGGCGCCGCGCTCACCCGGGCCGTCCGGGGTTGGCTGGACCACCTCGACGTGGAGAAGGGTGCCTCGGCCAACACGCTGTCCAGCTACCGACGCGATCTCGACCGCTATCTCGCGCACCTGGCCGAGCGGGGCATCGCCGACCCCGGCGAGGTGACCGAGGGGGTGGTCGCGGGCTTCCTCGCCGAGCTGCGCGACGGCACGCTCGAGCGTCCACCCCTTGCCGCGAGCTCGGCGGCCCGGACCCTCGTCGCGGTCCGCGGCTTCCACCGATTCCTCGCACTCGAGGGCCGCACCCCGGTCGACCCGGCCGAAGGCGTGCGACCGCCCAAGACGCCGGCCAGACTGCCCAAGGCGATCTCGGTCGACGAGGTCGAGCGCCTGCTCGAGGCCGCGTCGGTCGGCGACACGCCCGTCTCGGTGCGCGACCGGGCACTCTTCGAGGTCCTCTACGGCGCCGGCGCCCGCATCTCCGAGGCGGTCGGCCTCGACGTGGACGACCTCGATCTCGACGAGGGGAGCGTCCGGCTGTTCGGCAAGGGGTCCAAGGAGCGGGTCGTTCCACTCGGGCGCTTCGCGCGGGAGGCGGTCGCGGCATACCTCGTGCGCGCTCGCCCCGCGCTCGCGAGCCGCGGCCGGGGCACGCCGGCGCTCTTCCTGGGCGTGCGGGGTGCGCGGCTGTCCCGCCAGGGGGCCTGGGATGCGCTCCAGGGCGCCGCCGGCCGGGCCGGGCTCACCGGGCACGTCTCGCCGCACACGCTGCGCCATTCGTTCGCCACCCACCTGCTCGACGGGGGCGCCGACGTGCGCGTGGTCCAGGAGCTGCTCGGACACGCCTCGGTGACGACGACGCAGATCTACACGATGGTCACCGTCACGCGGCTGCGCGAGGTGTATGCCGTCGCGCATCCCCGCGCCCGCTGACCCCGCCCGCCGGTGAGGACGGCCGCCGAGGCCGGCGCCTGGGGCCTGCGGGAACGCCCGAAGCGGGGGCGCCTTGATAGGGTCGCTCCGATCGCCGAGAGGCCGACCGCCGACACGACCGAGGGGAAGGACGCAGCCGTGAGCGTCGAGCTGACCCCATCCGCCGCGCCCCGCCCGCGGGCTGTGGGCGAGACCCCGTTGCCGGGCACCGAGGACGCCGGGGTCGGCGGGATCGGGCCCACCGGCCGCCCGTTGCCCGACTTCCCGAACCCGCCGCCGCTCACCGGACACGGCCCCGCCCGGGTCATCGCGATGTGCAACCAGAAGGGCGGCGTCGGCAAGACGACGACGACGATCAACCTCGGGGCCGCCCTCGCCGAGCTCGGCCGGCGGGTCCTGCTCGTCGACTTCGACCCGCAAGGCGCCCTTTCGGTCGGCCTCGGGGTGCGCTCCAACGACCTCGACGTGACGATCTACACCCTGCTCGTCGAGCGGGGCCATGACGTCCGCGAGGTCATCCAGCAGACCCGCACGCCCGATCTTGACCTCATCCCCGCCAACATCGACCTCTCGGCCGCCGAGGTCCAGCTGGTCGGCGAGGTCGCCCGCGAGCAGATCCTCGCCCGGGTGCTGCGTCCCGTGCTCGACGACTACGACGTCGTGCTCATCGACTGTCAGCCCTCGCTCGGGCTGCTCACCGTCAACGCGCTCACCGCGGCGCACGGGGTGATCATCCCGCTCGAGTGCGAGTTCTTCGCCATGCGCGGCGTGGCCCTGCTGGTCGAGACGATCGAGAAGATCACCGACCGGCTCAACCCGCGACTGCAGGTCGACGGCATCCTCGCGACGATGTACGACGGGCGCACCCTGCACTCCCGCGAGGTCGTGAAGTCGGTCGTCGATCACTTCGGCGACCAGGTCTTCCACACGGTCATCAGCCGCACGGTGAAGTTCCCCGACGCGACCCTGGCCGCCGAGCCGATTACCTCCTACGCCTCCGCCCACGGTGCCGCGGCGGCATACCGGCAGTTGGCCCGCGAGCTCATCGCCCGCGGCGGCGCGGCCTGACCCCCTCCTCGACAGGTATGCCGTCGCCCGACCTCGCCGCCCCCGGGGGCGTGCTCACCCGCCGCTCGGCCCCGACCCCGTTCGAGGTGCACCTCGACGTCTTCGAGGGTCCCTTCGACCTGCTCCTCGGGCTCATCGCCAAGCACAAGCTCGACATCACCGAGATCGCCCTGGCCCAGGTGACCGACGAGTTCATCGCCCAGATCCGGGCGGCCCAGGCGGCCGGTGACGCCTGGGATCTCTCGCAGGCCTCGGAATTCCTCCTCGTCGCGGCGACACTGCTCGACCTCAAGGCCGCCCGGCTCTTGCCCGGCAGTGGGCCGGAGGACGAGGAGGACCTCGCCCTCATCGAGGCACGTGACCTGCTCTTCGCCCGCCTGCTGCAATACCGGGCGTTCAAGGACGTGGCCGGCGCCTTCGCCGAGCGGATGGCGACCGCGGGCCGGATGACCGCCCGGCAGGCCGGGCTCGAGCCGCGCTTCGCCCGCCTGCTGCCCGAGCTGGTCATGGGGATCACCCCCGAGCAACTCGCCATGATCGCCGCCCGCGCGATGATCCCCAAGGCGCCGCCCTCGGTCGGTCTCGAGCACCTGCACGCGCCGCACGTGTCGGTCCGCGAGCAGGCCGCGCTGCTCGTCACCCGGCTGCGCCGCGACCGGACCTGTTCGTTCCGCGCGCTCGTCGCCGACGCCGACTCCACGCTGCTCATCGTCGCGCGCTTCCTCGCCCTGCTCGAGCTCTACAAGGAGGCGGTCATCGTCTTCGACCAGGCCGAGCCGCTCGCCGACCTCACCATCCGGTGGACGGGCACGGACGAGGGGGAGGTGTCGGTGGACGCCGAGTTCGACGAGGGCGAGGACGCCACGGCAGGAGACGACGCGGGGGCGCGCGGCATACCGGAGCAAGGAGACCACGGTGAGTGACGAGTTCGACGAGGAACCCGCGGCCGCGACGGAGGTGGAGCCCCGCGCCGACGCCGAGCCGCGGGCGGAGACATCCGACGTGGCCTTCGACGTCGAGTCGGTGCCCGGCGGCGCCCGCGCGGCCCTCGAGGCGGTGCTCATGGTCGTCGACGAGCCGGTGAGCGAGATCGCCCTCGCGACCGCCCTCGAGCTGACGGTCGAGCGGGTGCGTGAGCTGCTGCTCGGCCTCGAGCAGGAGTATGCCGCCGCGCAACGCGGCTTCACCGTGCGCGAGGCGGGCGGCGGGTGGCGGGTCTACAGCAGGTCGGACTATGCGCCGGTCGTGGAGAAGTTCCTCCTCGACGGGCAGCAGGCCCGGCTCACCCAGGCCTCCCTGGAGACCCTCGCGGTCATCGCCTACAAGCAGCCGGTCACCCGCTCGCGGGTGGGCGCCGTGCGCGGGGTCAACGTCGACGGGGTCGTGCGCACCCTGCTCAGCCGCGGACTCATCGAGGAACGGGGTGAGGGTGAGGGCGGGGCGATCCTCTACGGCACGACCCCCTACTTCCTCCAGCGAATGGGCCTGAACTCCCTCGACGAATTGCCCGCGCTCGCGCCCTTCCTGCCCGACGCGGACCTGCTCGACGAGATCGCCGAGGCGGGACGCGGATGAGCGCCGGCCGGGAACGAGAGCCCAGACAGTCCAGACAGCGCAGCGTCGCGTCCGGTCGCGGCGGAGACGGCACCGGAGGCACTCGCGGCGCGGGTCGCGACAGCGGATCCACCTCGAGCCGCGCCGGTGCGCCCCGGCAGGCCGCCCGGGCGAACACGAGGAGGGCGACGGGCACCCCGCCGCCCGGCTCACCGCCCCCGCGCAAGGCCCCGCCGCGCAAGGCGACGGGCCGGGCAACCCCGGCGCAGCCGGCCGTGGATGTCCACGATCCCGACGGCGTGCGGCTGCAGAAGCTGTTGGCCGCCGCGGGAATCGGCTCCCGGCGCACGTGCGAGGCCCTCATCGCCGACGGCCGGGTCGAGGTGGACGGCCAGGTCGTCAGCGAACTCGGCGTGCGCATCGACCCCACGCGCCAGACCGTCCGGGTCGACGGCGAGCGGGTCGTGCTCGACGAGAACCGGGTCTACCTCGCGTTCAACAAGCCGCTGGGCGTCGTCTCGACGATGAGTGACGAGCGCGGCCGTCCGTCGATCGCCGACTACCTGGGCAACCGGGGGCCCGGCGGCGCGGCACGGCTGTTCCACGTCGGTCGGCTCGACGCCGACACCGAGGGGCTGCTCCTGCTCACCAACGACGGCGAGCTGGCGAACCGACTGGCCCACCCGGCATACGGCGTGAGCAAGACCTATCTCGCCCAGGTGCCCGGGCCGGTGCCGCGCGACCTCGGACGGCGGCTGCGTGCGGGCATCGAGCTCGACGACGGCCCGGTCACCGTCGACTCGTTCCGGCTCGTCGACTCGGCGCCGGGGCGGGCACTCGTCGAAGTGGTCCTGCACGAGGGCCGCAAGCACGTCGTGCGGCGGCTGCTCGCCGCGGTCGGGCATCCGGTCTACACGCTGGCGCGGACCGATGTCGGTCCTATCCGGCTCGGGGACCTCAAGCCGGGCAAGACCCGCCGGCTCACCCGTGAGGAGATCGCGGCGCTCTACGCCGCGGCCGGGCTCTGAGCGCAGCAGGCGCGCGGTCCCCGCGGCGGTCTGCGGTCGGTAGCCTTGCCCGCGTGACCAGGCGCGTGCTCATCCGGGGGACCGGGCTCATCGGGACGAGCCTGGGGATCGCCCTCACCCGCGCGGGGTATGCCGTGTCGCTCGCCGACCCGTCGCCGACGGCCCAGGGTCTCGCGCGCGACCTCGGCGCCGGGCGGCTGGCCCTCGACGAGCCGGAGGACCCGGACCTCGTCGTCGTGGCGGCGCCGCCTGACGTCACCGCCGACGTCGTCGTCGACTCGCTCACCCGGTGGCCGCGGGCCGTGGTGACCGACGTCGCTTCGGTCAAGGGCGTCGTCCTCGACGGCGTTCGCCGGGCCCGGGCCGACCTCACCCGCTACGTGGGGGGCCACCCGATGGCCGGGCGCGAGCGTTCGGGTGCCGGGCATGCACGGGGTGACCTCTTCGAAGGCCGCGCCTGGGTCGTCGTCCCCACCGAGACCTCGACGAAGGCCGCCGTCGACACGGTGGTCGAGATCGCCCGGGCGGTCGGATCCGCCGTGAGCGTGATGAGCGCGGCCGACCACGACGCCGCGGTGGCCGCGGTCTCCCACCTGCCGCAGGTTGCGGCGAGTCTCGTTGCCGCACAATTGCGCACGGTCGACGAACAGGCGCTGGCCCTGGCCGGTCAAGGAGTCCGCGATGTCACCCGGATCGCCGCGAGCGACCCGCGGCTGTGGACCCAGATCCTCGCCGGCAACGCCGCCTCGCTGCGCACCGTCCTGGCCCGGGTGCGCGACGACCTCGGCGAACTCGTCGAGGCACTCACGGCGCTCGACGGCGAGGCCGGAGCCGACGACTCGCCCGCCGTGGGGAGCCTCGAAGTGGTGAGCCGGACGATCACCCACGGCAACACCGGCCACGCCCGGATCCCGGGCAAGCACGGAGCGGCCCCCACGGCATACGAGATCGTCACCGCCCTCGTGCCCGACACTCCGGGAGCGCTCGGGCGGTTGCTCACCGACGTCGGCGAGGCGGGGGTCAACCTCGAGGAACTCGAGATCGACCACGGGCTGGGGCAACCCTTCGGCCTCGCCCAGATCAGCGTGGTGCCCGCCGCCGTCGAACCGCTCCAGCGGGCGCTCGCGGCCAAGGGCTGGCGTGTGCTCGACTGATGTCGACCGACCCGCCTGCGACCCGCGGTCCGTCACCGGCGGACATGCCCGCCCGTATGCCGCCCCGCCGACTCGTCGTCGCGATCGACGGCCCGTCGGGTTCCGGCAAGTCCAGCGTGAGCCGAGCGGTCGCGCGGAGGTTGGGCGCGGCCTACCTCGACACGGGGGCGATGTACCGCGCGCTCACCTGGTGGTTGCTCGACGAGGGCGTCGACCTCGCCGACGCAGAGCTCGTCGGGCGACTCAGCCCGACGGCGCCACTCGAAGTCGGCCTGGATCCCGAGCGTCCGAGGATCGGGGCCGGGGGAGTGGACCTGGCGGTCGAGGTGCGCAGCGAGCGGATCACCGCGGCCGTGTCGGCCGTCGCGACGAATCTCGTCGTGCGGGCGGACATGCGCCGGCGCCAACGGGAGCTCATCGACGTGGGCGTCGCTGATCGGGGGGCGATCGTCGCCGAGGGCCGCGATATCACGACCGTCGTGGCACCGGACGCGCAGGTGCGCATCCTCCTCACCGCCCGCGAGGAGGCACGCCTCGCGCGACGATCGTTGCAGGACAAGGGAACTGCCGACGCCCAGGCGGTCGCTTCCGTGCGGGAGGCCGTCGTCGCCCGCGACGCGGTCGACTCGACGGTCTCCCAGTTCACCACCGCTGCCGACGGGGTCGTCACGGTCGACAGCTCGGAGCTGGACTTCGATCAGACGGTCGCCGCTGTGCTCAGCCTCGTCGCGGCCCGCTCGCGCCCGGCGACCGTGCACGGGCCAGGGCTGCGATAGGCGAGAATGATGGGTCCCACCGAACGAACTGGACCCGCATGAACGCCGACACCCCCGAGGGCGCGAGCACGCCCGCGGACCCCTCCGACGACCCCCAGGCCAGCGACGCCGCGATCGAACGTGCGCTGCGCGCGGGCCTCGCGGACTTCGAGCTCGACGAGGAGGACCTCGCCCTGCTCGACGCCGACCCCGACCAACTCGGCGCGGCCGCCGAGGAGGGTCCGCTGCCGGTTGTCGCCGTCGTCGGTCGCCCCAACGTCGGCAAGTCCACCCTCGTCAACCGGATCCTCGGCCGCCGCGAGGCGGTCGTCGAGGACGTGCCCGGCGTGACACGCGACCGCGTCGCCTACGACGCGGAGTGGGCCGGGCGGCGCTTCACGCTCGTCGACACCGGCGGCTGGGAGGTGGACGTCACCGGCATCCACCTGCGGGTGGCCGAGCAGGCCGAGATCGCCGTCGAGCTCGCCGACGCCGTGCTGTTCGTCGTCGATGCGACCGTGGGCTCGACCGACACGGACGAAGCGGTCGTCAAGCTGCTGCGCCGCTCGGGCAAGCCGGTCGTCCTCGTCGCCAACAAGGTCGACGACCAGCGGGCCGAGACCGACGCGGCATACCTGTGGAATCTCGGTCTCGGACAGCCGTGGCCGGTGTCCGCGCTGCACGGCCGGGGCAGCGGCGACGTCCTCGACGCCCTCCTCGACGTGCTGCCCGAGCGCTCGGCCGTCGGCGGGGCCTATCCGCGCGGTGGCCCGCGCCGGGTCGCCCTCGTCGGCCGCCCCAACGTCGGCAAGTCCTCGCTGCTCAACAAGCTCGCCGGCCACGAGCGGGTCGTCGTCGACGATCTCGCCGGCACCACCCGCGACCCGGTCGACGAGCTCGTCGAACTCGGCGGCCGCACCTGGCGTTTCGTCGACACCGCCGGCATCCGTCGGCGGGTGCACCAGACCCGCGGGGCGGACTTCTACGCCTCGCTGCGGACCCAGGCCGCCCTCGAGAAGGCGGAGGTCGCGGTCGTCCTCGTCGACGCGAGCGACACGCTGAGCGAGCAGGACGTCCGGGTCATCCAGCAGGTCGTCGACGCCGGCCGGGCACTCGTCCTCGCGATGAACAAGTGGGACCTGCTCGACGAGGAACGGCGGCACTACCTCGAGCGGGAGATCGAACAGGACCTCGCCCAGGTCGCCTGGGCCCCGCGGGTCAACGTCTCGGCCCGCACCGGCCGTCACCTCGATCGGCTCGTCCCCGCCCTGGAGACCGCCCTCGACTCGTGGGAGACCCGGGTCCCCACGGGCAAGCTCAACGCCTTCCTCGGCGAGGTCGTCGCGGCCCACCCGCACCCGGTGCGTGGCGGCAAGCAGCCGCGGATCCTCTTCGCAACGCAGGCGTCGACCAAGCCGCCGCGATTCGTCCTGTTCACCTCGGGCTTCGTCGAGGCCGGCTACCGGCGCTTCGTCGAGCGCAAGTTGCGCGAGCGCTTCGGCTTCGAGGGCTCGCCCCTCTCGATCTCCGTGCGGGTGCGCGAGAAGCGCCGCCGCTGAGGGCGCGCGCGATTGGCCGCGATTCGAGCCGCATGTATGCCGTGCGGTAGGGTTTCGTTCGCTCACCAGGGGGCCGCCCGGCCACTCGGAGAGCAGCCACGGGCTGTGGCGCAGCTTGGTAGCGCACTTGACTGGGGGTCAAGGGGTCGCAGGTTCAAATCCTGTCAGCCCGACCAATGCCGCACCTTGCGTTGCGTACGTGAGTCAGAGTGCCGCAAGACGGTCGAGCCGCTCTTTCCGTACCGCGCCCTCGCCAGCAGTCACATCCCATCCCAGCTCGCGCAACACGCGGGCAGCCTCCGCGGGACAGTCACGTACTGCCGCGCCCAGCTGCTGCCTACGCCATTCGGCTCGCGCGGCGTCCAGCACCTCCTGCCAACCGTTGCCGGTGTCGACACCGAACTCAGTGTGGAGGACGGCCAGCACGTCCTCCAGGCAGGGACGGAACCGATGGCCACCCACGGGGAAGTGCAACTCGGCCAGACGCGGGACCAGCAGGACATCCGCCATGGACTGTGCCCGACGACGGGCACCACCCAGCCCAGAGAGCGCCATGACGTGGCTGAACTGATCCCGGTGCGCGTGCACGTGAACATGCGCCGCCGGCAACTCCTTGGGCGAGCTTCGCTCGTATTCGTACCGGAACAGGGGATCACCCTTGGGCCGGGGTCCGGCATGAACAGAAATCCTGGATGAGTCGACCGCGAGATACCTGCCTGCGCCATCCCACGTGCAGTAGAACGAGACGTCAAGGGACAACAACGCCTTGCCCTCGACGCTGAGAGTGATGCCGGCTGCGCCTTGATCGGTCACCCACACCCTGTCACCCTCGTCGAGGATCTGGGCTTCAAAGGGCGTAGGTACGCCAAGGAACGCGGAGACCGAGTCCGACACGGTCTTGGCGAACGCGCGAGCCTCGTCTATCAGTGAAGGTTCGCCTGCGATCACGACTCAAGCAACCAGTCCAAGGCTCGTAGCCGCCGAAGCAACTGGTACTCGTCAGCCGTCAGAGCGTCCGCGTCAGCCAACCTCTCAACCTGCGGCCGGGACATCCCGAATGACTCCATGATTCGCTTGCGCTCGGCCTCTGCTTCCTCGATGCGCAACTCTTGGACCGTCGCACTCCCCATGATGGCCTCCTTCGCGGGGGTCCTCCCTCTCAGTATGCACAGTAGGAGAGGGGACTGACATCCACCGTGGAGAGCGTGTTGGACCCGGCTCAACGGCGACGCCGATGCGCCGGACGCATGGCGACGCCCGCTCGGAGAACAGCTCCTCGGACAGTCGACTTGGGGAGGCCCACCTCCCTAGCCACCCCTCGAAGCGCCTGCACCTGAGCCGCACTCAGGCGGACGTCTACCCGGTGGACGGGCTGTTCACTATTTGAGACAATTGGTTCAGTCCGGGCAACTCGACGTGTGAGTACGAGGTCGACCTTCTTGGCCGTCCTCCAGAGGTCACCACGTCTCAAGTACCGTCGCATGACCCCGACCGAGGAGCGACGTCGGCGGGCGGGGGAACGCGGCATACGCTCGGGGCGTGGACGCGCACCCGCCCCCGCATGCGCAGCGGGGCCATCGCACGCACGAGGTCACCAACCAGCCGCCGCCCCGCGAGGGACTCGACGAGTATGCCGTCAACCGTCCCCTGCTCGAAGCGGTCGAGGGCTTCGACGCCGGTTGGGCGCACGAGCAGTTGCACGAGGTCGGGCGGCTGGTCGGCCGACCGGATTTCCGCCGCGACGCCGAGTTCGCGCACACCCATCCGCCGGTCCTGCAGACCCACGACCGCTGGGGCCGGCGGGTCGACGAGGTGGCCTACCATCCGGCATACCACCGGGTGTTGGGCGAGGCGATCGCGGCCGGCACCCACACGAGCGCGTGGGCGCAACCACGGCCCGGCGCCAATGTCGCACGGGCGGCGGCCTTCATGCTCTTCGCCCAGGTCGAGCCCGGCCACTCGTGCCCGGTGTCGATGACCCATGCGGCGATCCCCACCCTTCGCCTCGCGCCGCAGCTGGCGGCGCGCTGGGAACCGCGGGCGCTCTCCCGCGACTACGACCCGCGGCTGGGCGACCCCGACAAGCCCTCGGCCATCCTCGGGATGAGCATGACCGAGAAGCAGGGCGGCAGCGACGTGCGGGCCAACACGACGTGGGCGGTGCCGGTCGAGGGGGCGCGGACCGACGGCCACCACCGGCTCACCGGACACAAGTGGTTCACCAGCGCCCCCATGTCCGATGCCTTCCTCACCCTGGCCCAGACCGAGGCCGGGCTCGGCTGCTTCCTCGTGCCCACCGTGCTGCCCGACGGCACCCGCAACGCGATCCGCGTCCAGCGGCTCAAGGACAAGCTCGGCAACCACTCCAATGCCTCGTCGGAGATCGAATACGACGACGCCGACGGCTGGCTCGTGGGGGAGCCGGGCAGGGGAGTGCGCGCGATCATCGAGATGGTCGCCCGCACCCGCCTGGACTGCGTGCTCGGCACGACGGCCGGGATGCGCGAGTCGGTCGCCGAGGCGCTCTGGCACGCGCGCCATCGACAGGCCTTCGGGGCCCTGCTCGTCGACCAGCCGGCGATGACGGGCGTCCTCGCCGACCTCGCGCTCGAAGCCGAGGCGGCCACGGTCACCGGCCTGCGGCTGGCCCGTGCCCACGACGAGGACGCCGACGCCCAGGACGTCGCCTTCCGGCGGCTGGCGACGCCCGTCGCGAAATACTGGGTGTGCAAACGCGGCCCCCAACACGCCTACGAGGCGATGGAATGCCTCGGCGGCAACGGCTATACCGAGGCATTCCCGCTGGCCCGGCGCTATCGCGAGCAGCCCCTGCTCTCGATCTGGGAGGGGTCGGGCAACGTCATCGCCCTCGACGTCCTGCGGGTCCTCGCCCGCGAACCCGAGGCGATCGAGGCGTATGCCGCCGAGCTCGCCTCCGCCCGCGGCGCCCATCCGCCGCTCGACGCCCACGTCGAAGCGACCCTCCGACTGGCGCGGGAGGTCGCCGCCGATCCGGGGTCGAGCTACGCCCAGAGCCGCGCACGCGCACTCACGGCCGGCATGGGGGTGGCCCTCCAGGCGACCCTGCTCACGCGGCATACCCCCTCGGTGGTCGCCGAGGCGTTCGTGGCGGTCCGGCTGGGACCCGACCGCAGTGAGCACTACGGCGAATCGGGGACGCCAGGGCACGCACCCGCGATCCTCGCCCGGCACTGACGCCCGCGCGGGTTACGCTCGCTCCTGTGGCGGAGCACACGGCCGCGGGGGGCGTCACCCCCGACACCGACCGGGTCCTCACCGTCCCCAATCTGCTCTCCGCCGCACGGTTGGCCGGGGTGCCGCTGTTCCTCTGGCTCATCCTGCGCCGCGACGACGGTTGGGCGTTGGTCGTGCTCGCCCTCGCGGGGTTCACCGACTATCTCGACGGCAAGATCGCCCGCCGCTTCCACCTGGTCTCCCGGGTGGGGCAACTGCTCGACCCGATCGCCGACCGGCTCTACATCGCCGCGACGCTCGTCGGGCTGGCCTGGCGCGACATCATCCCTTGGTGGCTCGTGGCCCTCCTGCTCGCCCGCGAGTTGCTCCTCGCCGGGGTCCTGCTCGTGCTCCGGCAGATCGGGCAGGTGGGCCTGCCCGTGCACTTCGTCGGCAAGGCCGCGACCTTCAACCTCCTCTACGCCTTCCCCGTCCTGCTGCTCGCCGAGGTCTCGCCCACCCTCGCCACCTGGGCCCTGCCGATCGGGTGGGCTCTCGCGTGGTGGGGCGTGGCCCTCTACTGGCTCGCCGCCGTCCTCTACGTCGTCCAGGCCGCCGGGCTCCTGCGCGCCCATCGGGCAGGCGCGCGATGACCGCCCAGCGGCGCCCCGACGCCTCGATGAGCCTACTCAATGACCTGTTCGAGCGGCCGCTCGAGCCGGGCTACGCCGCCGCCGTCGCACGCCGTGCCGCGCAGGGGCTACCACCGACCTCGACCCGCAGCCCGCTCGTCGTCGCGACCGCGGTCGCGCTCGGCTTCCTGCTCGCCGTATCCGGTGCAAGCCTGCGCTCGACGACGAGCGTCGTCACCCAGACCCGCGACCGGCTCCTCACGGAGATCGAGTCCCGCCAGCAGGCAGGCGACGCCCAGGCCCAGACCCTCGCCGCGCTCCAGCGCGAGGTGGCCGCCGCCCGAGCGGCAGCCCTCGGCTCGGCCCTGCCCGGCGTCGTCGCCGACGTCGCGCGCCTCGAACTCACGGGCGGGTATGCCGCGGCCACCGGGCCGGGCCTGCTCGTCCAGCTCAATGACGCCCCGGGTGACAACGCCGCCGGCACCGAGGCGCGCGGCGGGGGAGGCTTCGACTCGGGGCGGGTGAGCGCGACCGATCTGCAGATCGTGGTCAACGGCCTCTGGGCTGCGGGCGCCGAGGCGATCTCGGTCAACGGACAGCGCCTCACCTCGCATGCGGCCATCCGATTCGCCGGCGAGGCGATCCTCGTCGACTTCCGGCCGCTGTCCCCGCCCTATGCCCTCAACGCGATCGGCGACCCCAACGGGCTGCCGGCCGCCTTCGCCGCGACGGCAGCGGGCAGCTACCTCAAGGCGCTCGAGGACAACTACCGGATCCGGGTGCTCATCGAGACCAGCGCCGGACTCACCTGTCCGGCCGCCCCCCTCGCGGCGTTGCACTACGCGCAGTCGGTCGCGAGCGGCATACCCTCGGGTTCGACGGCGACCGCGACTGCGAGCTCAACTCCGCGCGCGACTGCGACCCCGCGCGCGAGCGCGACCACCACCACCACGAGGGGAGGGCGACCGTGATCCCGGCCTTCGGTCTGCTCGTCGGCGTCGTCGTCGGACTGCTCCTGCATCCCACGGTCCCACTCTGGCTGCAGCCCTACCTGCCCATCGCGGTGATCGCCGCGCTCGATGCCGTCTTCGGCGGCGTCCGCTCGGTCCTCGACGGCATCTTCGACGACAAGGTCTTCGTCGTCTCGTTCCTCTCCAACGTGCTCGTCGCCGCCTTCATCGTCTACCTCGGAGACCAGCTCGGCGTCGGTTCGCAGCTGTCGACCGGAGTGGTCGTCGTGCTCGGGGTGCGGATCTTCGCCAACGTCGCCGCCATCCGCCGGCACCTGTTCAAGGCCTGACGATGGCTCCCGACGACCGCGCGACGGCCTGGCAGCGACTGCGCCGGATGGGAGCCCCCCGGGTGACCCGGGCCAACGCCCTCGCCGGCGCGCTCACGCTCGCCCTCGGCTTCGCCATCGCCACCCAGATCCAGGCCAACGCACAGACGGGCCTGCAGGGTCTGCGACAGGACGAGCTAGTCCGCGTCCTCGACGACGTCACCCAACGCTCGAGCCGGCTGGACCAGCAGATCCGTGAGCTGGAGGGCCAGCGCGACCGGCTGCGCTCGGGTGCGGACTCCGCGGCCGCGGCCGCGGCCCAGGCCCAGAGCCGCCTCGACGAGCTGTCGATCCTCGCCGGCACGGTCGCGGCCAAGGGGCCCGGCATCCGGCTCACCATCTACGACGGGGGCTCGGTGGTCCGCGCCGCGCACCTGCTCGACATCCTCCAGGAGCTGCGCGATGCTGGCGCCGAGGTGATCCAGATGGGGCACAGCCGGATCGTCGCCAGCTCCTACTTCGCCGACAGCGGGTCGACGGTGAGTGTCGACGGCACGTCGTTGTCCCGTCCCATCGTCGTGCTCGCCATCGGGGATCCGGCGACCTTGAGCGGGGCGCTCAAGATCCCCGGCGGGATCGTGGACACCGTCAAGCGCCTAGGTGCCTCGTCGACGATCGAGGAGCGGTCCGTGCTCACCATCGACGCATTGCACCCGACGAGCACCCCTCGTTACGCTGCGCCGGTCCCCGAAGCCACGACCGCCCCGAGCGGCAGCTAGGGTCGCAGCTAGGGGTCGCACTAGGGTCAAGGACCACCACACCGCACGAGGAGTCGCCCATGAGCGAGCTGGACTACCCCCAGGACCTGCGCTACACGATCGACCACGAGTGGGTCCGGGTCGAGGTGGGGGGCGCGGTGCGGGTGGGCATCACGGCATACGCGCAGAACGCCCTGGGAGACGTCGTCTACGTCTCGCTGCCCCAGGTGGGCGACCAGGTGGCGGTCGGCGACTCGTGCGGCGAGGTCGAGTCGACCAAGTCCGTGAGCGATGTCTACGCACCGCTGTCGGGTCGGGTGAGCGCGGTCAACGAGGCCCTCGACGCCGCCCCCGAGCTCGTCAACTCCGACCCCTACGGCGAGGGGTGGATGTTCGAGCTCACCGGTGTCGACGACGGAGAGGTCGCCGGACTGCTCGACGCAACGGCCTACCGGGCGACCCTCGCCTGACCCACGAACCCGCCGCACGGGTGAAGCCCGCGCGAGCGGGCGGTAGCGTATCCCGGTAACGGCGCGGCATACCCCGCCGCACGCGCACCACGGCCGTGTCACCGCTGCAGGCCTGGAACGGAAACGGAGAGTGAGATGTCGGACCTGCCCGAGTCCCGCGGGCCTGGCGAGGACCCGGAGGCAACCGAGGCCGACCCGAGGCCGGTCGAGGACCACACCCGCCCGGCGCACCGTCCCGGCGAGCCGACGACGATGCGCTTCCGCGGCATCGGCGAACTGCCCGATGCCGTCGAACTCGACGGAGGCCTCACCGCCGAGGACGAGGCGACGATCTCGGCCCTGCGTCCCGGCACGGCGCTGCTGGTCGTCGTGCGCGGCCCCAACATCGGTGCCCGCTTCCTGCTCGACGACGCCGAGGTGAACTCCGGGCGCCACCCGGACAGCGACATCTTCCTCGACGACGTGACGGTCTCCCGTCGCCATGCGGTCTTCACCCGGGAGAGCTCCGGCTACACCGTGCGCGACGTCGGTTCGCTCAACGGCACCTATGTCAACCGCCGTTCCGTCGACCAGGCCGCGCTGCGCAACGGCGACGAGGTGCAGATCGGCAAGTACCGCTTCGTCTACTACGCCGGCTGAGTCGCCGGCCCCATCGTGTCCGCCCGTCGACGAGGCCTGGCCATCGGCGCGGTGCTGGCCGAACTCGAACCGGAGTTCCCGGACCTCACGATCTCCAAGATCCGCTTCCTCGAGTCCGAGGGACTGGTCACCCCCGAGCGGACCGCCTCCGGATATCGGCTCTTCTCGGCCGCCGACGTCGAGCGGCTGCGCTATGTCCTCACCGCCCAGCGCGACCGGTTCTGGCCGCTCAAGGTCATCCGTGAGGCCCTCGACGCCATGGACCGTGGCCTCGAGCCCGATCCGGGGCCCACGGGCGCACCGGGACGTCCCGTCGTCCCGTCGGCCACACCCGACCCGGACCTGCCGACCCCTGCTCAGCTGTCCGCCCGGTCCCGCCTGCGGCTCACCGCCGCGGAGCTGCAGGAGGCCGCCGGGATCGACTCGGCGACCCTGGTGCAGCTCGCCACCTACTCCCTGGTGCGAGCCGACGAGAGCGGACATTACGACGACACCGCCCTCGCCGTCGCACGGTCGGCCGCCGCACTCGCCGGACATGGCGTCGAGGCGCGTCACCTGCGGATGATCCGCACCGCGGCCGATCGCGAGGTCGGGCTCGTCCGCCAGATCGTCGTGCCCGCCCTCGCGGCCCAGGGCCGCAAGGGTGTTCGTCCCGGCGGCGATCCGACCGCCGAAGTGCTCCACCACCTCATCGCCTTGCATACCGCGCTCGTCAAGGCCGAGCTGGTCCGCTGAGGGCCGCACGGCATACCTCGCCCACCTGCCGGGCGCGCCGGGGCCGGGGTAGCGTGGAGCCGTGATCGAGGTCGACGTCATGGGCGTCCGTGTGGAGATGCCCACCAACCAGCCCATCGTCCTGCTGCGCGAACGCGACGGCGACCGCTACCTGCCCATCTGGATCGGTGCCGCCGAGGCCACGGCGATCGCCTACGCCCAGCAGGGGGTCGTGCCGCCCCGGCCGCTCACCCACGACCTGCTCATGGCCGTCGTCGAGGGGCTGGGCCGACGGGTCGTGCGGGTGCGGGTCGACGAGCTGCGCGACAAGGTCTTCTACGCGACCCTCGTGCTCGGCGGGGGAGACCCACAGGCGGAGACCGAGATCTCCGCCCGCCCATCCGACGGCATCGCCCTCGCGTTGCGCGCCGCCGCACCCATCGTCGTGGCCGAATCGGTCTTCGCCGAGGCGGGCATCACGATGGCCCCGGAGGAGGACGACGAGGTGGAGCGCTTCCGCGAGTTCCTCGACCAGGTCTCCGCCGAGGACTTCGACGCGCCCGCAGAGGGGCCGACCGAGGCTCCCGAGTAGAGTCTCAAGTTAAAGTTGAGGTTTATGTAACACGTGTGACTCCTGCGACACGCGGGAATCGATGTCCAGTGATGATTGACCCTGAGTGCGCGGGGCTCTACCGTCGAGCCAGGAAAACGGCATCGCTGTAACTACAGCCGGGTGAGCCCGCGACAGCACGCCGACCAGACGATCGTCCGAGGAGGACCCGTGAGCGCCAGCAGCGAAGCCACGGAAGCCACGCGCCGGCCCACCCCTGCAGCCGCCCAGGGCCTGCTCTTCTCCGACGACCTGCCCGAACTTCGCGAGGACGAGGGCTACCGCGGCCCGACCGCTTGCCGCGCAGCGGGGATCACCTATCGCCAGCTGGACTACTGGGCTCGCACCGGCCTGGTCGAGCCCTCGGTCCGCACCGCGACCGGCTCGGGCACCCAGCGGCTCTACGGCTTCCGCGACATCCTCGTCCTCAAGGTCGTCAAGCGGCTGCTCGACACCGGGGTGTCCCTCCAGCAGATCCGGTCCGCGATCGGCGTGCTGCGCGAGCGCGGGGTCGAAGACCTCGCGCAGATCACCCTCATGAGCGACGGGGCGTCGGTCTACGAGTGCACCTCCACCGAGGAGGTCATCGACCTGCTCCAGGGTGGCCAGGGCGTCTTCGGCATCGCGGTCGGCAAGGTCTGGCGTGAGGTCGAGGGCTCGCTCGCACAGCTGCCCAGCGAGCGCGCGGACGAGGGTGCCGAGCCGGGCTCCCACCCGGGAGACGAGCTGTCGGCCCGGCGCGCGGCCCGCCTCATGGCCTGACTCCCGCACGGTGATCGGCACGGTCACACCCGGCCACGGTCGCTAGACTGTCGGGGCCGACTGCGGCTCACGCGGGAGAGTCCTCGGGACGGCTCACGTGTCGCCCACTCGTGCCGGAGGCTCGCCATGCCGCAGTCCACCCCCGCCGGTTCGGCCGCGTTGCCGGCCTTCGTCGGACGTCACATCGGGCCGCGTGCGGCCGACGTCGAGGCGATGCTCGAGGTCGTCGGACAGGCCTCCCTCGAGGCGCTCGTGGACGCGGCGGTGCCCGGTCTCCTGCGCAGCCACGCACCGCTCGACATCGACCCCGCGGCGAGTGAGAGCGACGTCGTCGCGCAACTGCGAACCCTGGCCGGTCGGAACACGGTCGTGCGGTCGATGATCGGCTTGGGCTACTACGACACCGTCGTGCCCCCTGTCGTCCTGCGCAACGTCTTGGAGAACCCGGCCTGGTACACGGCATACACGCCCTATCAGCCGGAGATCTCCCAGGGCCGGCTCGAGGCGTTGCTCAACTTCCAGACCGTGGTGAGCGATCTCACCGGCCTGCCGATCGCCGGGGCCTCACTCCTGGACGAGGGCACCGCAGCCGCGGAGGCGATGACCCTCATGCGCCGCAGCGTCCGTGGCAGGCCCGAGGCGGTGCTCCTCGTCGACGCGCAGGTCTTCCCCCAGACGATCGCCGTCGTGGGCACCCGGGCTCGGCCGCTGGGGATCGACGTCGTCGTCGCGCAGCTGTCCGGGATCGCCGGTCCCGAGGCACTGCGCGCGGCCGCGGGCGACCGGGAGGTCTTCGGCGTCCTCGTCCAACACCCCGGCACCGACGGTGAGGTGCGTGACCTGCGCCCGCTCGTCGCCGCGGCGCACGAGGCCGGCGCCCTCGTCACCGTCGCCACCGACCTGCTCGCCCTCACCGTGCTCGTGCCGCCGGGGGAGCTCGGAGCCGACATCGCCGTGGGTTCGGCCCAGCGTTTCGGGGTGCCGATGGGCTTCGGCGGCCCGCACGCGGGCTTCATGTCGGTGCGGGCCGGCCTCGAACGATCGATGCCCGGCCGACTCGTGGGTGTGTCGGTCGACGCCGTCGGAGCACCGGCCTATCGGCTCGCCCTGCAGACCCGCGAGCAGCACATCCGCCGCGAGAAGGCCACCTCCAACATCTGCACCGCCCAGGTCCTGCTCGCGGTCATGGCCGGCATGTATGCCGTGTGGCACGGTCCCGAGGGCCTGGCGGCGATCGCCCGGCGGATCCACGACCACGCCCGGACGCTCGCGGCCGGTCTGCGCGCCGGGGGCGTGCAGGTGCTCACCCGCGCGCCGTTCGACACGCTGACCGTGCGGGTGCCCGGCGGCGCCGAGGCGGTGCGCGCGGCCGCGCTCGACCGCGGGGTCAACCTGCGTCTGGTCGACCCGGACACCCTCGCCGTGTCCTGTGACGAGACGACCACGCGACGGGAGCTCGACGCGGTGTGGGCCGCCTTCGGGGTGTCCGGCACGATCGACGAGGACACGCCGAACACCGCCGCAGCCGAGGCACCCGGGTGGGGGGCGGCACTCACCCGGCGCACGGCATACCTCACGCATCCGGTCTTCCACGACCACCGGAGCGAGACCGCGATGCTGCGCTACCTGCGCAAGCTGGCCGACCGGGACTTCGCGCTCGATCGCGGGATGATCCCGCTGGGCTCGTGCACGATGAAGCTCAACGCGACGACCGAGATGCTCGCGATCACCTGGCCCGAGTTCGCCGGGCTGCACCCGTTCGCCCCGGCCGAGCAGAGCGCCGGCAGCCGCGCGATCGTCGCCGACCTCGCCGGTTGGCTGGCCGAGATCACCGGTTACGACGCGGTCTCCCTGCAGCCCAACGCCGGCTCGCAGGGCGAGTTCGCGGGGTTGCTGGCCATCCACGCCTACCACGCCTCGCGCGGCGAGGGACATCGCCGGGTCTGCCTCATCCCGGCCAGCGCCCACGGCACCAATGCGGCCTCCGCCGTCATGGCCGGGCTGCAGGTCGTCGTCGTGCAGACCGCCCCCGACGGCAGCGTCGACCTCACGGACCTGCGCGCCAAGATCGAGACGCACCGTGATCGGCTCGCCGCGATCATGGTGACCTATCCCTCGACCCACGGGGTCTTCGAGGACACGATCACCCAGCTGTGCGCCCTCGTCCACGACGCCGGCGGTCAGGTCTACGTCGACGGAGCCAATCTCAACGCGCTCGTCGGCCTCGCCCAGCCGGGCAGGTTCGGTGCCGACGTGAGCCACCTCAACCTGCACAAGACCTTCTGCATCCCGCACGGCGGCGGCGGCCCGGGGGTCGGTCCGGTCGCCGTCCGCGCCCACCTTGCGCCCTACCTGCCCAACCACCCGCTCGACCCCGAGGCCGGGCCGGCCACCGGGGTGGGGCCGATCGCCGCGGCACCGTTCGGGTCGGCCGGCATCCTGCCCATCTCCTGGGCCTACGTGCGCCTCATGGGCGGGGCCGGGCTCACCCGGGCCACCCAGGTGGCCATCCTCAACGCCAACTACATCGCCGCCCGCCTGCGCGAGCACTATCCCGTCCTCTACTGCGGCGCGGCCGGGCTCGTCGCGCACGAGTGCATCCTCGACCTGCGGGCGATCACCCGGGAGACCGGGGTCACCGTCGACGACGTCGCCAAACGGCTCATCGACTACGGCTTCCACGCGCCGACGATGTCCTTCCCGGTCGCCGGCACCCTCATGGTCGAACCGACCGAGAGCGAGGACCGCGGTGAACTCGACCGGTTCTGCGACGCGATGATCGCCATCCGGGACGAGATCGAGGCGGTGCACAAGGGCGAGGTCGACGCTGCGGCGAGCGTCCTTCGTGGAGCCCCGCACACGGCATACGCGCTGGCGGGGGAGTGGGACCGGGCCTACGACCGCGCGCTCGCGGCCTTCCCGAGCGGGGTCGACCCGACCGCGAAGTACTGGCCGCCGGTCGGGCGCATCGACGGCGCCTTCGGCGACCGCCACCTCGTGTGCTCGTGTCCGCCGCCGGAGGCCTACGCCGACTGAGGGCGATCGTCGGGGGCCCTGCCGGTATGCCGTGTGCGGGCGACGACTGCTGCGCGCGGCGCGACCTTGGTATGGTCCTGCCCAGGTGGACACCAGATGAACCGACGGTAACGGGCGAGGTCTCCGGGTGGGCAAGAAGCAACGCGCGGCCAAGCAGGAGGCCAAGGAACTCGCGCGCGACGAGCGGCGGGTGGGGGCGGCCATTCCGCCCGCCCTGCGGCCGCGCCCGGCGATGTCCTACGAACTCGAGGCCGACCGGCAGCATGTGGCGCTCTCGGCGCTACGCGGAGCCGCCCCGGGGCTCACCTACCTGCTGAGCCGCTATCCGCGTGCCTGGCTGCGCCGCGACGGGATCGCGGGAGTGGCCGTGGCGGCATACCTCATCCCGCAGGTGATGGCCTATTCGGCGATCATCAACGTGCCGCCCGTCGCGAGCCTCTGGACTGCGCTCGCGGCCATCGTCGCGTATGCCGTCTTGGGCAGCTCGCGGATCCTCAGCTCCGGGCCGGAGTCGACCGTCGCCCTCATGACCGGGGTGGCGATCGCTCCGCTCGCGGCGGGCAACCCCGAGAGGGCGGTCTCCCTCTCGGCCGCGCTCGCGCTCATCGTCGCGGGCTGGTGCCTCGTCGCGCGCGTGCTGCGGGCCGGGCTCATCGCCGAGCTTCTCTCGACCCCCCTGCTCGTGGGCTACCTGGCCGGCGGTGCCGTCCTCATGATCGTCGGGCAACTCGGCAAGGTCACCGGCACGTCGGTCGAGGGCGAGAGCATCGTCGACCAACTGCGCTCGTTCGCCTCGGTCGTCGGGCAGACCCACCTGCCCACCCTCGCCGTGGCCGCGGCCACCCTCCTGCTCATCCTCGTGCTCCTTCGGCTGCGCCCCTCGTGGCCGGCACCGCTCATCGCGGTCGTCCTCGCCACGGTCGCCTCGGTGCTGCTCGACCTCGAGGCGCGGGGGGTGAAGGTCGTCGGCACGGTGCCCTCGGGGCTGCCGATGCCCCACCTGCCGGCCGTGACGGCCGAGGAGTTCAAGGCGCTGCTGCTCGCCGGTCTGGGGATCACGCTCGTCGGCTACTCCGACATCATGCTCATCTCCCGCGGTTTCCCGCTCACGCCGGGGCCGGGGGAGTCCAAGGCCGACGTGCGGGCCGATCCGCAACAGGAACTCGTCGCGATGGCCGGCGTCCACACGCTGGTCGGGCTGTTCAGCGGCTATCCCGTGTCCTCGTCGGGGTCGCGGACCGCCCTCGCGATCGCCTCCGGCGCCCGCAGCCAGGTCTACTCCCTCGTCGCCGGCCTCTGCGTGCTCGCCGTGCTCTTCTTCGCCGGCCCGCTCATGTCCTCACTGCCTTCCGCTGCCCTCGGGGCGGTCGTCTTCTATGCGGCCGGCAAGCTCGTGTCCATTCCCGACTTCCGACGGCTGTGGGCCTTCCGTCGCCGCGAATTCGTCCTCGCGATCATCGCCATGCTCGGCACGGTGATCATCGGGATCCTCCAAGGCGTCGTCTTCGCGATCGTCCTCAGCCTGGTCGAGATGCTCCATCGGCTCGCCCGGCCGCACGAGGGCGTGCTCGGCCGGGTGCCCGGCATACCGGGGATGCACGACGTCGCCGACTATCCCGACGCCCGGACCATCCCTGGATGCGTCTTCTACCGTTACGACGCGCCGTTGTTCTTCGCCAACGTCGGGGACCTGCGCCAGCGGGTGGACCGGCTCATCCGGCAGGAGAACAGGGCCTTTCCCGAGACCCCGGTCCGCTGGTTCGTCCTCAACGTCGAGGCCAATGTCGAGGTCGACATCACCGCGGCCGACGGCCTGCGCGAGCTCGCCCAGGACCTCGCCGACCAAGGGATCGAGCTGGGCTTGGCCCGGGTGAAGAACGACCTCTATGAGCCGCTCGACCGCGCGGGGGTCGTCGACGTCATCGGCAAGGACATGCTCTTCGCCACCCTCCCGGTCGCGGAGGAGGCCTACCTGCGCTGGGCGCTGGCCCACCAGCCACCCGAGCCCGAGGCGGCAGCCGACGACACGGACGGCGGGGAAGCCGCCGAGCTGGACGCCGCCGCGACACCCCGCAACCTGCTGCCCTGGGAGCGGCCGGACGAGGACGACCCGCCGGCCACGTCGACGAGCCACGATGGCGTCGACTCCGACGAGGAACAGGGCCATCCCTCCTAGACCCTCCTGGACCGGTGGCCCCGACCTTCCCGGGGACAGGTTCACGCGACCTCGGTCGTCTGGCTCACCGACGAGCCCGAACTCGACTTCGACACCCGGATCTGGGCAGGGATCCGAGCGCGTAGGTCGCCGACGTGACTCACCACCCCGATCGCCCGGCCCCCCTCGCGCAGTTGGTCGAGGACCCCCATCACCTCTTCGAGGCTGTCCTCGTCGAGGGTGCCGAAGCCCTCGTCGACGAAGAGGGTCTGCAGATCGAGCCCGCCCGCCTCCTCGCGGACCGCGTCGGCCAGGCCGAGCGCGAGCGCGAGCGAGGCCATGAAGGATTCGCCGCCGGAGAGGGTCGAGGTGTCGCGTCGTTGTCCGGTCCACTGGTCCTCGACGACCAGGCCGAGCCCGCTGCGTCGCCCACCCGGGGCCACCTCGTCGGAGTGGGCCAGCCGGTATCGACCGCTGCCCATCCGGGCCAGCCGTTCGTTGGCGAGCTCGACGACCCGTTCCAGTCGCCCGGCGAGGACGAAGGCGGACAAGCGCATCCGGCGCACGTTGTCCGGCCCCAGGCCGGCGACCGTGTCGGCCAGGCGCGCGACCTCGGCGGCCTCGGTGCGCGCAGCGAGCCAGGTCGCTCGGGCCGACTCGAGTTCTGCGGCGACCGCGTCGAGGTCCCGGGCCACGCTCTCGACGAGCGCATGATCGCGCCCCGCGGCACCGAACGCGGCCTTCGCCTCGCGCACGTTCGTGAGGGCCGACGCGACATCGGGCGGCGGCCCGAGCAGCGCGGCGGCGACGTCGTCCTCGGCGAGGACGGCGAGGGCACCGTCACGACGGCGTTGCGCGTCGGCCAGTCGGTCGAGCAGCACCGCCAGCTCTCCGGGGTCCAGCCGAGCCGCGGCCGCATCGTCGACACCGGCGAAGCCCTCCTGGGCGCACATCCGGTCGGTCACCTCACGCTGGCCGGCGACCCGGGCGGCGGCGAGGACCGCGCGGTCCACCGCGCCGACGAGCGCGTCGCATGCCGCCCGCGCGGCGGTATGCCGCGTGCGCACCTGCGTGGCGGACCCACCGCCGGCGGAGCAGACGCACGTCTGGGCATGCCGGGCGGTGAGACGGGCGAGCGCAGCGTCCGTGCGGCGGAGCTCGGCCTGCAGGGTTGCGAGCCGGCCCTGGGCCTCGGCGCGGGCGGCACGCAGACCCACCCGCTCACGCTCGGCGTCGACGAGGGTCGCCTCGACCCGGGCGAGGTCGGCCTCGGCGCGCTCGAGCGCCGCCGCCGCCCCCTCGGCCGTCTGGGCCCGTCGAGCCGCCTCCGCCGCAGCGACGTGTAGCTCGCCGGCCGAGCGAGACTCGCCGGCCAGGTCCGCGGTGCGCGAGAGCACCACCTGGTGTGCGGCGGCGGCCTGTTCGCCGAGCAGGCGGGCCTCCTCGGCGAGCGGCTCCCAGGCCGCCCGGGCGTCGGCGATCTCCTGCTCGGTGACGCGGTCGGCGCGCCGAGCGGGGGACGGATGCTCGCACCCTCCGCACACCGGGCACGGCTGTCCGTCGGAGAGCCGCTCGGCGAGCTCGCCGGCCATGCCGTCGAGGCGCCGACGACGCAGGTCGAGCTCGATCCCAGCGGCCTCTTGGGCGGCTTCGGTGGCGCGCAGACGGGAGTCGGTGAGCCGCCGCAACCGGTCGCCGGCCTCGTCGGCCTCGACCCGCAGAGTGGCGAGGGTGGCGAGCGCGCCCGCCTCGCGCCGGCACGACTCGGCGTCGCGGGCGGCCGTGCGGGCAACCTCGATCCGCCGCTGAGCGTCGGTGCGCGCCGTGTGCCACGATCCGACGGCGGCGTCCGCCTCGCCGAGGGCGTGATCACCCGTGTGCACCTCGACCGCCGCTCTCGCGCGGGCCTGGTCGTGCTCGGCACGCTGCGCCTCGACGAGCACGGCGTGGTCGAGCTGCTCCCCGCCCCGGGCGAGGGCGTCGAGGAGCGCCGCGACCTCGCGGCCGACGAGGTCGAGCCGATCCGGTCGCTGCGGGTCGCCCACTGCCGGCAACCCGTCGAGCGTCGTCGGGGCGAGCCCCAGGCCGGTGACCCGCGCAAGAGCGGCGTCGAGCGCATTCTCTGCCGCCCGGTCGTCGGCCACGGCCGACTCGAGTGCGCGCAGGTCCCCGGCAACTCGCTCGGCTCGTCGGGCCGCGTCGGCCACCTCGCCCACGCGGGCGAGCGTGTCGGCGTCGAGGTCGAGCTCGGCGAGGATCGCGCGCGCCGTCTCGCCTCGAGCCACGGCCGAAGCCACCGCACCTGCAGCGGACGCGGCGGTCTGGGCGGCGTCGAGGCGCGACTCCGCCCGGTCGCGCACGGCGAGCGACTCGGTGGCCTGGTCGCGGACCGACACGCGCAGGTCGGCAAGGCCGGCGTCGAGGTCCACGGCGGCATCGTCCACCGCCGGTCCGTCCGGCGCGTCGAGCACGAACGACGACAGCCGCGCCGACGGCGCGGTCGGCAGCCTCGCGAGCAGGTCTCGCAGCCGGAGTCGTCCGACCTCGAGGACCTGCCGGGCTTCGGCGGAGGACCCGGCCGACTCGCGGCGGCGCGCACCGAGCCAGTCCTCGACGTCGGTGTAGTGGGAGACGTCGAAGAGCCGTTCGAGCAGCTCGCGACGCATCTCGGCAGTGGCCCGGAGGAACGCGGCGAAGTCACCCTGGGGCAGGAGGACGACCTTGGCGAACTGATCGAGCCCCATGCCGATTGCATCGCGCAGCAGCTCGCCCGCCTCGTCGGCGCCGGTCGTGAGCAGCCGCCAGTGCGGGCCTTCGGCGACTTCGACCCGTACGAAGGCCTTCACCTTGGCCGACCCTGCGCCTCGCCGCTTGGGGCGCAGGTGCTCAGGGCTGCGGGTGACCCGCCAGCGCCGTCCGCCCGCGGTGAGCTCGAGGGTCACCTCGGGACGAACCTCGGGGCCGGCATGGTCACTGCGCAGGGTCGCACCGGCGGGGCGGGATCCGGGGACCCGCGAATAGAGAGCGAAGCAGACCGCGTCGAGCAGGCTCGTCTTCCCGCTGCCGGTGGGGCCGTGGACGAGGAAGATCCCGGCCTCGGACACGGCGTCGAAGTCGACGTCAACGCGCTCGGCGAACGGCCCGAAGGCCTCGACGGTCAGCCGATGGATCCTCATGCGACGCCCTGGGTCGCATGCTCGGCCGCCAGCACGTCCTCGCGCCCTCCCTCGCCCCCGAGCTCTGCACGCTGCAGCCGCACCGACTCGAAAGCCTCACCGAGCAGCCGCCGCTCGGACTCGTCGGCCGCCGCTCCACCGCGGACGTGGGCGAGGAAGTCGTCGCACACCTCGATCTCGGACCTGCCGGGGCGGACCCGGCCGGCGTAGCGCGAGAGGGCAAGCTGGCCACCGCCCCGGGGGTGGAACTCCACCGACAGCAGGTGGGGGAAGCGCCGCCTGAGCCGCTCGAAGGCGCCCAGCGGCCGGACGGGATCGGTGAGCAGGACCTGGCACCAGGCGCGTTCGGCGGCGGCCCAGCACCCGTCGGCGAGCACGTCGTCGAGATCGCCACGGACCACGGCCAGGGGACGGATCACCGGCGTGGGGATCCGCGTGACCGCGACGGCGTCGCCGGTGCCGCCGGTGCCGAGGTCGAGCAGGGACACCGACTTCACGTGATCGGCCTCGCCGAAGGAGAAGGCGACTGGCGAGCCGCTGTAGCTCACCCCAGGGCGCACCTCCTGTGGCCGGTGGAGATGACCGAGGGCCGCAAAGGACACGCCGGCGAAGACGTCGGCCGGCACGACGTTGACCCCACCCACGGCGATGTCCCGCTCGGACTCGGTGCCCACGGCGCCGGCGACGAAGGCATGCGCCATCGCGATGACCGGCATACCGCGGGACGCGGCGTCGGCGCGGACCCGACCCATCGCGGCCCGCAGGACGGACGCATGGCTGCGCTCGGCGGCACCGATCGCGGCACCGGCCACGGCCGGCTCGAGATAGGGCAGCGGATAGACGGCGACCCCGTCGAGGAGCACCGGGGTGCCGACGCCCGCGGCGGTCGTGCGCACGTGCACCCCGGCCCGGGCGAGCAGGTCGCTCGCGAAGGCCAGGCGCACGGCCGAGTCGTGGTTGCCGCTGGTGAGGACGACGCTCGCCCCGGCGTCGACCAACCGGACGAGTGCCTCGCCGAGCAGGGCCACCGTGTCGGGAGCCGGGAGCGCTCGGTCGTAGACGTCGCCCGAGACCAGGACCGCCCCCACCGATTCCTCCCGCACGAGCCGCACGAGGAAATCGACGTATGCCGCGTGCGCGCCGGCGAGCGACTCCTGGTGCAGAGCCCTGCCCAGGTGCCAGTCGGAGGTGTGGACGATGCGCACGACTGCAGGCTAGGCCGGGCCACCGACAGGCGTCGGGAGGTGGCGCGGCGTGCCACCCGGCATACTGAGCGGCCATGGGCCAGGACATCACGGGCACGGTCTACACGCGTCGGCAGCGTCAGCGTTACCGCGAGAAGGTCCAGCTCTGCCTCGACGTCTTCGAGCGGATGCTCGCCTACAGCCATTTCGAGTTCGAGCGACCGATGACCGGGATGGAGATCGAGCTCAACCTCGTCGGCGACGACTTCCGGCCGCGGATGGACAACGCCGAGGTGCTGACCAACATCGCCGATCCGCTCTACCAAACCGAGCTCGCGCGCTACAACATCGAGTTCAACGTCGCGCCTCGGCCGTTGCCCGGCGACTCCGCCCTCGAACTCGAGGCCGACCTGCGGACCTCGCTCAACCGCGCCCACGCCAAGTGCGCCGAGGTCGGCAGCCACATCGTGATGATCGGCATCCTGCCCACGGTGACGGCCGAGCACTTCGAGGGCGACTGGATGAGTGCCAACGCCCGCTACCACGCGCTCAACGACGCGATGCTCTCGGCCCGGGGCGAGGACGTCCATCTCGACATCGAGGGGTCCAGCGGGGAGCGGCTCGACCACTACTTCGACTCGTTGGCCCCCGAGGCCGCGTGCACGTCGATGCAGTTGCACCTGCAGGTGGCACCGCTCGACTTCGCCGACCACTGGAACGCCGCCCAGGTCCTCGCCGGGCCGCAGCTCGCCCTCGGCGCCAACTCGCCCTTCTTCCTCGGTCGGCGGCTGTGGGCGGAGTCGCGCATCCCCGTGTTCACCCAGGCGGCCGACACGCGCTCGCCTGAGCTGAAGAACCAGGGGGTCCGCCCCCGCGTGTGGTTCGGCGAGCGGTGGATCACCTCGATCTTCGACCTGTTCGAGGAGAACGTCCGCTACTTCCCGGCGTTGCTGCCCGAGCTCACCGACGAGGACCCGCTCACCATCCTGCAGTCCGGGGGAGTGCCCAGGCTGGGCGAGATGCGCTTGCACAACGGGACGATCTACCGCTGGAACCGGCCGATCTACGACATCGTCGACGGTGCCCCGCACCTGCGCGTCGAGAACCGCGTCCTGCCTGCCGGGCCGACCATCGTCGACACTCTCGCCAACGCGGCGTTCTACTACGGCACCCTGCGGGCTCTGGCCCAGGAGGATCGGCCGCTGTGGTCGCGGATGAGCTTCGCCGCGGCCGAGGACAACTTCGAGTCCGGGGCAAGGGAGGGCCTGGAGGCGCGGCTCTACTGGCCCGGTCACGGGGACCTGCCGGTGACCGAGCTCGTCCTGCGGCACCTGCTCCCGCTGGCCCACGAAGGGCTGCGGCAGTGGGGGGTCTCCGACACCGTTCGCGAGCGCTACCTGTCGGTTATCGAGGGCCGCACCCTCGCCGGGCGCAACGGCGCGACGTGGCAGGTCGAGGCGGTCGCGCGGCTGGAGGAGCGCGGCCTGGACCGGGCAGAGGCGCTGCGCGAGATGGTCCGGCACTATGCCACGTTCATGCATGCCAACGAACCCGTGCACACCTGGGAGCTGCCCTGACGCCACGCCGGGCCGGAAGATCCGGTGGGAGGGCGCGGGGCCGACTTCGCCGGTGCCGTGTCAGGGGGCCGCGTCGAGGGCCGTGAGTGCCGCGGCATAGAGCTCCTGGGCCGCCTGCGCCTCACGTTCCCCGAGCGCGGCCTCGGCGGGCGCGAGGATGCCGAGCCGGATCGAGAGCCCCTCGAAGCGGTGCCCGGAGCCGACCAGTTCGGTCACCCGCGCGCCACCTAGTGGCCCGACGTGTAGTCCGCCGAGGGAACCGGCGGCCGTGTCGACCCGCCCGACGATCGACCCCTGCCGACAGGCGGTGGTCCGCGAGGCCGCGAACAGCCGGGGCGCCTCGCGCAGGCGCTCATCGCACGAGGGAACGGCGTCGAGCGTCTCGTGGCCGACCTCGAGCTCGGCCCGCAGACCCCCCTCGTGGCCCAGCAGCGTCGTAGAACCGACCATCCGGTCGATGGTCCACCCGGAGGGCAGGACCACACGCACCCCGTCGCCGAGGTCCGCCGCGTTGGTCCGGTCGCCGGTGCCACCGGCCGGCGCGTCGAGTTGGAGCGGCCGGGCGAGGGCAGGGGAGCGGGCGCCGAGCACGAGGCCGACGACCAGGACACCGAGGAGCACGGCGCCGCTGAGGGTGAGTGCACGCCGGTCCCGTCGTGCGGCAACGCCGGAGGACTCGCCCGGGCGCGCGCCGCCGGGGACGGGGTCCGGCGCACCCGCGCGGGCTGCGAGGGTAGCACCGGCGCGGACGCGAAGGCCGACCAGGCCCGCGACGAACCACCCGACGACGGAGGTGAGCAAGAGGGGCAACGGCTGCCCGCCGACGAAAGCGAGCCCGTATGTCGCCGCGACATAGCCGCCCCAGGCGAGGGCCGCGGCGAGGAGACCGAAAAGCCGTCGCGCGCCGCGTGCGGACGCGCGACCCGGCACGCGCAGGGAAGAAGCCATCGCGAGCGCGCTCGCGCCGGCGTAGACCGCGGGAGTCATGAGCCCGACGACGGCGACGAGCAGCACCCACGGAGCCGGGTCCGTGCCCGGCTGGCCGCCACCGCGCAGCAGCGGCGCGAAACGGACGAGGCTCTCGCCCGCGGCATAGCCACTGCCGACGACGGCTGCGGCCCGGATCCGGTCGGCCGGGGTGCCCCGCCCGGCACACGCGGCCCCGAGCAGGGTCGAGACCACGAGGGCGACCGGGGTGACGAGCACGAACCGGGCGGCGTCGGCCAGGCTCGCCGGGGCCCACGGCAGCACACCGAGGGACTGGGCGCCGGGCGCCAGCAACCGGGCCGCGCCGAAGGTGACCACCGCGCCGAGCAGCAGCCCGCCGAAAGCCGCGAGGATCCCGGGACGCATCCGCGGCCCGGCCGACGCCGGGGGGGCGGACCGCGCCGCGGCCGGTGCGACGACGAGGGCAAGCGGAAGGGCGACCGCGGCCACGAGCACGGCGGCCGGCACGGCGCCGCCCCAGGCCGCCAGCACCCCGACGGTGAGCCCGGCGGTGAGGACGAGCCGGGAGAGCCGGAGCCCGGGGGCGTCGAGCCCGGGCACGAGCGGTGCGACGAGGGCCACATCGCCGGGCACGGTTTTCCCGCTCGGCTCGTGCGGGCCGGTCGGCACGTGCGGCCCGGTCGGATCGGTCGGATCGGTCGGATCAGTCGGCTGGAGGTGAGGGCGGTCCATGGGCTGCTTCCGGGTCGAGGAATCCGGGTGTCACCCTACGGATCGGCGTGGCAGGCTGACGCGCGTGACGCGCGCCTTTCGCCTGCTCAATGTCTTCGCCCGGCCGGGGGAGCCCTTCTCGGGCAATCCGCTGGCCGTCATCGAGGACGACGGAGGTCTGGACACCGAGACCTGTCAAGCGCTTGCCCGGCAGTTCAACCTCTCCGAGACCACCGTCGTGAGCCCGGGCGAGCCAGGCACGGATGCACGCGTGCGGATCTTCACCCCCACCATCGAGCTCGGTTTTGCCGGCCACCCCACCCTCGGCACCGCCGCCGTCGTCGCCGGTCGTGCCGGCCTCGACCACGTCGTCCTCGGAATGCGGGCCGGACCGATCCCCGTGCGCTTCGACGAGGGCCGCTGGACGCTCACCGCGAACCCCGCCCAGGTGACGACCGCCGCCCTGGAGGTCGGCGACCTCGCGGCCATGCTCGGGGTCCATCCCGAGGAGGTCGCCGGCCCTGCCGTGTGGGCGGACTCGGGGCTGCGCCAGTTGCTCGTCGAGCTTCGCACCGGCGACGCGGTGCGCCGGGCTCGGCCCGACGCCCCGCTCCTGCGGCGGCTCGCGATGACCGACAGCGGCGAGGCCCTCGTCTACGCGTGGGCGTGGACCGGACCGGACACCGTGGAGGCCCGACTCTTCTTCAGCGAGCACACCGCCGTCGTCGAGGACCCGGCGACCGGCTCGGCCTGCGCCAACCTCGGGGGACTCTGGGCCCACGAGGGCCGCCGGGGGTTGCGCGTCGTCGTCTCCCAGGGCGCGGCCGTCGACCGGCCCTCGCTGCTGCACGTCGAGGTCGACACCGACGCCGTCGTGCGGGTGGGGGGCCTGGTCCGCGAGGTCGGACGGGGCCTGATCTCCGTGGGCGCCTGATGCCCACCTGGGTCGCCCTCTTGCGTGCCGTGAACGTGGGCGGCCGCAAGGCCCCCATGGTCACCGTCCGGGAGGCCCTCACCGAGGCCGGTTTCCGCGGCGTCGAGACGCACATCCAGACCGGCAACGTCCGGGTGGACACGACGATCCGCAGCCCGGCGCGGGTGGCGACGGCGATCCGCGAGACGCTCACCGCCGGCTTGGGCTTCGACGTCCCCGTCGTCGTCCGGCGACCGCAGGAGATCGTCGACCTGCTCGATGCCATCGCCGGGCTGCCCGACCCGCATCCCGACGGGCGCACCTACGTCGCCTTCCTCGACGACCCCGCGAGGGAGACCGTCGCGGCTGAGCTCGAGTCCTGGGATCGGCCCGGGGAGTTCGTCCGCGTGCTCGACCGGCACGTCGTCCTGCGTCTGGCGGTTCCATTCCACGAGGCGCCCAAGGTGACGGCCCGGATCGACCGAGCCGCGCCGATCGTCACCTTGCGCGATCTGCGGGTCGTCCGTGCCTTCGCCTGCCGCTGGTGTGCGGTGCCGGACGGCCGCTAGGCCGGCTCACCCACGTCCCGGCCGGACCACCTCGAAGCAGAGAACGGCCGCCGCGGCCGCGACGTTGAGCGACTCCACCCCGGCGGAGAGCGGGATGGCCAGCCACGTGTCCACCTGCGCCCCCACCTCCGGCGACACCCCCGCCGTCTCACCCCCCAGCACGTATGCCGTGCGGCCGGGCAGGTGCGCGGCATACAGGCTCGTCGTGGCATGGGAGTCCAGGCCGACGACGCGGAAGCCGGCCTCGGCGAGGGCGTGGACCGCCTCGGATGCCGTCGCACACTTGAGGATGGGGGCCGCGAACGCGACTCCGGCCGAGGCCTTGACGACGAGCGGGTCGATGGCGGCGACCCCGCGCCGTGGCACGACGATCCCCGCGAACCCGGCTGCGGTGGCGGTGCGCAGGATCATCCCGACGTTGGCGGGCGTCGTCACTCCGTCGAGGACGAGCACCGGACCGGTGAGGCCCGCGGCGAGGGCGGCGGCTACGGTGCGCATCCGGGGGGCGACGACGTCGGCACACACGCCCTGGTCCTGTTTGCCGTTGCCGGCCAGCTTCTTCACCCGTTCTGCGCTCACCCGCTGGACGGAGACCCCACGCCCGCGCGCCGAGGCGAGGATCTCGGCGACGTGCGGCCCACGGGCACCCTCCGCGAGCAGCACCTTGTCGACCGTCAGCGCCGGGTCGTCGAGTGCGGCGAGCACCGGGTTGCGGCCGTAGACGGTGACGAACCGGTCCTTCGGTGAGGGAGCGGAGGCGTCGAGGGGGAGCGGGGACATATTCCCATCCAACACCGCGCGACGCCCCTCTCCGTAGCAGATCCCCGGACCCACTGGCACGGGATGTAAGCGCTTTCGTATACTCGCCACGCGCCCGGGTCAGGTCCAACCGGACGCGCCGGGCGCAGGGGCCGCCGAGTGAGGAGTGATGCCGTGTCGCGAGCGGTCGAGCAGCAGGCCCTGCAGCTGGCCCGAGAGGTCCTCGCCGAGGTGGACCCGCTGCGCCGACAGACCTTCGAACTGCGCCTGGCCCGATGGTGGGACGACCTCGAGGACGGGCTGGCGGCGCTCTACGGGCAGCGCGCCGACGCCGTCGCGCTCGACCTCGTCGCGCGCGCCGCGGCGGCATACCGCGACCGCGCGCCGGAGCTGCACCGTCTCGACGAGCGCCGGGTCCTGCAGCCCGACTGGCTGCAGCAGCCACGGATGTTCGGCTACGCGACCTATCCCGACCGGTTCGCCGGAGACCTCGCCGGCGTGGCCGACCGTCTCGACTATCTCGAGGAACTCGGGGTCACCTACCTGCACCTCATGCCGCTGCTGCGTCCTCGCGAAGGCGACAACGACGGCGGCTATGCCGTGGCCTCCTATCGCGAGGTCCGCCCCGACCTCGGGACGGTCGAGGACCTGCGGGCGCTGGCGAAATCCTTGCGGGACAAAGGAATCAGTCTCGTCCTCGACCTGGTCCTCAACCACGTGGCCCGCGAGCACGAATGGGCGCAGCGGGCCCGGGCGGGGGAGGCGCGCTACCGCGATTACTTCCACGTCTACCCCGACCGCACCCTGCCCGACGCCTTCGAGCGCACCGTGCCCGAGGTCTTCCCCGACTTCGCCCCCGGCAACTTTACCTGGGACGACGAGGTCGGCGGCTGGGTGTGGACGACCTTCAACGAATGGCAGTGGGACGTCAACTGGGCCAATCCCGACGTGCTCGCCGAATATGCCGACATCGTCTTCTTCCTCGCCAACCTCGGCGTCGAAGTCGTGCGGCTCGACGCGATCGCCTTCACGTGGAAGCGTCTGGGCACCTCGTGCCAGAACCAGCCCGAGGTGCACAGCCTCACCCAGGCCCTGCGGGCGCTTGCCCGGATCGCCTGCCCCGCACTCGCCTTCAAGGCCGAGGCGATCGTCGGTCCGCGTGACCTCGTGCAATACCTCGGGCAGGGCGAGCACACCGGCCGGGTGAGCGACCTCGCCTATCACAACACCCTCATGGTGCAGGCCTGGTCGATGCTCGCCACCGGCGACGTGCGCCTGACCGCCCAGGCGCTGGGGGCCCTCCCGCCGGTCCCGTCCTCGGCCGGTTGGATCACCTACCTGCGCTGCCACGACGACATCGGCTGGGCCATCGACGACGGCGATGCGGCGGCGGTCGGCCTCAACGGTTTCGCTCACCGGGCCTTCCTGTCCGACTGGTATCTCGGAGAGTTTCCCGGCTCGACCGCCCGCGGGTTGGTCTTCCAGGCCAACGAGCTCACCGGCGACCGCCGGATCAGCGGCACGGCGGCCGCGCTCGTCGGCCTCGACGCGGCCCGCGGGGGCACGCCCGACGCGGTGGACACGGCGGTCTGGCGGCTCTTCCTCGGGCACGCGCTCGTCGCCGGCTTCGGCGGGGTCCCGGTCGTGTGGAGCGGCGACGAGCTGGGCGGCGCCAACGACCCCGCATGGGCACTCGAGACCGGGCACGAGGACGACAACCGGTGGGTCCACCGGCCGCGGATGGACTGGGAGGTGGCCGCGCGGCGGCATACTCCCGGCACGCCCGAGCAGCGCGTCTTCGCGGGCGTCCGCCACCTCGCAGCCACCCGCGCCCGCCTGCCGCACCTGCACGCCTCGGTGGCCTCGCAGGTGCTCGGTGTGTGGGATCCCGGCGTGCTCGTGCTCGCCCGCCGGCACCCGGTCGGGACGATGCTGTGCGTCTACAACGTCACCGGCTCGTGGCGACCGCTGCCCGGTGCCGTCCTGCGGGCCGAGGGGCTCGCCGAGGGCGTCGAGGTTCTCTCCGGTGCGCCCGTGCACATCGAGAGCGACGACAGTGCGTGGCTGCCCCCGTATGCCGTGTGGTGGCTCCTGCGCGAGGTGCCGCCGCACGCGTGAGGGACCGCGCGCAGGGCGCGGGTCAGACCAGGCCGAGGGACAGGGCCTGCTCCCACAGTTCGTCGCGGGCGTCGGGATGGGCGGCGTGCTCGACGAGGTGGACGGCCTGCTCCTTCTCGTCGCGCAGGGCCAGCTCCGCGACACCCTGTTCGGTGATGACGGCCGTGTGCTGGAAGGACGTCACCGGTGCCGAGAGCTGGGGGACGATCGTCGAGGCGTCGGCGCTGGGATGCCACGAACGCAGGGCCATGAGCGCCTGGCCGCCCGCCGCGTGGATGGCTCCGACGGTGAAGTCGGTCTGGCCACCGAAGCCTGAGAAGATCCGCGACCCGATCCGCGAGGCGTTGGCCTGGTCGAACAGGTCCACCTGTAGGGCGGTGTTCACGCTCGTCATCAGCCGATTGCGGGCGATCACCGAGGGGGCGTTGGTCGTCTCGGTGCGCAGGACCCGCAGGCGCTCGTTGCGGTGCGCCCACGCATAGAACTCGGCCGACCCGAGCACCGCCGAGGTGACGATCGGGCGGGTGGGGTCCAGGGCTCCGGCCTGGTCGAGCTCGAGCACCCCGTCGCCGATCACCTCGCTCCAGATCGCGAGGCCGTGCTTGGCCCGCAACCCGTCGAGGGCTGCGTCGGGGATCTCGCCGATTCCCAGCTGGAGCGTGGCGCCGTCGGGCACCCGCCGGGCGACCAGATCGCCGATGATCTGGGCGCTCTCGGCCCGGGTGAGGCCGCCGGCTGCTGCCCTCTCGTCGGTCGGTGGGGCTTCGTGGGTAAGCACCGGCTCGTCGACCTCGACGACGGCGTCGAAGGTGTCCAGTGGCAGCTCGCCGTCGCCGAAGGTGTAGGGCATCTGCGGGTTCACCTGGGCGATGACGACCCCGCCGGCCTTGCGGCAGGCCGCGATTGCCGCCGGCAGCACGTTGACTTCGAGTCCCAGCGAGACGCTGCCCCCGTGTGGCACGGAGGTGTGGGCCACGACGATGTCGACGCCCAGCCGCCGTTCGTAGAGCATCGGGACCTGCGAGAGGCGCATGGGGAAGTAGACGAGTCGCTCGTTGTGCCGCATGCCCGCACCGACGAAGCAGGTCTCGAGCATCACGCCGGGCCGCTCGGGTATGCCGTGTGGCGCGTTGAGCAGGTGCAGTCGCCAGGAACCGAGCAACTCGTCGAGCGCGCCGAGCACCCGCAGCGGGGCGCAGCAGTTGCCGCTCGTGACGACCCGCAGGTCGTGTCGACGGATGTCGATGAGCGAGCCGAGCTGGTCGAGGTCGAGAGTGCGCACACCCTCACTCTTGCGCATCGCGCTGCCCTCGAGCCGGTCCCTCGCGAGGGATGGGTTGTTGTCGCCATTTCGGCGCTTGACGACAACAACCCATCCCTCACGAGAAGAGGGCGTGGCCACCGGCCGGCGGCCAGGGCGGTGGTGGCCCCGGCGACCACCACGTCCGCGGGGTGAGAGGGTCGGCCACGGGTGGGGTATGCCGTGCCCGCCAGCCCCTAGGGTGGTCGCGTGGAACAACGCGTCTCGTTCAAGGTCTACTACGAGGACACGGACAGCTTGGGCGTCGTCTACTACGCGAACTACTTCAAGTTCATGGAGCGCGGGCGCTCGGAGTTCCTCTCGGGGGAGGGGCGCTCGATCGCCGATTGGAACGCCGCCGGCTTTGCCCTGGTCGTGCACTCGGTGCAGGCGACCTTCAAGCGCCCGGCCGTGCTCGGCGACACGGTCGACGTCGTGACGACGCTGCGCATGCAGTCGGTCTATCGCGGCCGCTTCCACCAGCGGATCGAACGGGCCGGCGAGGTCCTCGTCGAGGGCGATGTGGACGTCGTGTGCCTCAACCAGGACAACAGCCTCATCGAGTTCCCGCCGGAGATCGCCGACTTTGCCGAGCGCCCCTGACGAGGTCCGTCGGTAGCGCGTCGGTAGCGCGTCAGTCGCGGGAGAGCAGCACCATCACCTCGAGGTGATCGGTCTGCGGGAACATGTCGAACACGCGTGCCTCCCGAGCCCGCAGCGAGGGCATCCGGGCCAGGTCCCGCGCGAGGGTATCGAGGTGGCAGCTCGAGTAGACGACGTGCCGCACGGCCGAGCGCTCGAGCCGGTCGGTGAGCGCGGCGTCCAAGCCCCGGCGCGGTGGGTTGACGACGACCAGATCGGGCAGGTATCCGGCTGCCGTGTGGTCGGCCGGCTCCCGGTCTGCTGTCGCGCTGCCGAGCGCGTATGCCGTGGCGTCGCCCGCCGTGAACTCGACCGGTCCGAGCTCGGGGTGTCGTGCACACAACTCCCCGGCGCTCGCCCGTGCGCCATCGACGGCCTCGGTGGAGAGCTCGACGCCCCTCACCTCTCGGCCCGGCCCCGCGGTGAAGAGCGCGAATCCGCCTGCGCCGCAATAGAGGTCGAGGATCGAGGCCGGTTCGACGAGGTCGGCCCACGCGCGCGCCTGCTGGTAGAGCGCGTGGGCGACAGCGGTATTGGTCTGAAAGAAGCTGCCGGGGCGCAGCCGCAGGGTGACCTCGCCGAGCGGCATACGCAGCGTCTGCGATTCGGTGAGGGGGATCTCGGTCGGGCCTTCGAGGACGGCCTTGTGCTCGGGCTGGAGGTTGACCGAGACGACGGCGAGCCCGGGCAGCGCGGCGCGCAGGCGGGGGAGTCCCTCGCGGATGCGGGCGAGCTGGTGCGTGCCGCGCAGGACGAAGCGGAGCATGAGCGCGCCGTCGGGGGTGCCGGTGAGCAGGACGTGCTTGAGCTCGCCGCGCCGGCGGGGGACGTCGTAGGGGAGCAGGCGCCAACCGGCGATCGCGTCGGCGACGACCGGGATGGCCGCGGCCACCGCAGGCTCGTGCAGTGCGCAGGCACGCAGGTCGACGCCGTGCCCGTCCGGGCCGAGGATGCCCAGCGTGGGCGCGCTCGGGGAGCCGCCGACGACGAGCTTGGCCTTGTTGCGGAAGCCCCGCTCGGCGCTCGTCACGGGGTCGAGCCAGCCCAGGCCCGGTGCGGCGGGGGAGAGGGCCTCGCGGGCGCGGGCCGCCTTGGTGGCCACCTGCTCGGGATAGGCGACGCTCAACCGGGTGCACGAGCGGCATACCCCCGCCTCGGCGTAGTCGCATCGCACCCCGACAGGCTAGCCGGAGTCTGCGGGACCGTCCGGCGGACTCCGCGTCGGGTGCGCCGGCCGCGCCGGTTGCCACCTGCGGATCCACTCGCCGTGCGGATGGCAGGTCCCCCAGACGAGCGGCGGACGCTCGGCGCCCTCACGCCAGGCGCGCACGCCTAGCACCGTCCCGCTGTCGTCGGCCGACCAGCCCCCGACCAGCGGCATGCCGGGCGCTGCCCCGGCCGGCTCCGCCGTCGCCCATGACACCGGTATGCCGCTGCGAGAGGCGAATTCCGCCATCGTGGTTACCAGCTCCGGGCGCCGCGCACGTTCCACGTAGGTCAACGCCCACGACGAGAAGACGACCACGTGCAGCTGCTCGGGGTCCAGGCCGTCGGTCGCGTCCTTGAGGAGCTGGGGCAGCCCGTCGACGAGGTCGCCGGTCACCACGACCGGGGGATCGTCGGCGACGAGCCGGGCCGCGGCGGCGAAGCGCTCTACGCGGGCCGGTTGGTCGGGCCACAGGCAGGCCTCGAGCCAGCGCACTGCGCTCGGGTCCCGCAGCGAGGGCGGGTCGGCATCGATGCCTCGATGCGCGCGGACACGGGGGAGTTGCGCCGAACCGAGCGGCGCGGAGTCCGCGGTCAACCGGCCCGCGCAGCGGACCGGCGACGCTGGATCGCCGTAGGTGACGGTGCGACCCGAGGGGTCGGTGAGCTGGACGGCATACCGGTCGAGCGCGAGCAGAAGGCCTGCGCTGCACCCCAACTCGACGAGCACCAGGTCGCGATCCGGCAGGTCGGCGGCGACGTCGGCCAGCAGGGGAGCGAGGTATGCCGCGCGGTTGACCTCGTTGGTCTGGGTATTGCGGGTGGCGACCACCTGTTCGAGCTGCTCGCGGTGGTCGAGAACGGCCGCCCTGATCTCCGGCCAGGGGTCGCCCGTGGTTGGGACGTTGGGGGCGCCGACGACGCTGGAATACCACCGTGCAGCCGGCAGGTCCGGGCGGGAGAGCATCAGGTCGTGGATGGCGGCGAGCAGGAGGACCGCTCGGGCCTGCCCTGGCCGGGCGTGGGTGAGGATGGCCGCCACCAGCTCGTCGTCCGCGGCGGCGGACGCGATCCGGTGGTAGAGCGGGAGGTGGGCGTAGTCCGCGGCAAATCGGCGCAGTCCGTCGCGAATGCCGGCCAGCCCCACAACCCGTGCGTCCCGATCAGCCACGCGGTCATCGTGCCAGGTATCAGGCGGGCCGGCCGTAGCTCCTCCGGCGTACCGAGAGCCTCTCCCCAGGCCCTCCCACACGGAAACGAGAACCACACATGCGCACGAAGAAGACCCTCGCCACCGCTCTCGCCCTCGCGGCCTCGGCGGCAATGTCCGTTGCCGTCGCCGGTTCGGCGTCGGCGAACACCAGCAGCGGATGCACGGTCGTTCCGCTCAAGCCCATCTTCGCCGGATTCAACAGTTCGGGGGTGAAGCTGGTCAACTACCGGATCAGCGTCTCCTGCTCGTCCGGCCGCACGGTGAGCATCCAGCAGGAGCGCTACGAGGAGGACAGCTGGCCGAACGGCGATGACTTCCTGGGCGCCACCTCGTTCAGCAGCTCGGGCGTCACCACGCTGAACAACGTCCGCACCCTCGTCGACGGCGAACTCGGCGACGAGGAGGTTTACCACAACGTGCGCTTCCGCGTCTCGAGCAACGGCGTGACCTCGCCGTGGACGTCGTGGCAGAAGAGCGCCGTGCTCACGATCCCGAACTGACCGCATCTCACTGCACCTGCGCATCGTGGGCGGGTCGAGCGCTGCTCGGCCCGCCCACGCCGGTCTGCCGGTGCCGGCTTGCGGGGATCCTCTTCCCCCGTAATTCCGACATAATGTCGATTATCGGCGAACTGGGTGTGGAGTGGCGCAGCTGGATGAGGCTCGGTGAGCCCGCGTCGACCCGGAACGCGCCTGCGCGGCATACGGTATGCCGTTGCTTCGACGTATGCCGGGATCGTCACCATTTCGGACCGCACCCGGCGGACCAATGGCATTCCGTGTGGCCGCGAGCGAGCCGGCCCGCGCGAGCATGGCAGGAGGCGTGCGAGTGCGTGGTCAACGAGCGCGACGCGAGCTCCGGAGTGACGGCAGCGACCCCGGCCAGGCCTTCGTCGTGAGGCACGAAGCGGTCGCGGCTGCGCGGCATACGGTATGCCGTTGCTCCGACGGAAGCCGGAAACATCCGGGTTTGGTGCTCTCGGTCCGGAACCAATGGCATTCGGTATGTCGCGGCATGCCCTCGACGCCCGCCCCGAGGTCGCTCAGACGTCGAAGCGGTCGGCGTTCATCACCTTCGTCCACGCGGCCACGAAGTCGTCGACGAACTTGCGGCCGTTGTCGTCCTGCGCATAGACCTCGACATAGCTGCGCAGCACCGAGTTGGACCCGAAGACCAGGTCCAGCCGGCTCGCCGTCCAGCGCACCGCGCCGGTGGCGCGGTCGCGGATCTCATAGCTGCCCTCGCCCGCGGGCGCCCAGGTATTGCCCATGTCGCAGAGGTTGACGAAGAAGTCGGTGGTGAGCTCGCCCACCCGATCGGTCAATACGCCCTGGGGCGAGCCGCCGTAGTTCGCGCCGAGCACCCGCAACCCACCGACGAGCACGACCATCTCCGGCGCCGTGAGCCCCATGAGCTGGGTCCGGTCGAGCATGAGCTCCTCGGGCGACACGGCATACCGGTCCTTGAGCCAGTTGCGGTAGCCGTCGTGGACCGGCTCGAGCCACTCGAAGGACACGACGTCGGTCTGCTCGGCGATGGCGTCGCCGCGACCCGGAGTGAAGGGCACGACCGCCTCGTAGCCGGCCGCTGCGGCGGCCCGCTCGATCGCGACATTCCCGCCCAGGACGATGACGTCCGCGACGCTCGCGCCGGTCTCGGCGGCGACCCGCTCGTAGACCGCGAGCACCTGCGCCAGCCGCTCGGGCTCGTTGCCGGCCCAGTCCTTCTGCGGCGCGAGCCGCAGCCGTGCCCCGTTGGCGCCGCCGCGCATGTCCGACTGCCGGTAGGTGCGGGCGCTGTCCCACGCGGTCGCCACCATGTCCGCGATGGTCAACCCCGAGTCGGCCAGCAGGCGGCGGGTCGCCGCGATGTCGTATGCCGTGGACCCCGCCGGGATCGGGTCCATCCACAGCAGGTCCTCGCTGGGCACGTCCGGGCCGAGATAGCGCGCCTTCGGCCCCATGTCGCGGTGGGTGAGCTTGAACCAGGCCCGCGCGAAACTCTCGCTCAGGTAGTCGAAGTCCGCGGCGAACCGCTCGCAGATGGCGCGGAAGCCGGGGTCCACCTTGAGTGCCATATCGGCGTCGGTCATGATCGGCCGGCGCCGGAGGGTCGGGTCCTCGACGTCGACCGGCCACTTGTCCTCGGGCAGGTCGACCGGCACCCACTGGTGCGCCCCGGCCGGGCTGAAACCCTGCTCCCATTCGTAGTTGAGCAGCAGGTCGAGATAGCCGTCGTCCCACGTGGTCGGCGAGGTCGTCCAGGCGCCTTCCAGCCCGCTGGTGACCGAGTCGCGCCCGATCCCCCGCTCGGCCCGGCTGATCCAGCCCAGCCCCTGGTCCTGGGGCTCCTCGACCGATGCCGTCTCGGGGTCGGGGCCGAGGTCGGCGGCGTTGCCGTTGCCGTGGGCCTTGCCCACGGTGTGCCCGCCGATGGTGAGCGCGACCGTCTCCTCGTCGTTCATCGCCATCCGGCCGAAGGTGACCCGGATGTCCCGGGCCGTCGTCAACGGGTCGGGCGTGCCGCCGGGGCCCTCGGGGTTGACGTAGATGAGCCCCATGACGACGGCCGCCAACGGGTTCTCCAGCGACTCCCGGTCCCCGTCGCCGGCATAGCGCGCCGCGGTGAGCCATTCCTTCTCCGAGCCCCAGTAGATGTCCTTCTCCGGGTGCCAGATGTCCTCGCGGCCGAAGCCGAAGCCGAAGGACTTCAGCCCCATCGTCTCGTAGGCCATCGTCCCGGCCAGGATGATGAGGTCGGCCCAGCTGATCCGGCTGCCGTACTTCTTCTTCACCGGCCACAGCAACCGTCGGGCCTTGTCGAGGTTGACGTTGTCCGGCCACGAGTCCAGCGGTGCGAAGCGCTGGTTGCCGGTGCCACCGCCGCCCCGGCCGTCGGCCACCCGGTAGGTGCCGGCCGCGTGCCAGGCCATCCGGATCATCAACCCGCCATAGTGACCCCAGTCGGCCGGCCACCAGGACTGGCTGTCGGTCATGAGATCGCGCACGTCCTGCTTGAGCGCCTCGACGTCCAGCTGTGCGAAGGCCGCGCGATAGTCGAAGCCCTCCCCCATCGGATCGGTCTTGCGGTCGTGCTGGGCGAGGATGTCGAGGTTGAGCGAGCTCGGCCAGAAGTCCATCGTCGAGGACGCGGTCGAGGTGGGTGCGCCGTGGACGACGGGGCAGCCTCCGGCGGCTGCCGCCGCGGCGGAATCGGTCCTACCAGTGCTCATCGGGATCTCCTTTGCACAGGGGTGTTCGGGTGGGATCGGGCGGGATCGGCAAGACAGTCGGGGCACAGGCCCCAGTAGATGACCTCGGCCTCGTCGACGAGGAAGCCATGCTCGTCGTCGAGCTCGAGGCAGGGCCGCTCCCCCACCGCACAGTCGACGTCGACGGTCCGGTCGCACCGGCGGCATACGAGGTGGTGGTGGTTGTCGCCGACCCGGTCCTCGAACCGCGCCGGTGAACGGGCCGGCTGGATCCGGCGGATGACGTCGTGCTGGGACAGCACGAGCAGGACGTCGTAGACGGCCTGCTTGGACACCGTGCCCAACCGGCGACGGACGACGTCGAGGATCTGTTCGGCTGTCGCGTGTGGCATCCCGCGCACCGCCTCGAGCACCGCGACGCGTTGCGCGGTCACGTGCAATCCGTGACTGCGCAGCCGTTGCGCCGGATCCAGCGCCGGGTCCTGCGCCGGATCTGGGCTCACCCGGGCAGGGTAACCCACAATCTGGACTGAGTCCAGATCTAACGCGGCGATGGCACGGGGCCGCACCTCGTGGTGTTCACTGACCCCATGCCGGACGCCCCGCCTGACGGCCTCCCGCACGGCCTTCCGCCCGGCCGCGTGGACGGCCGCGTGGACGGCCGCGTGGATGGCGCCGTGGCGGATGCCCGGGCGGCGACCGCGGCGGACGCCGTGCGGGTCCTGTTCGGACGTCGGCTCGCCGCCCTGCCGGGCACCTGGCTGCCGACCGTCACCGGGCCCGGGCGGCGGGTGTGGCGGGGCCCCTGGCACTACTGGTGGCATGCCCACGTCCTCGACGCGCTCGTCGACGAGGCGCTTCGCGACCGGGCGGCGGGGCGGCATACCGAAGCGGCGGATGCCGTGCGGCGCGCCACGGCGTTGCTGCGGACGCTGCGCCTGCGCAATCTCGGCACCTTCCGCAACCACTACTACGACGACATGGCCTGGCTCGCACTCGCGGCCGGCCGGCTCGACCGTCTCGGCCACGCCCGCGGACCGATCGGCGTCGCGCGCGCGGCCGAACGGCGTCTCACACCGACACTGCGCCTCGGCGACACCCCGGAGCTGGGTGGCGGGGTCTACTGGAACGACACGCACGACTTCAAGAACGTCCCCGCCTCGGCGCCGGCGGCCCTGCACTTCGCGCGCACCGGGGATCTCGACCGGGCCCGGCGCGTGGCCGACTGGATCCTCGCCCGGCTCGTGGACTCGCAGACGGGGCTGGTCCTCGACGGGCTGCGAATCGGGCCCGACGGGTCGACCGCGCTCGTCGCCGACATCTACACCTACAACCAGGGCACCGTGCTCGGGCTGCTCGTCGAACTGGGCGATCCCGCCAGCCTCGCGCGCGCGGCCGATCTCGTCGCGGCTGTGCGGGCCCACCTCACCACCGACCCGGCCGGCCGGGTCCTACGCGGGCACGGCGGGCACGACGGCGGCCTTTTCACCGGCATCCTCGTCCGCTACCTCGCCCTCGCCGCCCACTCCCCCGGGCTCGACGCCGCGGCGCGTGCGACCGCCGTGGACCTGGTCACCAGCACCGCGGACGCGCTGTGGACGGGGCGCCGATCGATTACTCCCCCACCCAGATCCGGTATGCCGTCCGCCCCCGTTCCGGTCTTCTCACCCGAGCCGGTCGAGCCGGCCGACGAGACCCGACCACGCGGCATACCGGTGGAGCTGTCCACCCAGGTGCAGGCATGGACGATCCTCGAGGCGGCCGCGAGCCTGCGCCCCTCCGGAAGGTCGCCGCGAATGATCGCCTAGACCCCCACGATGACCCAGCGGGTTCCCTCGTGCGGCTCGGGCGTGGGCGCCGCCCCCGGCCGGGTGCACGGCGTGGCGCGCGGCATACCGGTGTCGTCGAACCCGGCCCTGTGCCACCCTTGGGCGCCATGAGCACTCCTGGGGCGATCTCCTCCGCTCCCGCCCCGAAGTTCGTCGAGACCCGCGAGCAGAAGACCTGGTACTGGTACGACTGGGCCAACTCCGCCTATGTCACCACGACTGCGACGGTGCTCTTCGCGCCCTACCTCACCTCGATCGCCACCAATGCCGCCTGCCCCGGACTGCCCGAGGGCCAGACCTGCGCGACCACCCTGAATGTCCTGGGCGTGGGAATCGTGCCCGGGTCCCTCGCCTCGTTCACCGTGACCGCGACGACGATCGTGTCGGCCGTCTTCCTCATCTTCGTCGGCGGGATCGCCGACCGCAGCGCCCATCCGACGGCCCTGCTCGGCGGCTTCGCGTGGGTCGGTGCCCTTGCCGCGAGCCTCATGTTCTTCGTCACCGGCACGAACTGGCAGCTGGGGGTCGGGCTGCTGTTCGTCGCCAACATCTGCCTGGGCTCCTCGCTCGTCGTCTACGACGCACTGCTCGTGCGGATCGCCCGGCCCGACGACCGGGACCGGGTGTCGTCCAAGGGATGGGCCTTCGGTTACCTCGGCGGCGGCCTGCTGCTCGCCCTCAACTTCGTGCTCGTCGCCAAGCCGAGCCTCGTGGGCCTGGACACCGGCGGGGCGGTCCGGGTGAGCCTGCTCATGGCGGGCCTGTGGTGGGGCCTGTTCACGCTCATCCCGTTCCGGGGGCTGCGCCATGTCACCCGCGTCGTCGACGAATCGGTTGCCCCGGCCGGCAGCCTCTCAGGTGGTTTCCGCCAGCTCGGGGCCACGCTGCGCGACCTGCGCAACTACCCGCAGACGCTGCTCTTCCTGCTCGCCTACCTGTTCTTCAACGACGGCATCCAGACCGTGATCAGCTCGTCCTCGCTCTATGGAGTCCGGGAACTGCAGTTCAGCGAGTCGGTCATGCTCGGGCTCTTCCTCTTCGTCCAGTTCGTCGCGTTCGGCGGGGCGCTCCTGTTCGGCCGGATCGCCTCCCGGATCGGGGCGTGGCGCACCGTCCTGTCCTCGCTCGGAGTCTGGACGGTCATCGTCGTCGTCGCCTTCTTCATCCCGGCCAAGGCGATGGCCGGACTGTTCGCCCTCGGCCTGGGGATCGGCCTGGTCCTCGGTGGCTCCCAGGCGCTGTCCCGTTCGCTCTACAGTCAACTGGTGCCGCGGGGTCGGGAGGCGGAGTACTTCAGCTTCTACCAGGCGATGGAACGCGGGACGAGTTGGTTCGGGACGGCGATCTTCGGCCTCGTCTACCAGCTCACCCTCTCCTACCGCACGGCCATCGTCGCCCTCATCGTCTTCTTCGTCCTCGGCGGGATCCTGCTTTCTCGGGTCCGGATGCGCGAAGGCATCCTTCAGGCCGGCAATGAGGTCCCCGCCGTCGTCTGAAACCCCTCCCGGGAAAGTCCGCCGGAAAGTTCACGGGAACAAGGCAACCCTTTCGGGCGTTCAACCGTCTGACCGTACGTGGACCAGGGGGGTCCGTCGTCGACTCCCTCCCCCGCGTCCACGTCGAAGGAGGGAATGACATGGCCGACCGCGCGCTCCGCGGCACCCGACTGGGCGCCTTCAGCATGGAGTCCGACGCCAACGTGGTCCCCAGCGAACGCCGGATCACCGTCTACGTGTGCCCACAGGGACATCGCAGCGAGCTCCCGTTCAGCATCGAGGCGGACATCCCGCCGTCCTGGGAGTGTCGCTGTGGTGCCGTCGCGCGACTGCTCGACGGCGGTGAGATCGAGACCAAGCCCACCCGCCCCCAGCGGACGCACTGGGACATGTTGCTCGAACGCCGCTCGATCCCCGAGCTCGAGGAACTGCTCCAGGAGCGCCTCCAGCTCCTGCGCGCCTCGCGCGGCGAGGGCAGCCGACAGAGCGCCTGACGCACGCCGATCCACCGGTCGGCCCGGCATCTTCCGTGCGAAGGTGCCGGGCCGATCGCTGTCACGGGTCGATGATCTCGCCCTCGATCACCTCGCCGGAGTCACCGCCGGGCCGATCTCCTCCCCCGCGGCCGGGACGGCCGGCCCCACCGGGGGCGGCCCTGCCGGGGGCGGCCCCACCGGGGGCGGCCCAGCCGCTGCCGGCCAGCAACCGGCGGGCAACGGCGACCTCGAGGACGCCGCGGGCCAGCGGCCGAGTGACCGGCAGGATGAAGGCGAAACCGACAAGGTCCGTGAGGAAGCCCGGGGTGAGCAGGAGAACTCCTCCGACGAGCACGAGGGCGGCGTCGGCGAGCTGGCGCGACGGCATACGCCCGGACCGCAGTGCCGCGGCGAGCGCCGACCAGGTCCGGCTCCCCTCGCGCCGCACGAGCCACGCCCCGAGCGCGGACTCGGCGAGCAACAGCCCCAACGTCGGCCAGCCGCCGATCTGCGACCCGACCCACACGATGACAGCGATCTCGATCGAGGGGACGACGAGCAGGGCGAGCGCGAACCACCAGCCCCAGCGGCGTCCTCCCCGGGGCTGCGCAGTCACAGCCGGTGCCAGCGCTCGCGCCGGCCGGCGAGGCGGCGGGCGGCTCCTCGCAGCTGACCGGACCGATGGACCAGTCCCGCGCGCCCGACATTGACGAAGGCCTCCTGGATGATGTTCCCGCTCATCTTCGACTCGCCGATCTCGCGCTCGACGAATTCGATCGGCACCTCGACGGCCCGCAGACCCGCCCGGTCGACGAGCACGGTCATGTCGACCTGGAAGCCGTAGCCCGCCGAGCTCACCGAACTGAGGTCCATCCGCCGCAGCGCCGAGGTCCGATAGACCCGGAAGCCAGCGGTGGCGTCGTTCACGTGCAGCCCGAGCATGAGCTTGGTGTAGATGTTCGCGCCGACGCTCAACGCCTTGCGGTGCAGGGGCCAGTTGACGACCGACCCGCCCCGCACCCAGCGCGCGCCGATGACCAGGTCGGCGTCGGCGGCTGCGGCAAGCAGCCGGGGCAGCTGTTCGGGCTGGTGGGAGCCGTCGGCGTCCATCTCGCAGGCCGCGTCGTAGCCCTGCTCGATCGCCCACTGGAAGCCCGCGAGGTATGCCGCCCCGAGACCCTGCTTGCCGGGCCGGTGCAGGACCCGGACCTGCGGGTCGGCGGCGGCCAGGTCGTCAGCGACCTGGCCGGTGCCGTCCGGGGAGTTGTCCTCGAGCACGAGGACGTCAGCGGCCGGCACCGCCGCACGCAGCCGCGCGACGATCCGAGGGAGGTTCTCCCGCTCGTTGTAGGTCGGGATGAGCACGACAACGCGCGCCAACGGCCGACGGTCGCGGATTGCGGTCGTAGCCGGTTGCGATGTGGTCGTCATGAACTGGTCATTCCTTTCGCCGCCCTCTCACCGCCCCCGGCGGATGGCGGGTCGCCGGACGGGCACCTCGAAGTATGCCGGGTTCCCGTCCTGCCGCCGCAGGGCGGCGCACCCGACGGGTCAGCTGGAGAAGAAGAGCCGGGAGAGCCCGCCCTTGCGGTAGTGGTAACCGCCGTGCTGACCCCACCCTGGACCGTTGTAGTAGCCGGGCTGGGGCATCTGCTGGGGCGGGGGGGCGGCCGGCACCGCGTGAGACATCCGGCCCTCCAACTGGACCAGGTGCTCGAGCTCGCCGAAGTCCAGGAAGATCCCCCGGCAGGTCTCGCACTGGTCGATGTGCAGGCCGTTGCGCTCGTAGGTCCGCATGGCCCCGCGGCACTTCGGGCAGGTGAGTGGGGCGGTGCTCCCGGTGGGCATGCCCGGATAGGGAGCCGGGCCGTCCTGGGGGGTCATGGTGTCTCCTTCTGGCTGGTCACGTGTCGGTGGTGGAACCTCCGGCGGGCACCCGAAGGTTCCCGCCAGCGTCACCGAGCGTGGGTCAGATGTGTGTGAGCATTCTGTGAGAGGCCTGAACGAGAGCCCAGTCCCCCTCGTCGGCCGGCTTCCCGGTGGCCTCGACCAGCACGCCGGCGGCCGCAACCACGACCGCGGCTCGGGCGTGCACCTCGAGCGCCGGCCACGGGTCACCGTCGGCGGGGATCGCCGGCCCACCGGCCCTGCGGTAGCCCTCGACGAACGCCGCCCAACACGAGTCCGCCAGCAGTCCGGCCGCCCAGAACCCCGCGGGGCGCGCGAGGTCCGTAGCCGGGCAGCCGACGCCCAGGTCGTCGACGTCCATGAGTCGCCAGGGACCGCCTGGACGACGGCCCAGCTGTCCCAGATGCAGGTCGCCGTGGACCAGGGTTGACCCCGGGCAGCCGACCAGGGCGTCCCGCGCCAGGCGCCCCGCCGTCAGGACCGCCCCGACGTCGTCGTCGATCACTCCCCCCGCTGCGCCAAGCCGCGCGAGCGCTCGGTCGAGCCGCGCGAGGTCGCCGGCCGGCGGGGTCCCGGCCGGGACCGGCAGCCGGTGCAGCTCGGCGGCCAGGGCACCGATCCGACGCCACGTGTCCCGGCCCGGCGAGCGGCCCACCTCGAGCACCTCGAGGCGGGGCCACACGCTGGCCCATTCCCAGGGGCCTCCCCACGCGTCGGCCACCTCGGCCGGCACCCGCAGCGGGACAGCGATCGACGGGGCCACGAGCACCCCTGCCGCTGCGGGCGAACCGGCGAGTTCGAGGCGCCTGGCCAGCGCCCCGGAGTCCGTGCCCGCGGGATGGAGCTTCACGACACGGGCGAGGTCGCTTGCTCCCGGTGGCGGAGTCAGGCCGAGCACGATCACCGCCCCCGAACGACTTCGGCGAATCTCACCGATCGGTGCATCGAGGGCGGCGAACCAGTCCCGCACTCCCTTCGGGAGGCGCTGCTCAGCCATCGGATCCGGGCGCCCTGCGACCGGAAAGGGCCCGGTGCGCGAGCAGCGCGAGGAGCGCGAGGAGCGCGGCATACTCCGGAGTCGAGGCTAGGACAGTCGCGAGGGTGCGGGTCGCGCGCAGCGGCATTTCCCCGTCGAGGGCGGCCGTTTCGAAGAGCCCACTCGAGGCCTGCAGGCTGCCGTCCGGACGGATGAGCGCGCTCACTCCCACGGTGGAGACGTGGACGACCGAGCGCCCGTGCTCGATCGCGCGCAGCCGTGAGATCGCCAGCTGCTGCACCGACTCGGCGGTGAAACCGAAGGTGGCGTTGTTCGTCTGCACGAGCAGCAGGTTGGCGCCCCGCTCGACATTGGTGCGGACCAGGTCGTCGTAGGCCACCTCGAAGCAGATGCTCGGGCCGGCGGCGATCGGAGTGCCCGATGCGGAGGGCACCTGGAAGATCACCGGCCCCGGGCCCGCGACGATGTCGGCGGCGACGAGGTCAACCTGCGTGGAGAAGTTCCGGAAGAAGGCCCGGTCGGGGATCCACTCGGCAAAGGGCACCGGATGCTGCTTGACGTAGCGCTCGACGAAGCCCCGCCCCGGCAACGACAGCAGCGAGACGTTCGAGGCATGCCCCGGAGGCTCTTCGAGCAGCCCGCCGACGACGATCGGCGCAGCGGCGGTGTCGGTCACCGCCTGGATCTCGGCCGAGGCGTCGGCGTTGCGGATCGGGTCGATGTCCGAGGCGTTCTCCGGCCAGACCACGAGGTCGGGGTCGGGTCGACCGGCCGCACGCAGCCGCTCGAGCGCCTCGACCGTCGCCTGGACGTGGTTGTCCAGGACCGCGCGGCGTTCGGCGTTGAAGTCCAGGCCCGGTCGCGGCACGTTGCCCTGGACCGCGAGCACCCGCGCCGCCGGCCCGTCGGTCGGCAGCGGGACGAGCAGCCCGCACAGGGCCACCGCGACGCCGGCCAGCACGGGCGTGGCCGCTCGCGCCCACCCCACCCTCCGGTATGCCGCGTGCGCCCCGGCCGCGAGTAGGCCGCCGCACAGCGCGACGGCGAAGGTCACCCCGGGGGCGCCGGTGAGGGCGGCGAGCCGGACAAACGGCCCGTCTGACTGACCGAAGGCCAACCGCACCCAGGGGAATCCGCCGTAGGGGGTGCGGTCGCGGGCCGCCTCCTGGGCCACCCAGACGAGGGCGACGACCAACGGATGCACCCGCCCGTCGCGCTGGACCCACCCGGTGAGCAGGCCGAGCCCGCCGAAGTAGCACGCCTGGCAGATCGCGAGAGCCGCCCACGGGAGCAGGCCGAGGTAGCTGCCCGACCAACCGAGGGTCGGGATGAAGAAGGCGAGGCCCGCCGCGAAGGCCAATCCGGCGCCTCGCCACGCCCCCGCGCCGCGGGTGGCCAGCGCGAGCATCGCCACGGCGATCGGCGCGACCCACCAGAGGGCGTAGCCGGGGAAGGCGAGACAGAGCAGGCCGCCGGCGGCGAGCGAGAGCAGGAGGCGGCGCACGGGGACACGCTAGCTCGGCCGAGCGTGTCCCACCGCCACCGGGAACAACTGCGCACATGACGACGCCCGGGTCGCCGTTGGGACCAACGAACCCGCCCCAGGCTGGGGCCGGCTCCGCTGTTGTCTACTGAGCGACTCGGGCGTCGTGGTCGTGCGCCACCGTCGCCACGAGGGGTCGGACCCGAGCGGAATGGGAAGGCCTGGTATCCCGGCGGCCGCGCGCGCAGGCCACCGTCGACCCCCTGTCCGTTCGTCTCCGGCCTCCGTGACCACGGCCACCCGGCGAACTTCCGAGTGTCAACCTACTCGCCCCCGCGACCCTGTCAACCCGGCTCCGACCTGCGCAAACGGGTATCGGCGCAGGTCAACGCGCGAAGGGAATCACGCGTGCGGACAAGGATTTTCCTCGATCACCGGCGTGTCGCGCGGGACACGCCGGACGCCGGGAAGTCAAGGGACGACGACGACACCTCGCGCGCTCGTCGCGAGCAGCGCAGGGTCGAGCTGCCGGGCCGCGGAGGCCCCGTGCTCCGGGGTGCCGCGGCATACCACCCGCACGGCGAACTCGATCTCGCGCGAGCGGCGACCGACCCGCACGAGCCGCGCCTCGATCTCCAGCACGTCCCCCGCGCGCACCGGCGCGAGGAACTGGACGTCGGAATAGGACGCGAACAGGCCCTCGTCGCCGTCGGTGCGGATGCACAGCTCGGTCGCGACGTCGCCGAAGGCGGCCAGCGAGTAGGCCCCGTCGACGAGGTTGCCCGCGTAGTGGGCATGGCTGTAGGGGACGTAACGCCGGTGGACCACGGTGAGCCCGACCTCGGCGGCGGATCCAGTGCTCATGAGGCCTTCCTTCCGGAGGGAGTGGCGGGAGCAGGTGCGAGGGCGTGGACGAGGTAACTGGCGACTTCGCCCGGGGTGGTCCCACGCCCGAAGATCCGGTCCACCCCGAGCCGCCCTTCGGAGCCGTCCTCGAAGCGCGGTCCGCCTGCCACCAACAGGGGCACCGTCCCGGCCGGGTAGGCCTCGCGGAAGGCTGCGGTCATCTGGGTGGTGTTGTGGATGTGGGCGTCCTTCTGGGTGACGACCTGGCTGACCAGCACCGCGTCGGCGTGCTCCTCGCGCGCACGGGCCACCAGCTCGGGCACCATGACCTGCGCGCCGAGGTTGACCACGCGCAGCTCGGAGTAGCACTCCAGCCCCTTCTCCCCCGCGAAGCCCTTGATGTTGAGGATCGCGTCGATGCCCACGGTGTGCGCGTCGGTGCCGATGCACGCGCCGACGACGACGAGCTTGCGGCGCAAGCGTTGCCGGATCGCCTGGTTGACCTCGTATGCCGTGAGCAACGGGTATTCGCGCTCGACGACGCGCACCTGGGACGGGTCCACGAGGTGGTTGGAGGAGCCGTAGACGACGAAGAAGGTGAAGTCCGGGCCGATCGCCTTGGCGTGGACGACGAGGGCCGGGTCCATGCCCATCTTCTTGGCCAGCTGAAGCGCCGCGCCCTCGGCCCGCTTGTCGTGCGGCAGCGGCAGCGTGAAGGAGACCTGGATCATCCCGTCGCCGGTCGTGTCGCCATAGGGCCGGACGATCTTCGGGGTGAGCTTGCGGGGGGAATCGGTGAGGTGTGTGCGGTTGCTCATCGCGGCATACCCTCCTGCTGGCCTTCCTCGAGCAGCGTGATCGCCGGATTGTCGTAGTCGTCGCTGCGGCGCACCACCCCGTCGAGCCCCTTGCCGTGGTCGGCCGGGCGCTTCATCAGACCGAAGGTGCCCTCGGCGATGGCGTCGAGCAACCCGTCGGTGGCGATCCGGTCGAGCAGGTCGACCGCCTCGCCGAGCACGTGGCGCGCGCGGGTTTGGATGAAGCCGTCGCGCGGCGGGTGGAAGTCCTCGCGTAGCCCACCCGCGGCGTCGAGCACGTAGCGGACGTTCTGCAGGGCGAGGTCGCGGTCGGACAGGAACGGGGTGACGACGGCCTCGGTCATCATCCCGACGAGCAGGATCCCTTGCCCGGTCATGGTGCCGGCGAGGTTGAAGAAGCCGTCGAGCAGATAGCCGCGGAAGACGTCGCCGGTCATGTGCTTGGTCGGCGGCATCCACTTGAGCGGGGCGTCGGGGAAGAGGGTACGCGCGAGCAGCGCGTGAGCCAGCTCGAGCCGGAAGCTCTCCGGCACCGACGGGTTGATCTCGAAGGCGTGGCCGAGGCCGAGCTGCCAGTCGGCCAGCCCGGCCTCCTTGGCGAAGTATTCGTTGAGCAACTGGCTGACCGTCACCGTGTGGGCGGCCTCGATCGCGTCGGCAGTCGTGAGGTAGTTGTCCTCGCCGGTGTTGATGATGATCCCGGCGCGGGCGTGGATCTGGCGACTGAAGCGCTGGTCGACGAAGGTGCGGATCGGGTTGATGTCGCGGAAGAGGATGCCGTACATCGAGTCGTTGAGCATCATGTCGAGCCGCTCGAGCCCGGCCAGGGTGGCGATCTCGGGCATGCACAGCCCGGAGGCGTAGTTGGTCAGCCGGATGTAGCGGCCCACCTCGCGGCTGGTCTCGTCGAGCGCGGCCCGCATGAGCCGGAAGTTCTCCTGGGTGGCGTAGGTGCCGGCGAAGCCCTCGTGGGTGGCGCCCTCGGGCACGAAGTCGAGCAGGCTCTGCCCGGTCGAGCGGATCACCGCGATGACGTCGGCGCCCTCGCGCGCGGCGGCCTGCGCCTGCGGGATGTCCTCGTCGATGTCGCCGGTCGCGACGATGAGGTAGATCCACGGGGTCTGCTTCGGGTCACCGTGGCGGCGGATCAACCGCTCGCGGGCGGCTCGCTGCCGGTCGATGGCGCGTATGCCGCGTGCGACGGCCGTGCGCGCGTCGCGGCGGGCCGCGGCGAGGGGCTTGCCGGACGGCATACCGAAGGCGGTGGAGCCCGCGGCTGCGGCCTGAGCGAGGGTGAGCAGATCGGGGGCGACCCCGCGGCGCAGGGCGTCGAAGACCGGGGTGGTCACCCCCTGTTCGAGGCCGACCTGGTCGCGGACGGCATCGACGAGGTGGTTGACCCAGGGGTGGCCCTCGTGGTCTGCTCCGGTGAGCCCCGCCAGGCGAAGCGTGGCTCGCTCCACCGAGACGGTGGTGTGGGCCTGGGCCAGCCGCACGACTGGTGCCCCGGCGCGACGGGCCAAGGTCCTGGCGCGGCGGACCTGCGCCGGGTCCAGGTGGATGCGGGGGTGGGTGGGCGAGTATGTAGCCACCCTCCGAGCCTAGCAGAAACCGCTGATATTCCCGTCGAATTGCTCTGCGACGAGAAGATCAGCGGTGATGGCGCGGCGTTCTGCCAGAATCTACTCGATGAAGGCCGGTGGTGCCGGCTCGGCGACCGGGGCGGCGCGACGGTGGTGCTCGGCGTGCCGACGGGCACAGGCCCAGATCCGCGGGGCGCATGCCTGAAGGCGCCTCCAGCTGCGCCCGGGTGCCCCGCTCGTCGTCGCTCATGCCCCGCAGTGTCGCCGACCCGGCGAGGATCACGCCGGGGTGGCGATCATCCCTCCAGGCGCGACTCGAAGAGCCCGCGCACGGCGTCGTCGCGTCGGATGAGCTCCATCGCGTATGCCGCGTGGCCAGGGACATAGCCGTTGCCGACGAGCATCCGCACGTCCGCGGCAAGGCCCTCTGCGCCGAGGGCCGCCGCGGCGAAGGAGGTCGCCATCGAGAAGAAGATGATGGTGCCGCCCTGGGCCGTCGCCAGGACGGCCGGCTGCTCGCAGCCGGGCACGTCGACGCACACGATGGTGACGTCGCACGGCCCTCCCGCCGACTCGACCGCCTCGGCCAGCCCCATGGGAGAGCGGGCGTCGGCGATCACCACGTGATCGGCCAGCCCGGTCGGTGCCAGCAGCGCTGCCTCGCGCTCGAAGGGCACGACGGCCACGAGCCGGCCGGCGCCGGCTTCCCGGGCCGCGGCCAGCGACAACGAGCCGGACTTGCCGGCCCCGCCCAGGACGAGCACCGAGGGGGCACCACCCTCGGATGCTGCGCGTGCGGCGGCATACTCCCCCACCACCCGAGCCACGAGCGCGGGTGCGCCGCACACGTCCATCACCATGAGCGAGAGCCGCGGATCGAGGTCGTCGGGGATCACCGCGGCGATCGAGCGGGCGAAGAGGATCGCGTGTCCGGTGGCCGGCACCTGCTCGGCGAGACCGTCCCAGCGGGCGAGCCCGTCGGTGATGCGCAGCGGGGTGAGCGAGAGGGACACGAGGGTCGCGACCCGGTCGCCCACGGCCAGACCGAGTGGGCTCTGCGGACCGACCTCGGCCACCGTGCCCAGGAGCATCCCACCGGAACCGGTCACCGGGTTCTGCATCTTGCCCCGCTCCGCGACGATGGCGAGCACCTCGGCGCGCACCGCGTCGCCGTCGACCGAGCCCGCGTCGGGGCCCTCGGAGCGGCGGTGCTTCTCCGCGAGCTGGCGATAGGAGGCCGCGTCGAGGTTGAGCGTGTCGACCTCGATCCGCACCTCTCCCGGCCACAGCTGCGCACGAGTGTCCAACCGGCGGGCGGCCTGCGGCAGGGTGATCTGGGAGCCACTCGGCTCGAGCACGCGGTGCAGCCCGACGGCGGACTCCGGGCCCGGGGGAACGTGGCCGGCGGGGTCCGCGTCGCTCGGTGTTACCGACTGGTACATGAACTGCTCCTCTGACCGTGATCGACCGCAGGATTTCGTGTGGTTAGTTTACATGACAGGAGATCTTCCGGTATTCTCTCGTTCATGACGCCTGCTCTGGACCAGCCCTACGTCTACCGGATGCGCGAGCTCGTCGAGCCCGACTGGACCCGGATGCCCGGCTTTGCCGACGTCACCGCGGCCCAGTGGGCCGACGCCCAGTGGCAGCGCAGCCACTGCGTGAAGAACGTCCGTCAGTTGCGTGAGGTCATGGGCGACCTGCTCACCGACGACTTCTACGCCGACCTCGAGCGCGACCAGACCGAGCGGGCGACGATGTCGATGCTCGTCCCACCGCAGATGCTCAACACCATGGTCCCGGCCACGGGCGAAGGCGAGGCCGGTATGCCGCGTGCCGGCACGGCATACACGGAGGCCTTCTACGACGACCCGGTGCGGCGCTACATGCTGCCGGTCTTCTCCGACCGCCGCACCGACTGGCCGAGCCACCCGCACGCCACCCGCGACAGCCTCCACGAGCACGAGATGTGGGCCGTCGAGGGACTCACCCACCGCTACCCGACGAAGGTGCTCGCCGAGCTGCTGCCCACGTGCCCGCAGTACTGCGGACACTGCACCCGGATGGACCTGGTCGGCAACTCGACCCCCCAGGTGACCAAGCTGAAGTTCCTCGCGAAGCCAGCCGATCGTCACCAGCAGATGCTCGACTACCTCGCGGCGACCCCGACCGTCCGCGACGTCGTCGTGAGCGGCGGCGACGTGGCCAACCTGCCGTGGAAGAACCTCGAGGTCTTCCTCGACAAGCTGCTCGAGATCGAGAACATCCGCGACATCCGGCTCGCGACCAAGGCCCTCATGGCGCTCCCCCAGCACTGGGCGGCGCCCGAGGTCGTCGAGGGGATCGGACGGATCACCGCGAAGGCACACGCGCGTGGCGTGCAGGTGGCCATCCACACGCACGTCAACCACGTCAACTCGGTCACCCCGATCGTCGCCGAGACGGCGCGTAACCTGCTCGATGCGGGGCTGTTCAACATCCGCAACCAGGGTGTCCTCCTCCACGGGGTCAACGACACGCCGGCCGACCTGCTCGACCTGTGCTTCGCACTGCAGGACAACGCATCGATCACGCCCTACTACTTCTACATGTGCGACATGATCCCGTTCAGCGAGCACTGGCGGCTGTCGCTGGGCCAGGCCCAGGAGCTGCAGCACGCGATCATGGGCTATCTGCCCGGCTTTGCCACTCCGCGGATCGTCTGTGACGTCCCGTTCGTCGGCAAGCGCTGGGTTCACCAGGTCGAGGAATACGACCGTGAGCACGGGATCTCCTACTGGCGCAAGAACTACCGCACGTCGATCGAAGCGGCGGACGTCGACGCACTCTCCCGCGAATACGTCTACTACGACCCGATCCACACCCTGCCGCTGTCCGGTCAGCGCTGGTGGCCCGGCCAGGTGGACCTCGACTCGGCCCACGAACTCGCGGTGGAGGCCGCTGCGCTCAGCAGGCTCGCCTCGGTCGGTTCGAAGGCCTGAGGCCGGGCGGCCGCGGGTGGAGGGCCCACTCCCCTCCCCCGCCGCAAAACCGCACATCTGAGCACGTTTCTCGTGACGTAACCCCTTCGTCACAGGAAAAGTGCACAGTCAAGCGGTTACTCCGGGCCAGTAGTGACGCGGCTACTCCGGGCCAGCAGTCAAGCGGTTACTCCGGGCCAGTAGTGACGCGGTTACTCCGGGCTCAGGAGGCCGGCTCGTAGTCGCGGGGGTCGACCTTCCGGGTGCGCCACCGGTAACGGACCGTCGAGGCGGGCCAGATCGCCTTGTTGACCCCGCGTTCGTCGAGGTACCAGCTCTGACACCCAGAGGTCCACACCGTGTGCCGGTCCCGCCGACGCAGCCATCGGCCGAAGCGCTCCTGCGCCGCGGCGGTGACGACCTGGGGACCCAGTTCGTCGGCCCTCCGCAGGGCATCGATGACGTAGTCCACCGCCGCCTCGATCATCACGAGCACCGACGTGTGCCCGAGCGCCGTATTGGGCCCGAGCAGGAGGTAGAGCTCCGGGAACCCGGCGACACTGATCCCCAGGTGGGTGCCCCGGCCGCGCGACCACGCCTGCGCGAGCGTCCGTCCGTCCTGCCCGGTGATCTGCATCCGGGCCAGGCTCCCGTCGAGGTCGAAACCGGTCGCCAGCACGAGGGCGTCCAACTCGTGCTCGGTCCCCTCCCCCGTCACCACTCCGCGCGGCACCACTTCGCGGATCGGCTCGGTCACGAGTTGGACATGCGGACGGGCAAAGGTGGGCCAGTAGTCGTCGGACAGCAGGACCCGCTTGCAGCCCAGCTCGTATGCCGGGGTGAGCGCCGCGCGCACGACCGGGTCGGACACGGCCGAGGCCAGGTGCTCGAGCGAGCGTCGCCCAACCCACTCCCGCAGCCGCGCGTTGCGTCCGAAGCCCAGGACGTTGAGCTCGTTGCGGACGTAGGTCCGAGCGCGGGATGCCTTCTGCACCAGAGGGATCCGAGCATTCGCGCGCTGTCGCCACCGCGAAACCGGCACGTCGCCCCGGGGGAGCACCCACGCCGGCGTGCGCTGGAAGACGACGAGCTGGGAGACCCGCGCAGCCAGCTCCGGCACCAGCTGGACCGCCGAGGCGCCGGTGCCCACGACCCCCACCCGCAGCCCGTCGAGTCCGTCGTCGTCGGGCCAGTCCGCCGTGTGCATGACCGGGCCGCCGAAGGTCCCCAGGCCGGGCAGATCCGGGCGCCGGGGCATGTGCAGCCCGCCGACCCCGAGGACGAGCGCATCGCTCGTCCACTCCCGTCCATCGGCCACCCGGACCCGCCACCGGTCCCCCTCCCAAGTGGCTCCCGTGACGTCGGCGTCGAGCGCGAGGTGGGGCCCCAGGCCAAGGCGGTCGACACAGTCGCGCAGGTACTGCCAGATCTCGGCCGACGGCGCGTATGCCCGGCTCCAGTCCGCCTTGGGTGCGAAGCTCAGGCTGTAGAGCGGGCTGGGCACGTCGCACGCGCAACCGGGATAGCGATTGTCCCGCCAGGTCCCTCCCACCTCGGAGCCCTTTTCGAGCACGAGGAAGTCGCGGATCCCGGCGTCGAGCAGGCGAGCCCCCATCGCGACACCCGAGAATCCGCTCCCCACGACGATCACGCGCCGATGCGACACAGCCGACAAGTATGCCGCGTGGCACGGCATACTGCGTCCTCGTGGCCAAGGGCAGCGGCACCCCGGCGACCACCGCGCTCACCCGGGCCGGGGTCGCCTTCACCCTGCACCCCTACGCGCACGACCAGGCGGCACCCTCCTACGGGCTCGAGGCCGCCGCAGCGCTCGGGGTGGCGCCCGAGCGTGTCTTCAAGACACTGCTCGTCGACACCGACGCCGGGCTGGCCGTGGGGATCGTGCCGGTGGATCGACAACTCGACCTCAAGGCCGTCGCGAGCGCGCTGAGGGTCAAGCGGGCCGTCATGGCCGAACCGGCCGTCGCGGAACGAAGCACCGGCTACGTGGTCGGCGGGATCTCACCGATCGGGCAGAAGCGTCGGCTGCCGACCGTCCTCGACGCGAGCGCGAACACACACGCGACGGTCTTCGTCTCCGGCGGGCGGCGCGGGCTCGACGTCGAGCTGGCACCGGAGGACCTGGCCCGGGCCTGCGCCGCCGCGCTGGCTCCCATCTCGCGGACGCGCTGACCGGGCCGGCCCGGGGCGGCGTACCCTGCCGAGGTGACCACCGAGGCCAGGCGGGACGAGGGCCCACGGCACGGGTTGGTCTTCCTCCTCGCCGCGCTCACCATGATCGGCCCGTTCGCGGTCGACACGATCTTCCCGGGCTTCCCGCAGGTGGGAGCGGAACTCGGGGCCGATCCGGTGGCCCTTCAGCAGATCCTCTCGGTTTACCTGGTGAGCTTCGCGGTGATGAGCCTCGTCCACGGACCGCTCTCCGACGCGATGGGCCGACGGCCGGTGATCCTGGGCGGTCTGGGCCTTTTCGCCCTCACCTCCGTCTGGTGTGCGGTCGCTCCGTCGATGCCGCTGCTGCTCGTCGGCCGTGCCCTGCAGGGCCTGGTCGCCGGCGGGGGGATGATCGTCGCTCGCACCGTCGTGCGCGACGTCTTCTCCGGCGACCGGGCCCAGCGAGCGATGTCCCAGATGTCGATGATCTTCGGGGTCGCCCCGGCCCTCGCACCGATCGTCGGCGGCTGGTTGCTCGGCTGGAGCACCTGGCGCAGCGTCTTCTGGTTCCTCGCCGTGTTCGCCGTGGTGCTCTTCCTCGCCCTGCTGTTCCTGCTTCCCGAGACGCATCCGCCGGCCCGACGCACCCCGTTGCAGGTGCGCGCCCTCGCCGGCGCTCTCCGCGATGCGGTACGTGACCCGGGGGTGCGGCGCCTGCTCGGGGTGTCCTCGTTCAACTTCGCCGCGCTCTTCACCTACATCAGCGCCGCGCCCGCGATCGTCGTGACGATCCTGCACCTCGGCCCGGGCGACTTCGGCTGGCTCTTCGTGCCGGTGGTCACCGCGATGATCTTCGGCTCGTGGCTCACCGGCCGGTTGGCCGGCCGGATCTCCTCGGCCACGTTCATCGCGCTCGGCTTCGGCTGTGCCGTCGTGGGCGCCGTGATCGGGCTCGCCCTCGACGCGTGGGGGGTCGTCGGGCTGCCGTGGGCGCTCGTTGCCCCGACGACGGCCGGGCTCGGCATCGCGCTCGTCTTCCCGATCGTCACCCTCGCCCTGCTCGACCTACGTCCGCGCCATCGCGGCACCCTGTCCTCGGCTCAGTCGTGCGCGAACACCCTGCTCAACGCCGTCATCGCAGGTGCGATCGTGCCACTCGTGAACGGCTCGCTCGTGACGCTCACGCTCACCGCGCTCGCCTTCAGCCTGCTCGGCTGGGCGGTGTGGGAGTGGCATCGCCGGGTCGCCCACCCTCGGTTGGAGACCCCGCCGGACCCGGGGTCATACGAACCCACCGACCGGATGTGACCGCAGCGCCGCCGAGCTACCGCGAGGCGGCGCGGCAGCGTTCAGCTCGCGGACTCCGGCTCGAGGCCGATGACCGGACGACCCTCCCAGGCCGTGGAGAGCACCACGGTGGTACGGGTCTGCACGTGTGCGGCGGCCCGCAACCGGGTGAGAAGTTCCTCGAGGTCCAGCGGCGTGGCCACCCGGACCTTCGTGATGTAGTTGAAGTCGCCGGCGACCGAATGGCAGGACTCGATCTCGGGGAAGTGCCGGATCCGGTCGGGGATGTCGTCCGGTGCGGCCGGGTCCAGCGGCGACAACGAAATGTATGCCGTGAGCGGCAGGCCCACCTCGACCGGGTCGACGACCGCCTGGTAGCCCTTGACGACCCCACGTTCCTCGAGCCGGCGGACCCGCTGGTGGACGGCCGAGGTCGACAGGCCGGTCGCCTTGCCCAGATCGGTGTAGCTCATCCGACCCTCGGAGGCCAGCAACGCCACGAGGCGCCGGTCGAGTCGTTCCATGGCGCCAGCCTACGCACACTGGCGCTCCCGCCCCCAGGGCATTCCACGGACGGGGACCTGGCGGCAGCGCATAGGCTGCTGAGCCATGCCCAGTCCCGCCGGCCGGCTCATGCTCCTGGACTCCGCCTCGCTCTACTTCCGGGCGTTCTACGGTGTCCCCGACGAGCGGCCGACGCCCTCCGATCCGCCGACCAACGCGGTGCGCGGCTTCCTCGACATGATCGCCACGCTCGTCGACCGGCACCGGCCCACCGAGTTGGCCGCGTGCTGGGACGAGGACTGGCGCCCGGCCTTCCGGGTCGAGGCGATCCCCTCCTACAAGACGCATCGGGTCGCGGGCGTCGCCGCCGGCACCGTGAGCGCGGCGCAGGCGTCCGGCACCGTCGAGGCCGCCGAGGAGGTGCCCGACGACCTCTCTCCACAGGTGCCGCTCATCTCGGCGGCCCTCGCAGCGCTGGGGCTGCAGCGGGTCGGTGCGGCCGGTTTCGAGGCCGACGACGTCATCGGCGCCCTTGCCCACCGCCATCGCGGACGGCTGCCGGTCGACATCGTCACCGGTGACCGGGACCTGTTTCAACTCGTGGACGACGCCGCCGGGATCCGCGTCCTCTACACCGCTCGGGGCGGGGTGCGCGACGCCGACGTGGTCACCGAGGACTATCTCCAACAGAGGTATGCCGTGCCGACCGGTGACGCCTACGCCGACCTGGCCATCCTGCGTGGCGACAGCTCCGACGGGCTGCCGGGGGTGGCCGGCATCGGAGAGAAGACCGCTGCCACGCTCCTGGCCACCTTCGGCTCCCTCGCCGGCATCCGCGCGGCCGTCGACGGTGGAGACCCGCGGATCAAGGGCGCCCAGCGCACGCGACTCGAGGCCGGGGCGGCATACCTCGACGTGGCGCCGCGCGTCGTGCGGGTGGCGATCGACGCACCCGTCCCCAAGGTCGACCTCCGGCTGCCCCGCGAAGTGCACGACGCGGCGACGCTCTCCCGGCTCGCGGTCGACTACCGCCTCACGAACCCGATCAACCGCGTCCTCGCCGCGCTCGACCTGGGCTGAGCGCGGCGAGCCTCACGGGGCAGCTGCTCAGGTGGGCAGTTGCCGGGCACCCCGGACCGGAACGCACCCGGACAGCGCGATCAGACGAGGGCGAGCAACTCGTTCTTGGCGTCCTCGAGCAAGGTCGGCAGCTTCTCGTAGCCGACGACGATGTCCGTGCACACCGTCGCCGTGACCGCCATGTTGTCACCCAGGCTCTGTCCGCCCAGGAGCAGGCCGGTCCCCGGAGACAGGAAGCCGAAGACGAGGTAGTCGGTCATCGACCGCCCGCCGTGCACCGGGATCTCGCGCGGGCCTCGGACGTTGGACAGCGAGGCGTTGAACATCTTGGGCGTGAGGCGCGCAGGCATCCGGGCCATCAACTTGGCTCCGGGGCCCATGACCATGCTCGGCATGAGGGCGCTCGCCCGGCGCAACAGATGCCCGGGCACCCGCTCCCAGTTGGCCTTGGCCGTCGAGGACGCCTCGTGGGCGTAGCGAAGCCTGGCGAGCGGGTCGCCCAGGTGCGTGGGCAGCGGCAGGAAGAGCATCCACACCTGGTTGGCCCAGCGCTCGGTCTCCTTGCCGGTCCGCCAGGACACCGGGGTCGACACGATGAGCGGACGGTTGGGGATGCCTCCGTGGCTGGTCATGTAGCGACGCAGGGCGGCCGCCATGATCGCGAGCAGGGCGTCGTTGATCGTCCCGTTGACGAGCTTGCCGATCGCGCGGAGCTCGGCGACCGTGAAGGTCGTGTGGACCATGCTCTGGTTGGCCGTCGTCGTCCCGTTGAAGGGCGAGTCCGGCGGCATGAGCGAGGGAAAGAGCGAGGCGACCTCGGCGTCCTCGACCGGGCGCAGCTTGTTGGCGATGAGGGCCACCGGCTTGCTCAGCTCGCCCGGCGTGACCCGCGCGATGAGGTTGGGAATCGCGCGCAGCTTCTCGTCGGCGAGCCGGCCGCCGGCCCACGAGGCCGCGTCCTTGGCCAGGCCGGCGACGACGACCGGGGTCTTGGCGGCCCGGACGATCCCGCGCCCGAGCACGCCCATCGACCCGCCCTTGGGGCGCTGGTTGGGGATCCGCTCGAGCTTCTCCGTCGGGTGGTCGGACAGCTGGTCGTAGATCGCCCAGAGCGCGCTGCCGTCGGCCAGGCCGTGGGTGACCTTGATGACGTAGGCGTAACCACCGTCGGCGAGGCCGGTGATGACGAGCATCTTCCACATCGGCCGCTCGCGGTCGAGCAGCTGGGACATCTCGGCGTCGATGACGGCCTGGAACTGCTTCTGGGTGCCCGGCTTTGGCAGGGTGACGCCTACGACGTGCGCGTCGATGTCGACCTCGTCCATCTCCACCCAGTAACGCTGGTCGACACCCAGCGGGGCCCGGTGCAGCCGCCAACGCAGCAGGGGAAGGTAAGGCAGCCGCTCGCGGACCCGCTGGCGCAGCCAGGCCAGTTCGTCGCGCGGCGTCTCGGGGGCCGGGAAGAGCGCAATGCCAGCGACGTGTCCGGTCGTGGGCCCGGTGTCCAGGCTGAGGAACATCTCGTCCAGGCCGGTGAGCTGCTGCATCGCAGTCCTTTCGTGGATGTCTCGAAGTCGAGTAGTCAACTATCTGACAATAGAGCGGTCACCCGCGGTGTCCGTGCCACCGTGTCGGAGAACACGCCCGCTCGCAAGGGATACCCGCGAGTATGCCGCTGCCCGGCATACGTGCGCTGGGTCACCTGGGTGCCACCGCGGTGAGCCGCACCCCCTGCACCCGCCTGCACCCGCCTGCAGACGCGGTGACGTCCCTCGTCAGTCGAGCCGATCGGCGGCGACGACCCCGCGTAGGACGGCGTCGACGGCGGCTCGGGCCTTGCCCGCCATCGCCGGGTGCGGCGCGAGGTCGGCGATCTGACCGAGCAGGTCCGCGACCTGCTTGCAGCGCCGCACGAAGTCGCCCGCCGCGAGGTCGCCGCCGCGCAGGACCTCCTCGAGCCGACGCCCCCGGGCCCACCGGTGGATCATCCAGGCGATCCCCGGGTCGGGTGGGTCGCTCGAGGGCACGCCGTGCGCGCGCTCGGCCTGCTCGAGTTGCGCCCACACCGCGTCCATCTCGGTGAGGGCGGCCGCGACGTCGTCCGTGGGCGCGCGGGGCGCCGCGTCGAGTTCGTCGCGGCGGGGCTCGTGCACGAGCGCCGAGACGACCGCGGCGAGTCCGGCCGGATCCAACCGCCGCCAGACTCCGCGGCGCAGACATTCGGCCGTGAGCAGGTCACGCTCGGTGTAGAGCCGGCGCAGCGTTTCACCCGGCTCGGCGACCCGTTCGCCGTCGGCCTCGAGGTAGCCGAGCGAGGTGAGCAGGCCACAGATCCGGTCGAAGCTGCGGGCCACCGTGTGCGTGCGCCCCTGCACCTGCTGCACGAGCGCGTCGGTCTCGCGTCGAAGTCGCCACCACCGTTGGGCCCACCGGGCGTGCTCCTCGCGGTCGGGGCAGGCATGACAGGGATGGGCGCGCAGCTCTCGGCGCACCTCGGCGAGCCGCTCCTCGAGCTCCCCTCCCCCGGCGGTGGGCCGCCCGGCCCGCCGCGGCGGCCTTTCGTGGGCCACCGCCGCGCGCAGCGCCGCCGCGAGGTCGCGCCGCGCCGCCGGGTTCTTGGGCGTGAAGGACTTGGCGATGCGCAACCGGGTGACCGGCTCGACCGGGGTCGGGACGTCGACGAGGGTGAGCCGGCGCAGCTGCCGGTCCTCGGTCACCACGGACGGGCCCAGGACACCGGCCCGGCGGGCGGTCGCGACGACGACAGCCCAGCCGGCCCGCCGGCCGGCCGGCACCCGGATGACGTCGCCGACCGCGAGCCGCTCGAGCGAGGCGGCCGCGAGTGCCCGCGCCTCCTCCTGCCGGTCACGGGAGGATTCCTTCTCGAGGTCGCGCTGGCGGGCGCGCAGGGCGGCATACTCGGCGAAGTCGCCGAGGTGACAGTGCATCTGCTCGGCGAGCTCGGCGAGGCTCGCCTCGTTGCGTCGGATCGAACGTGCCAGGCCCACGACGGCGCGGTCGGCCTGGAACTGGGCGAACGAGGTCTCCAAGACCTCGCGCGCCCTCGCCCGACCCACCTGCGCGACGAGGTTGACCGCCATGTTGTTCGTCGGGCGGAAGCTCGAGCGCAGCGGATAGGTCCGGGTCGAGGCCAAGCCGGCCACGGCCCGCGGATCCAGGGACTGCGACCACAGGACGACGGCGTGCCCCTCGACGTCGATGCCCCGGCGGCCGGCCCGGCCGGTGAGCTGGGTGTATTCGGCCGGCGTGAGCTCGGCGTGCGTCTCGCCGTTGAACTTCACCAGCCGTTCGAGGACAACCGTCCGGGCGGGCATGTTGATGCCCAGGGCGAGGGTCTCGGTGGCGAAGACGACCCGGACGAGCCCGGCGGTGAACAACTCCTCGACGATCTCCCGGAAGGTCGGGAGCATGCCCGCGTGGTGGGCGGCATAGCCGCGGGTGAGCCCGTCGACGAAGTCCCAGTAGCCCAGCACGCCCAGGTCCTCGTCGGGCAGACCGGCCACCCGTTCCTCGACCATCCGGCGGATGCGCAACGCCTGATCGTCCAGCACGAGGCGCACCCCCCGCGCGAGCAGTTGACCGACGGCGGCGTCGCAGCCCACCCGGCTGAAGACGAAGACGATCGCGGGCAGCAGCGCCGCCCGGTCGAGGGACTCGACGACCTCGGCGCGCCCGGGACCCCGGGGCCGCGCTCCCCCGCCACGCCCGTGCGCGCCACGGTCGGCCCCCCGTTCGCCACCGCGCCGCCCATGCCCACCGCCATGCCCGCCGCCATGCCCGTATGCCGTGTCCCGCTCCTGCGCACGGATCCGCTGGACGAGCTCCGGATTCACCCGCACGCCGACGGCCACGTCGGATCGCGTCACCGTGTTCCGCTCCGCGGAGGCGGCGTCCGGCTCCGGTGCCTGCTCGTCGAGGAAGAGGTCGTAGAGCTGGCGCCCCACCATCACGTGCTGCCAGAGCGGCACCGGCCGGTGCTCGGACACGACCACATCGACGCCCCCGCGGACCTCGCTCAACCACTCGCCGAACTCCTCGGCGTTGGAGACGGTCGCGGAGAGCGAGACGACGACGACCTCGGGGGGCAGGTGGATGATCACCTCCTCCCAGACGGCGCCGCGGAAGCGGTCGGCGAGGTAGTGGACCTCGTCCATGACGACGTAGCCGAGCCCTGCGAGGGTCGGCGAGGCGGCATACATCATGTTGCGTAGCACCTCGGTCGTCATCACGACGACGGGTGCCTCGCCGTTGACCGAACTGTCGCCGGTGAGCAGTCCCACCCGGTCGGCGCCGTGCCGACGGACCAGGTCGAGGTACTTCTGGTTGGACAGGGCCTTGATCGGGGTCGTGTAGAAGGCCTTGCGCCCGGTCGCGAGCGCGAGGTGGACGGCGAACTCGCCGACGACGGTCTTGCCGGCACCCGTGGGGGCCGCGACGAGCACGCCGCGTCCGGCCTCCACTGCGGCGCAACCGCGCTGTTGGAAGTCGTCGAGGGCGAACGGGTATGCCGCGGCGAACCGGTCGAACTCGCTCACGGCGCGACGACCGCGAGGGCGCCGGGGACCACCTCGAGCTCGACCGGCAGCGGCAGGAAGTCCTCGCCGTCGGCCTGCGTCGTGCGCACCCCCTCGGCATCGAGTCGCACCCGGCGACCACGACGGATCTCGACCGCCGGGTGGTGGACGTGGCTGCCGGAGAACACTTTGGGGAAGATCCGCAGGAACTCGCCCCGGCCGACCCGGTGCAGGATGAGCACGTCGAGCAGGCCGTCGCGCAGCGACGCGTCGGGGCAGACCTTCATCCCACCGCCGAAGGAGCTCCCGTTGCCGACTGCGACGAGCATGGCGGTGGTGTCGGTGCGTTCGTCGTCGACCTGGACGGTGTAGGGAATGCCGCGGAAGGTGCGCAGTTCGACGGCCACGGCGACGAGGTAGCGCAGCGGCCCGTGCAGCCGGGTGAGGGTGCGGCCACGGTCGTTCACTCGAGTGTCGAAGCCCCCGCCGAGCACGCCGAGCCACCAGCGTGACCCCTCCTCGGTCGCCGCGTGCCCGGCGTCGATCCGGCGCACCGATCCTGCGGTGACGAGGTCGACGATGTCCTCGGGCCGGTTGCGCGGCAGCCCCAGGGCGCGGGCGTTGTCGTTGCCGGTGCCGCCAGGGACGAGCACGAGCGGCACGTCGGTGCCCGCGCAGGCGTTGGCTCCCAGGTGCGCGGTGCCGTCGCCGCCGATGACCGCGAGCGCGTCGAGTCGACCGGTGCGCACGGCCTCGGTCGTGCGCACCCGGCCTTCGTCCGCAGAATCGGCCTCGATGAGCAGGACGTCGTGCCCGTTCGCACGCAACCGCCTGACGACCCGGTCGCGCAGGACCCCGGCACGGTGCCGGCCGGCCGCGGCGTTGGCATAGACCCCGACGCGCGCGAGAGCGGGCTCGGTGGGAGGCACGTGCGCGAGGCTACCGCTCGCGCGGCTCAGAGGGCAGATGCCTGATCGTCGGGCAGGTCGAGCCACTCGGCCGTCGGGTCGCGCTTGGCCCGGCGACGATCCAGCAGGGTGGAGATGCCCACGGCGAGGAAGAACAGCGCGACGAGGGGCAGGGCCAGGACGATCATCGTCCACGGACTCGGGTCGGGCGTCATCACCGCGGTGAAGAGAAAGCAGAGGAACACGGCACCACGCCAGCCCTTGCGCATGACCCGGGCGGGCAGGACGTGTGCGACGTTGAGTCCGACGAGCAGCACCGGCAGGAGGAAGCCGATCCCGAAGGTGAGGATGAACTTGAGGACGAAGCTCAGGTAGTCGGGGGCGTAGATGATGTTGGAGCCCTGCGCGGGAGTGAAGCTCAGCAGCGTCTGCACGGCCCGAGGGAGCACGGCAAAGGCGAGGGCGCAGCCGGCGAGGAAGAGCGGCACCGCGGCCGCGAAGAAGGCCATCGAGACCCGCTTCTCGCGGGTGGTGAGGCCGGGCAGGACGAACGCCCAGAGCTCCCACAGCCACACCGGCGAGGAGATGACGACGCCGACGAACAGACCGACCACGAGCAGGATCGTGAACGAGTCGGTGAGGTTGCCGAAGGAGGTCGTGACGATGGCGCCCGCGGCCTTCTTCTCGTTGGCGACGGCGGCGATGGGAGCGACGAGGGCGTCGTAGATCTCCTGCCACCGGACCCAGCCGACGATCGAACCGAGCAGGATGGCCAGGATCGCGATGAGCGTCCGGTTGCGCAGCTCCCGCAGGTGGTCGCCGAGGGACATCCGACCCTCGGGGTCGCGGTGGCGGCGAAGTCGACGGAATCGGCCCATCAGCTGGTCGGCGGGGTCGGCGTTGGTCGCGGGACGAGCGGCGGTATGCCGGGTATCCGGCGGTCAGTCGGTCGAGCGCTCGTCGCCCGACCCGGACGCATTCGCGCTCGACGAGTGCGGCGGCACGACGTCGCCGGGGACGGTGTCCGACGCGGCCGGGCTCGGCCGGCCTTGGGTGCCGTCGTTGCGCATCTCGTTGACCTCGGACTTGAAAATCCGCATCGAACGACCCACGCTGCGGGCCACGTCGGGCAGCCGCTTCCAACCGAAGAGGACGGCCACGACGAGGATGAGCACGACGAAGTGCCACGGTTCGCGGAACAGCATGAGTGGTGTCTCTCCTCGGTTCGGGTGCGGTCGATTCTACCCGGCCCGATCCGACGCCCGGCCCGGACGCCCGGAGCCGTCCCTCCGCTCGACGACATCAAGGCCCCGCGGGCGGGGCAGTTCCTCGGCCGCGTCGAGGATCGGACGGAAGTCACGTCGTCGACGAGCCCAGCCGGGCAGCCGCTCGGCCCGCCGCCGCGCACGCTGCGCCTCGCTCGCGGCACGCACCTGGGCCCGCTCGCGTGCCACGTCCACCACGCTCCTGAACACCGCGAGTTCCGCAGCGGGTTCCGCGGCCCACTCGCGGCGCAGCGCCTCGGTGTGCTGCTCGACGACGAGCCCGGTCGCCTCGAGCAGGCGTTCGGTGTCGGCGAGGGTGTCGCCGAGTTCCTGGGATCGGCCCCACAGCCAGCGCAGCCGGCGCCAGAGATACCAGCCGGCCCCCACCACGAGCAGCAGCCAGAGGAGGGTCCACGCGAGCACGCGCATCAGGCGCCGCCGCGCGGCATACGACGGTCGTCGTCCGTCAGGCCGTATGCCGCGACCGCGGCGGCAGCGCCCTCGCGCACCGCGGTGGCGAGGGCGACCGGCTCGCGGACGGTCACGAGCCCCCCGAGCCGCCAGGCGAGCCGGACCACCCATCCGGTGTCGGCGGCGCGCAGGCGGACCAGGCGCCGGCCTTCCCCGAGCTCGTCCACCGACTCGACCGGGTAGTAGTCGGCTACCCAGGCGGCCTCGCGCTCGGTGACGAGTTCGACGAGGGCGTCACCGGCACCGGGCAGGTATGCCGCCCCGGCGAGGTCGCGACCCCGCGCCTGCTCCGGCGGGACACCGGGGACGTCGAGGACCTCGAGCCCGACGATCCGGTCGAGTCGGAACAGCCGGACGTCCTCGGCCCGGTGGCACCAGCCCTCGAGATACCAGTGGGCCTCGAGGTTGACCAGGCGCATGGGGTCGACCTCGCGCTCGGTCACCTCGTCCCGGCCGGCGGACTGGTAGCGCAACCGCAGTCGGCGGGTGTCCTCCAAGGCGCCTCGCAGTCGCGCGACGAGCGCCTCCTGGGCTCCGTCGTCGAGGGTGACGTGCACCCGGGCCGCGACCCCGGCCGCCTCACCGGTCGCCGCTTCGAGTTTGGCCAGCGCCCCGACGACCGCGTCGCGCTCGGCGATGCCCGGGGTGGCGGCGAGGGCACGCAGCCCGACCATGAGAGTGACCGCCTCGTCGATCGTGAGGCGCAGCGGTCGAGCGATCGCGTCGGCGTTGCCGACGTAGACCCGCCCGTCCTCCCAGTCGGCCTCGATGAGGTCGTCGGGCAGGTGCCCGGGGGTCCCGCAGACGAACAGGAGCAGCAGGTCGGATTCGAGCTGCGCCGGGGTGATGCCGAACTGGTGGGCCGCGACGTCGAGAGCGACCCCCTGATGGCCGAGCAGCCACGGCACGAGAGCGAGCAGCCGGGAGAGCCGGGCGCTCGCGGACTCCGGGTGCGGCCGGCTGGGCCGGGCAGCGGACCTCGCCGCCGGTAGGGTCTGCCCGGCCGGCGCCGTCCCGCCTGGCTGCGCGGCACCGTTGCCGGTCGATTGCGGCATACCGGGTTCCGCTTGCGGCATACCGGGCCGGTGGCGGTCACCCGCCGCCGACAACCGCGCGACGACGGCGTCGCGCACCCGCTCGGGAGCCTCGACGAGCACGTCGGGGCCGAAGCCGGCCACCTCCTGGGAGAGCGACTCGACGTCGCGGTAGTCGACGTCGACGAGCGACCATTCCTCGTCGATCTCGCCGACGGTGCGAGCCCGGCGGCGCAGGGTGTTGCCCGCCCCGGCCCGGATGCGCAGGATCGCCGGCGGCTGGTCGACGAACCCCGGCTCCGACGCCCCCACGAGCACCCGGGGCACGTGGTCGGCGGGGATCTCGTATGCCGCGGGCCCGCCCCGGAGCGCGACCGGCCCGGCCACCCGGCTGAGCCGGAAGACCCGCTCGGCCCCGCGGTCGACGTCCCAGCCGGTGACATACCACCGGCCGCGCCACATCGCCATTCCCCACGGCCGCACGGTCCGGGTGCCCCGCTCGCCGTCGGCGCGAACGTAGTCGAAGCGGACCTCCTGGCGGTCCTGGACCGACCGACGCATCGGCTCGAAGGCCGGCTCGCTCGTGCGCACCCGTGGCTCGATCCGCACGAGCGAGGTGTCGTCGAGCTCGACCCCGGCCGAGGCGAGTTTGGCCATCGCGGCGGCGGCGGGGGCGGCCAGGCTCGCCTGGGTCCAACTGCGGGCAGCGAGGGCCAGCGCAGCGACCTCGGCGGGGGCGAAGTCGATCGCCGGCAGGGAGTATTCCCGCTTGTCGATCCGATAGCCGGGCTCGTCGTCGGCGCTCGGGTCGACCTGCTGGGTGCTCAGCGGGATGCCCAGGTCGCGCAGTTCGTCCTTGTCCCGCTCGAACATCCGATCGAAGGCCTCGTCGCCGGCTGTCTGCTGGTACTGCGGGACAGCCGCGCGCAGCTGGGCCTTGGTGAGGGGGCGGCGGGTCGAGAGCAGCGCGATGACGAGGTTGAGCAGGCGCTCGGTCTTCGCGGCCACCGCCGGCTGGGCGTTCACTCCCCCGACGCTACCCGGCCGGACCCGGGACACGCCGAGCACGACGGCTTGCGTGTCGCAGGCTCGGGCAGGGTCGCGGAGCCGAAGAACGACGGCGGGGCCGCCCCGAAGGACGGCCCCGCCGACGTGCACCGATCGTCAGCGACCGGCGTCGAGCTTCTCCATCTCGAGGGCCTCGATCTGCATCGCGTCGAGCGAGTCGTCGCCCGAGTAGGTGCGGTGCAGGAGCCACACGGCGAGCGCCGACACTGCGAGGACGACGCCGTAGACCTGGTAGACGTTGGGCGCGGTGAAACCGCGGGCCAACAGGAAGGCTGCGATGTTGGGGGCGAGGAAGGCGACCACCCGGCCGAAGCCCATCATGAGTCCGACCGCGCCGGCCCGGATCTGAGTCGGGTAGATCGGCGGGCTGATGGCGTAGTAGGCCAGGACGCCTCCGTTGGCCGCGATGCCGATGGCCACGGCGAGGACCAGGACGATCGAGGTCACCGAGAAGAACTGGGCGAACGCGAAGTAGGCGATCGTGCCGAAACCGACCAGGATCATCGTGACGATCCGCGTGTTGAGGCGCGTGGCAAGGACGGCGAAGAGCAGGCCACCGATGATGCCACCCACCGAGACCAGGGCCTGGGCCACGATGCCGATGTTGTTGTCACCGGTGGACTGGGTGACCAGGCGCGCCGTGAAGCTGTTGGCGAAGTAGAAGGCGGCGATGAGGGTCGCGTAGGCCAGCCACAGGTAGACCGTGCGGATGGCCATCTTGCCGGTGAACATGCCCTTGAGGAGCGTCCCGAACAGCGACTTCTGCGTGTCGTGGTGGGTGGGTGGGGGCAGTTCTTTGTCCGGGGGCAGACCGAGCTTGGCACCGATCTTGTTGTAGGCCTCCAGCGCGCCGGCCGGTCGGCGTTCGACGAGGAAGCCCACCGACTCGGGCAGGGCGGCGAAGGCCCAGACGGTGAGCAACGCGGTCACGATCGCCGAGAAGAAGAACGGACCACGCCAGCCGAAGTTGCCGATGAGCCAGATGGACAGGAAGCCGCCCAGGGCCGAGCCGATCGGGAAACCCATGCCGTAGATGCCCATGACGCTGCCGCGCCGAGCGTCCGAGGCGTATTCGGAGACGAGCACGTTGAGGCTCGGGACGATCCCGCCGAGGAACAGCCCGGCGAAGAACCGGAAGACGAGGAAGATGCCGAAACTCGGCGCCAGACCGCTGAGGGTCATCCCCACGACGATGAGCAGGAGGGAAGCGAGGATGTGGGCGCGGCGACCGAACCGGTCGGCCAGCGGCGCGAGGAATGCTGCGCCGATGCCCATACCGAGCGTGCCGATGGAGGCCACAAGACCCTGCTGGCCGACATCGAGGCCCCACTCCTTGGTGAGCGAGCTGAGCGTGAACGACGTGACGAGGATTTCGTACCCGTCGATGATGGTGAGGCAGATGCAGAGCACGACGACGGCCCACTGGAACCCGCGCATCGGACCGCGTCGGATGACGTCTCTCAGTTCCACGCCTGGTCCTTCCTTTCCGGAGCATATGAGATGCGCCGACCCGTTTCCCCGAGCGGCGCCTAGAGGGACCGTAGCGGCACCGCCCGGATAGTCAAGGGTGCGACTGGCTTCGTTGCGGATTCTTTCCCCTGTGCGGAAGCCCGTCGGCGCGGTGGGTGACCGAATGTCGCAGCTTGTCCGCTACGCGGCATACATCGCGGTATGCCGCCCGCGCGCGGCGGGAGAGCGTCAGTCGGCGGCGAGGATGTCGACGACGAAGACGAGGGTGTCGGTGCCGGAGATCTTCGGCGGGGACCCGGCTGTGCCGTAGCCGTCGGCGGGCGGGACGACGAGCAGCACCCGCGAGCCGACCGGCTTGCCGACCAACCCGGAGTCCCAGCCCTTGATGACGTTGCCGGCACCGAGGATGAAGCTGAAGGAGCGCTGCCGGGTCCACGAGGAGTCGAAGACCGAGCCGTCCTTCCAGAGCACACCCGTGTAGTGGACGGTGAGCTTCTGACCGGCGGCCACCGGCGCGCCGGCGCCCTGGACGAGCAGCTGGCTCACCGTCGTCGTGGGCGCGGCGGTGCCACTCGGCACCGAGATCGTGGGTCCGCCGGCCGGGTCGAAGCTCGTCACCGTCGGCAGGCCCGCAACCGGGTCGACAGCCGTGCCCTGGGCCTGGGTGAGCGGTGCCGGTGGCGCCACCTGGATCTTCGTGATGTCGGCGACGAGCACGAGCTGCTCGGTGCCGGAGATCCCCATCTCGGGACGTCCCGCGGAACCGAAGGACTCGGCCGGGGGGACGACCAGGAGGATCCGCGAACCGACCTGCACGCCGGACAACCCCCGGACCAGACCCGCGATCGTCTGGGCCGGGTCGAGGTCGAGCGTGGTGGACGTGTCTCCGTCGAAGTCGCTGTCCAGCAGGGTCCCGTCCGAGCCCTTGAACAGGGCGGTCACCGCGGTGACCCGGCTGCCGACGACGCTCACGTCGCCCGAACCAGGGGTGAGCACCGTGCGGGTCGTCGCGCTCACCGTGACGGGCTTGCTGGCGAAGCTCACCGTGGGGGTCTTCCCGGTGCCGGACGGCGCCGAGACCGTGATCCCGCCGAGGACCGCCAGGTCGGCGCTCGTGCCGAACGGGCCGACCGGCATCGACGCCAACCCCGTGGCACTGCCCGTGGCGGTGGCCATCGGGGCCGCGCCGGTCGAGCTGCCGGCCGACGCAGGGGAACTCTGGCCGTCGGTGGAGTTGAGGGTGCTCGACGCGCAGGCGCCGGCGAGGAGCACCACGCCGACGCCCGCGAGTGCGGACCGACCGGCCCGCGCCAGACGGGAGGTGGGACGCACGGCATATGGTGTGGACACGGCTGACAACCTCACGGGTGGGCGACGCAAACCCCGGCACTCTACCGCCGGGTGCTGTGTCGCCGCCCTTCACATCGCGTCGATCAGCCGCTGCACCCGGGCGTCGACCGCCGTGAACGGGTCCTTGCACAGAACGGTCCGTTGCGCCTGATCGTTGAGCTTGAGGTGCACCCAGTCGACACTGAAGTCGCGCCGTTTGGCCTGCGCTGCCCGCACGAACTCGCCGCGCAGCCGCGCCCGGGTCGTCTGTGGTGGCACCGTCTTGGCCCGGAAGATCTCCAGGTCCGTGCACTCGCGGGTGACCAGGCCGCGGCGCTGGAGGAGGTGGAAGAGCCCTCGCCGACGGTCGATGTCGTGGTAGGCGAGGTCCAGCTGGAGCAGCCGGGGGTCCTCGAGGGTGAGGCCGTGCCGCGCGCCATACCGCTCGAGCATCCGCCACTTCACCACCCAGTCGATCTCCCGCTCGACGAGCGAGAGGTCGTCGGACTCGACCGCGCGCAGGGTCCGTTCCCAGAGCTCGACGACCCGGGTGGCGGTGGGGTCGGGGTTGCTCCCGCCGAGGATGCCCTCCCGCTCGGCGAACGCCCGCACGCGGGTGAGGAACTCCGACTGCATCTCCAGGGCCGACATCGTGCGGCCGTCGGCCAGTCGGACCGGCCGTCGGCCCGTGAGGTCGTGGCTCATCTCCCGGATCGCCCGGATGGGGTTCTCCAGGGCGACGTCCCGCATGACGACGCCCGACTCGATCATCCGCAGGACGAGGTCCGCCGACCCCACCTTGAGCAGGGTGGTCGTCTCCGACATGTTGGAGTCCCCGACGATGACGTGCAGCCGGCGATAGCGCTCGGCGTCGGCGTGCGGTTCGTCGCGGGTGTTGATGATCGGGCGACTGCGGGTCGTCGCGGACGAGACCCCCTCCCAGATGTGGTCGGCACGCTGGCTCAGGCAGTAGGTCGCTCCCCGGCTGCCGACCACGAGCTTGCCTGCGCCGGCGATGAGTTGGCGGCTGATGAGGAACGGGATGAGCACGTCGGAGACGGCGGCGAAGTCGCCCGTGCGCCCGATGAGGTAATTCTCGTGGCAACCGTAGGAGTTGCCGGCGGAGTCGGTGTTGTTCTTGAAGACGTAGATGTCGCCCTCGACGCCCTCCTCGGCCAGGCGCTGTGCGGCCTCCTCGGCCAGGCCCTCGAGGATGCGCTCCCCCGCCTTGTCGTGGACGACCACCTCGCGGACCGCGTCACACTCGGGGGTGGCGTATTCGGGATGGCTGCCCACGTCGAGGTAGAGCCGCGCGCCGTTGCCCAGGAAGACATTGCTGCTGCGCCCCCAAGCCACGACCCGGCGGAACAAGTAGCGGGACACCTCGTCGGGAGTGAGCCGACGCTGTCCCTCGTGCGTGCAGGTGACACCGAACTCGGTCTCCACGCCGAAGATCCGCCGATCCATGGCCTCACCCTACGCAGGGAGACGGTGCTGCGCCCCCAGCGACGGGCTTGCCTGGCTGTCCGACCCCCTCGCGCAGGGCCGCCGTCTCCCACACCAGATCGAGTAATCCTGGGGCCAGCCCCGGATCCTCGGCCCGCGACAGACACGCCTGTCGCAGTCGGCCCGAGAGTGCCTCCGGCCGGCGGTCGCACTGCGCGAGATGGAACAGCAGGCGTTTCTCCCCCGGGTGGTAACGGCGGTTCAGGGCGAGGACCAGGCTGGCGACGACGTCGACCAGGCCGGCCCGTCGCCGCAGCACCATCGGCCAATCCCCCCGGCTCTGTGCCTTCACGAGCTGCGCGGCGAATTCGGCCGCCAGCTGGGGGAGTTCGGTGAACTGGCGCTCGCGGGTGGCTTCCGGATAGGTCGCCAGGGCCGCCCTCAGGCGGGCCAACTCCCCGTGCGGGTCGACGACCGGAATGCCCACGTATGCCGTGTGCAGGAAGGCCGTCGCGCACACCTCTGCGGCGAGACCGTCGAGACCGGCCCGCTCCACCTGTTCGTCGATGGTCGCCAGGTCGAGGTAGACCACCTCGACCGGCCGACCGCGCACGGCGAAATGGTCCTCCGGCCCGAACACGTCGAACGACTCGACCGCCCCGTCGGCGAGTGGCCCGAGCATGCGGCGACGAGTCCCCGCCCCGACGAGCGGCCCCCGGAACCACGCATAGAGATCCGTGTCGGACCCGGCATCGTCGACACCGACGGCCCGGGAGCCGCCGAGCGAGAGCGCTGCGATCCCATCCAGACCGATGAGCGCCGAGGCGACCGCGCGGTCGTCGTCGGTCAACATGTCTGGATCGTAGGGTGCGGGATCGCGAGCGAGAACGGCATCGCTGGCGTCCGATCCACGTCGGGAATCTGCGATCATTACCCCCATGTCCGACGGGCTCAATCGCCTCGATCCGTCGGCCGCCGGGATCGGGGTCGGCGACGTGACGCGCCGCGCGCTGGAGATCCTCGAGCGCGCGCAGACCCACGCCGACACCCTGCGCACGGAGGCCGAACGGGTGCTCTCCGCTGCCCGCGCCGAGGCGACCGCCCTGCGCGACGAGGCGCAGCGTCTGCACCGGGAGGCACTCGAGGCACACGCGAGGGCCGCGGCCGAGCGTGACCAGGCGGCCGCCCGGCTGGCCGAGGTCCACGCCGACGCACTCGCCCTGCTCGACGATGCGGCAGCTCAGGCCTCGCTCGTCGCCGATGCCGCCGCACGCACGGGCCAGGACGAGATCGACAGCGCACGGGTCGAGGCAGCCGAGATCCGTCGCACGGCCGAGGCCGAGGCCGCCGCACTGCGCGCGGGGGCGCAGGCCGACTACGACGAGGCCGTGACGCGGTATGCCGCCCACGAGGCCCATCGTTCGGCACTGCTCGCCGAACAGGAGCAAACGGTGGCGGATCGGACCCGGCGAGCACTCGCCGACGCGTCGGTCACCGCGCAGCGCACCCTCGACGACGCCGCAGCCCTCGCCCATCACACCCGCGCCGAGGCCGAGGCCGAGGCGACCACGATCCGTGCGGCCACGGACGAGCTGCGCTCCCGCACGATCCACGAGACGGCCGCCCAGCGTCAGGCGGCCCGCGACACTGCCGAGGCCATGGTGATCCGGGCCAACCTCGACGCGGAGCAGACGCTCGCCAACGCCGAGGCGCACCTTGCCTGGGCGCGCCGCACCGTCGAGGCCCTGCTCGCCAGCGCCGACGCCGAAGCCGAGCGGACCCGGGTCACGACCGCCCGGACCCTCGCCGATCACACCCGGCGTCGACGGCAGCAGATCCAGGGCGTCCTCGCCCGGGTGACCCACGAGTCACGCACCCGACTCGACGACTCGGCCGCCGAATCGGCCCGAGTGCGCGCGCAGGCCCAAGCCATGCTCGACGCGGCCGCGGCGGACGCACGGCATACCGGTGAGACGGCCCACGCGGAGGCGAGCCGCCGGGTCGCCGCAGCGCAGGAGACGGCAGCGGCCACCACGCAGCGGGCCGAGCACCGGCTCGCCGAAGCCGAGCACGGGGCTCGGATCGTGCGCGAACGCACGGCCGCCGAAGTGGAGAAGCTGCACCGCGAGGCCCACGCCGATCGCCGCACCGCCCGGGCCGAGCTCGTCCGCACGCTCGCCGAGGCACGGTCCGAGGCCGACCAGTTGCGCGCCGAGGCGCGCGCCGCCGTCGACGCGGCCCGGACCGAGGTCGCTGCCCTGGCCGCCCGGCGCGACGACATCACGACCCAGCTCAGCCACCTCTCCGGGGTGATCGAGGCCCTCGCCGTGCCCGAGCGCGCGGCGGGCGACGACCATGTGGGCGCGGTGGCGGGCCTCGTCGGGGTCGACGCCCTCGACGCCCACGACACCCCGGACCCCACCGACCTGGGACCCGGCCAACCAGCCCCCCTGGCCACCTCCCTGTGGCCCACCACTAGCGAGACGATGGGACACCGATGACCGACACCAGCCAGATCCGGACCGTGCTGCGGGGCTATGACCCGACGCAGGTCGACCAGATCGTCGCCGAGCTCGCTGCGGCCACCGAGGCCGCACGACAGGAGGCGGCGCAGCATGCCGTCTCGGTGAGCAAGCTCGAGTCCGGCCACGCCGAGTTGCGCGAGTTGCTCGCCCAGCGCGACAGCCGGATCGCCGGCCTGCTCGAGGCCCAGCGCAAGGCCGCCGCGCCCACCTTCGCGGACCTCGGCGAACGGATCGGCAGCATCCTCACTCTCGCCGACGAGGAGGCGGAGGCGATCCGCTCGAGCGCCCACGAGGAGGCCAACGGCGCCCGCCTCGCCGCCGCCACCGCCGCCACCGCCGCCAAGGCCGACGCCGACCGCTATGCCGAGGACGTCCGCTCCCGCGCCGAGGCCGAGGCCGCCCGGATCCTCGAGGACGCCCGCCGGCAGAGCGACGACATCCTCGGCGACGCCGACCGCGCCGCGTCGGCCCGTCGAGAGGAGGCCGAGGCCGTCTACGAGCACCAGCGGGCGAAGGCCGCCGCTGCCGCCGCCGACTTCGAGACCACGCTGGCCGCACGGCGCGACAAGGCGGCGGCCGACTTCGCCGCCCAGATGTCGCACCACGAGTCCGCGCTCGCCGCCGTCCAGGAGCGCGCCTCCACCCTCGCCGCCGAGTCCGACCGCTCTCACCAGCAGGCCCGCGGCGAGGCGGCGACGCTGCTCGAGCAGGCCCGCTCCGAGGCCTCGGCGCTCGTGTCCGCGGCCCGCGAGCACGCGGAGCGGATCAAGCGCGACTCCGACCGCGAGCTCGCCGCCGCCACCGCCCGCCGCGACTCGATCACCGCGCAGCTCACCAACGTCCGCCAGATGCTCGCGACGCTGGGTGGTGCGGCGATGGTCAACCCGCTCGCGGAGTTCCCCGAGCCGCCGGCCCCGGCGGTGCCAGACGTGCCCGCCGTGGTCGCCGAGTCCACCGAGACCGGCCCGGTCGACCTGGCCACCGAGGTCGGCGAGGTCACCGAGGTCGGCGAGATTGCCAAGGCCGGCGAGGCCGGCGACGACGCCGATGCGGTCGACGGGATCGACGCGCTGGAGTCCTCGCTCGAGGAGTCTGCCGAGTCCGGCGACTCTGCCGACGCCGCCGCGCTCGTGAGCGGGCGCCGGCGCCGCTGACGCCCCTCTGCCCGTAGCGCAGGAGTCTGCACCGCACGCCGGTGCGGACTCCTCGCGCGTTCGGGGTATGCCGCCGGGTCGCCGGTCAGCCCTGGGCGTCGCCCTCGGCGGTGTCGGGGCTCGGCCGCTCGCCGGTGAGGATGTCGTGGTGCCCGGGCACCCCGTCGTCGACCTCGGGGGCGTGCACCGTCGCGCTCTCGGCGTTGAGCAGGTCGGCGAGCAGCCCACCGGCGATCCGGCGGAAGGTGCGACGGGGACGGTTGCGGTCGAGCACGGCGACTTCGAGCTGGGTGGGCGCGAGCGTGCGCGGCTCGCCTCCGGCCGGGTCGAGGCCCAGTGCAGCCACCGCGAGGCGCAGGGCGTCGGCCAGCGGCATACCGGGTTGCCAATGGCCCCGCAGGTGCTCCTCGGCGACGGCATTCTGCCCGCCCATGACGACGAAGCCGTGCTGGTCGGAGACCGAGCCGTCGTAGGTGAGCCGGTAGATCTGGTCGTGCTCGGCGCTGTGTCCCACCTCCGCGACACACAGCTCGATCTCGTAGGGCTTGGGCTCCTGGGTGAAGACGGTGCCGAGGGTCTGGGCGTAGGCGTTGGCCAGACCGCGCGCGGTGACGTCGGAGCGGTCGTAGGAGTAGCCGCGCAGGTCGGCATAACGGATGCCGGCCACCCGGAGGTTCTCGAACTCGTAGTACATCCCGACCGCGGCGAAGGCGATCCGGTCGTAGATCTCGGAGATCTTGCGCAGGCTTTGCGGGTTCTCCGCGACGAACGCGATCCCCCGGTCGAACTGCAGGACGACGACCGACCGGCCGCGCGCGATCCCCTTGCGCGCGTAGTCGGCCTTGTCCTTCATGAGTTGCTCGGGCGAGACATAGAAGGGCATGCTCATCGGGCACCTCCCGACTTCAGGTCGCCGCGCAGGTCGGCGCGCAGGTCGCCGCGCCGCTCGGCGATGATCGCCTCGACGACGACGGCGAGGTCGTCGTCGCTGCGGAAGCGCGCCCCGTCGATGTCGACGACCGCGAGGGTCGGCCAGATCCGACGCCCCACGTCGGGGCCGCCCGTGGCCGAGTCGTCGTCGGCGGCGTCGTAGAGCGCCTCGAGACACACGCGCACGGCCCCCGCCTCGTCGAGCCCGGGCCGCCAGAGCTTCTTGAGCGAGCCCCGGGCGAACATCGACCCCGAGCCGATCGAGTGGTGCTCGCGCTCGGGATAGCAGCCACCGGTGACGTCATAGGAGTAGATCCGGCCACGGCGCTCGTCGACGTCGAAGCCCGCGAACATCGGCACGACGGTGAGCCCCTGCATGGCCAGGCCGAGGTTGGCCCGGATCATCGAGGCGAGCCGGTTGGCCTTGCCCTCGATCGACATGAGGGCTCCCTCGATTTTCTCGTAGTGCTCGAGTTCGACCTGGTAGAGCTTGACCACCTCGACGGCGATCCCCGCCGTCCCCGCGATGCCGACGAGGCTGTATTCGTCCGCGGCATAGACCTTGTCCATGTCGCGGTTGGCGATGAGATTGCCCATGGTCGCCCGTCGGTCGCCCGCCATCGCCACCCCACCGGCATACTCGACCGCCACGATGGTCGTGCCGTGCGGCGCCTCGAGGGTCATGCCGGCCGGCAGCGGCCGCCGTCCGGGCAGGACCTCGGGGGCCACCTGGGCGACGAAGTCCGCGAACGAGGCGCTGCCCGGCACGAGGTATGCCGCGGGCAGCCGTCCGTGGTCGAGGCCGTCACGAGGCACGGGGCTCACTGCCCGCCCTTCTGGACGAAGCTGCGGACGAACTCCTCGGCATTGGTCTCCAGGACGTCGTCGATCTCGTCGAGGACGCTGTCGATGTCGGCCTCGGAGACGTTCGTCTGCGCTCCGCCGGGGGGTGCCGCCGGCGGGGCTGCGTCGGGGTCGCCCTCGCGCCGCTGCGGTCGGCTCTGCTCCTGGCTGGCCATCCTCGTCCTCCACCTGCCTCGGCCGCCCGCCTCGTGCGAGCCGCCGGCTAGCCCCCAACCTAGTCGGCCGAGGCGGCCAGTTCACGCAGCAGGGAGCGAACGTCCGGACTGCGGTCGAGCAGCGCCCCGAGCTGGGCCCGGGTGCCCCGCAGCGGTTCGAGCATCGGCACCCGCTGGAGGGACTGCTGGCCCGGCACCTCGAAGATCACCGAATCCCAGGACGCCGAGACGACCGAGGCGGCATACCGGGAGAGACATTGCCCGCGGAACCAGGCGCGGGTGTCCTCCGGCGGGCTGGTCACCGCCTCGCGGGCAGCCGCGTCGGTGACGAGCTCGGTGACCCGGCCGGCCCGACGCAGCGTGTGGAAGACGCTCTTGGTCGGTCGCAGGTCGCTCCACTGGATGTCCAGGGCCGCGAGCCGCGGCTCGGTCCACGCCAGCCCGTTGCGCTCCCGGTAGGCCTGCAACAGCTGCAGCTTGGCCACCCAATCGAGCTCGCGCGCACAACTGCCCGGGTCGTTGCCCAGTCGGGTGAGGACGTCGGCCCAGGTCGTCATCACCTCGGCGGTGGCCGGGTCGCCCTCGGTGCCGCGGTCGGCGAGGTATGCCGCACACGCGTCGTGGTAGACCCAGAGCAGTTCGAGGGCGGTGAGTCTGCGGCCGTCACGCAGCTGTACCTGCTGGCGCAGGGTCGGATCATGGCTCACCTGGTGCAGGGTGCCGACCGGGTTGACCAGGGTGAGATCGCCTGGCATCGCCCGGTCCTCGATGAGGGCGAGGACCAGGCTCGTCGTGCCGAGCTTGAGCAGCCCGGCGACGTCGCACTGGTTGGCGTCGCCGACGATCACGTGCAACCGGCGGTAGAGGTCGGCGACCGCGTGCGGCTCGTCGCGGGTGTTGATGATCGGTCGCTTGAGGGTGGTCTCCAGCCCCACCTCGGTCTCGAAGAAGTCGGCCCGCTGGCTGATCTGGAATCCGCTCGTGTGCGAGTCCTGCCCGATCCCCACCCGCCCCGCTCCGCAGATGAGCTGACGGACGACGAAGAAGGGCATGAGATGGCGCACGACGTCGGCGAACGGGGTCTCCCGGCGCATGAGGTAGTTCTCGTGCGTGCCGTAGGAGGCACCCTTGCCGTCGGTGTTGTTCTTGTAGAGGGCGACCGTGGGGCGGGCCGGGTCGGGGTTGAGCAGGTCGGCGGCATCGCGCATGACCAGGTCACCGGCCCGGTCCCAGACGAGCGCGTCCCGCGGTGTCGTCACCTCGGGGCCGGAGTACTCGGGGTGGGCGTGGTCGACGTAGAACCGCGCGCCGTTGGTGAGCACGACGTTGGCCATCGTGGGGTCCTCGAGTTCGCCCCGGCCCCAGGCGTCGGTGAGCTGGCTCGGGTCGGCCCACGTCCGGCCTAGCTCCCACCCGCGCGCATCGCGCAGCGGCGCCTCGTCGGCGTAGTCCCACGCGCCCCGCCCGGTGAGCAGACCCCTCGCCCGCGCGTATGCCGTGACCACCGTCCCCGAGAGCACCATCGGGTTCGCGTGCGGGTCACCGGGTGCGCAGATGCCGTATTCGGTCTCGATCCCCATGACCCGGCGCACCGTCATGCCAGCCACCCTATGGGGCGCGTGCGCCGCGGCCGTGCGCCGGTCCCGCGTCCGAGGGCCCTTCGGACCGGGTGCGCCCGGGCCCGAGCGCGCGGCCCGGCAATCGTCATCCGAAGTTCACCTGGAGGGGACCCAGGGGCCGTTGTGTAAGCGCTTTCATCGGGAGGAGTATGGATGTCGTGAGCACCGCAACCGGACCCCGACACAGGGCAGACAGCACCCCCCACCACACGGCCGTCACGACACCCGACCCGACCTTAGAGGCCCTCGGCCGACTCGACGGCCCCGAGCTCGCGAGCCTCGACGCGTGGTGGCGGGCCGCCAACTACCTCACCGTCGGCCAGATCTACCTCCAGGCCAATCCCCTGCTGCGTCGGCCGCTTACCGCCGAGGACATCAAGCCTCGGCTGCTCGGCCACTGGGGCACCTCCCCCGGCCTGTCCTTCGTCTACGCGCACGCGGCGCGGCTCGCGCGGCATACCGGGCAGGACATCGTCTATTTCGCCGGCCCCGGCCACGGCGGCCCCGCGCTCGTCGCGGCGGCCTACCTCGAGGGCACCTACACCGAATGCTTCCCCCAGGTGACCCTCGACGAGGCCGGACTCGTCCGGCTGTTCCGCCAGTTCTCGGCCCCCGGGGGCATCCCCAGCCACGCCTCGGTCACGACGCCCGGGAGCATCCACGAGGGCGGGGAGCTCGGCTACGTGCTCATCCACGCCTTCGGCGCGGTCATGGACAACCCCGACCTGCTCGCCCTTGCCGTCGTCGGTGACGGCGAAGCGGAGACCGGACCGCTCGAGGGCTCGTGGAAGGGGATCTCCTTCCTCAACCCCGCCCGTGACGGGGCGGTGCTCCCGGTGCTCCACCTCAACGGCGGCAAGATTGCCGGCCCCACGGTGCTCTCCCGCAAGGACCCCGCCGAGGTGCGAGCGCTCTTCGAGGGCCACGGTTACGAGGTCTTCGAGGTCGAGGGCCAGGACCTGCCCGGCATGCACGAGCGGTATGCCGCGACCCTCGCCGCGGCATACCGGCGGATCCGCGAGATCCAGGCGCTCTGGCGCGGTCCCGACCGGCCCGACCCGGCACCCGGCGAGCACGTGCGACCGCGCTGGCCGATGATCGTCCTCCGGTCGCCCAAGGGCTGGACCGGGCCGCACGAGGTCGACGGGACGGTCGTCGAGGGCACCTGGCGGGCCCACCAGGTGCCGCTCGCCGGCGTGCGGGAGAACCCCGCCCACCTGGCGATCCTGGAGCAGTGGCTGCGCAGCTACCACCCGGAGGAGCTCTTCGACGCCGCCGGGGCGCCCACCCCGCTGGTCACCGCCGCCAACCCGGTCGGCGACACCCGGATGTCGGCCACCCCCTATGCCAACGGCGGACTGCTCACCCACGACCTCGACCTGCCCGACCTCGCGGCATACGAGATCGGCGTGCCCGCGCCGGCGACCGTGCGCGCGGAGTCGACCCGCGCCCTCGGTGCCCTGTGCCGCGATCTCTACCGGCGCAATCCGGAGAACTTCCGGCTGTTCTGCCCGGACGAGACCAACTCCAACCGGCTGGGCGCGGTCTTCGAGGTGAGCGAGCGGGCGTGGATGGAGTCGCTGCACGCCGACGACGTCGCCCTCGGCCCCGACGGCCGGGTGATGGAGGTGCTCTCCGAGCACAACTGCCACGGCTGGCTCGAGGCCTACACCCTCACCGGGCGGCACGGGCTGTTCGCGACCTACGAGGCCTTCGCCATGGTGAGCGCGAGCCAGACCATCCAGCACGCGAAGTGGCTCGAGGAGGCGCTGCACCTGCCCTGGCGGGCCAAGGTCCCCAGCCTCAACGTCCTGCTCACCTCGACCGCGTGGCGCAACGACCACAACGGCTTCTCCCACCAGGGCCCCGGCCTCATCACCACGGTCCTGCAGCACCGTGGCGACGTCGCCCGGATCTACCTGCCCCCGGACGGCAACTGCCTGCTCTCGGTCGCCGACCATGCCCTGCGCAGCCGCAGCCATGTCAACGTCATCGTCATCGACAAGCAACCCCAACCCCAGTGGCTCACCCTCGAACAGGCCCGCGAGCACTGCCGCCGGGGCGCCTCGATCTGGGACTGGGCCGGCAGCGAGACCGCCGCGGACGAGCAGGCCGGGCTCCGGCCGGACATCGTCCTGGGCTGCGCGGGAGACGTCGTGACGATGGAGACCGTCGCGGCCGCGCAGATCCTGCGCGAGCGGCTGCCCGGCCTGCGGGTGCGGGTCGTCAACGTGGTCAACCTCATGACGATGGCCCGGCCCAAGGACCACCCCAACGGGATGTCCGACGTCGCCTTCAGCGAGCTGTTCACCGACAGCCAGGACGTGATCTTCAGCTTCCACGGCTATCCCGGGGCGATCCACCAGCTGGTCCACGGGCGGTCCGACGCCGACCGCTTCCACTGCCGCGGCTTCGTCGAGCAGGGGACGACGACGACCCCGTTCGACATGGTCGTGCGCAACAAGGCGAGTCGCTTCGACCTGGTCATCGACGCGATCAACAACAGCACACGTCACCCCCGCGGCAGCGCCGAGCTCAAGGCGTGGTGCGAGGAGCAGCTGCGGCGGCACACGGCATACATCGAGGAGCACCTCGAGGACCTGCCCGAGGTGCGCGACTGGGTGCTGCCCTCCCCCACCCGCTGAAGACAGAGCACAAGCGGCATCGGCCGGGGTCGGCTCGGAGCAGACTGCGGCCCGCCATCGCCACCCCGGGGGCGCGCCGGTGCCGCCTGTCTTGCCACAATGAGCCCCATGCCACGTATGCCGCTACGCACCCGGCTGCTCACGACCTTCCTCGACCACGGTCCCCGTGACGTCACCAAGCTCACGCCCGAGGAGATCCCCGCGGCCCGGGCCTGGGTGGCCCCGGCCCGGGCGCCGTTCACCTGGGTGACCGGGGCGGTGCCGCCGCAGGTGCGCATCCACGAGGTGTCCTTCCCCTGCCGGGACGGCTCCCCGCGCCAGATCCGCGCCTACCATCCCCCCACCCCGGGTCCGCACCCGGTCGTCGTCTTCTTCCACGGGGGCGGCTGGGTGATGGGCAATACCCGGATGTACGACCCGTTGTGCGCCGACCTCGCCGCCTCGATCCCCGCCCTCGTGCTGTCGGTCGACTATCGGCTGGCTCCCGAGTGGCGCGCGCCCCAGGCGGTGCTCGACTGCATCGACGCGACGCGTTGGGTGGCCGGTCATGCGGGCGACCTCGGCGGGGACCCGACCCGGCTGGCGGTGTGCGGGGACAGCGCCGGCGGCAACCTCGCGGCCCTCGTCTGCCATACCGCGCACGACGACGGCGGGCCGGGGATCGCCCACCAGGCGCTCATCTACCCGGGCACCGACCTGTCCAAGTCCTTCCCCTCGATCCGCGAGCACGCGAACGCACCCGTCCTCACCGAGCAGATGATGGACGTCTTCCTCGCCCACTACCTCGGGCCGGACCCTGCCATCGCCGACCTGCGCGACCCGCGCCTGTCCCCCTATTGGCGCGAGGACCTGCGCGGCCTACCCCCCGCCCTCGTCCAGACCGCCGAACTCGACCCGCTGCGCGACGAAGGCCAGGCGTATGCCGCGCGACTCGCCGAAGCGGGCGTGCAGGTCCGCGCGACCAACTACCTCGGGACGGTCCACGGCTTCGCGAGCTTCCCCGGTGCCACGGTGATCGGGCGTCAGGCCCGGCTCGAGCTCGTCACCGAACTGCGCAGCCATCTCGCGCCTGCCGCCTCGCCGAGCGTCGACTAAAGTGGGTTCCGACCGCGCAGCCTGACCGGAGGGGAATCCGTGTCCGACGTCGTCGTCTTCACCGGGAATGCACATCCGGTGTTGGCGGGCCGCATCGCCTCGCACCTCGGGGTCAAACTCTCCGGGGTCGACATCAGCCGCTTCTCCAACGACTGCCTCCAGGCCCAGCTGCTGGCCAACTGCCGCCAACGCGACGTCTACATCATCCAGCCGCTCATCCCCCCGACCCAGGAGCACCTCATGGAGCTGCTCCTCATGATCGACGCGGCGCGCGGCGCGTCCGCGGCGTCGATCACCGCGGTCATGCCGCACTATGCCTATGCCCGCTCGGACAAGAAGGACGCCTCGCGGATCTCCATCGGCGGGCGACTCGTCGCCGACCTGCTCAAGACGGCCGGGGTGACCCGGGTGCTCACGATGGCCCTGCACGCCCCCCAGGTGCACGGCTTCTTCTCCGTGCCGGTCGACCACCTCACGGCCATCGGGGTGCTCGCCGAACACTTCCGGGCCCAGGACCTGCGCAACTGCATCGTCGTCTCCCCCGACCTGGGCAACGCCAAGACCGCCACCCTCTTCGCTCGCCTGCTCAACCTGCCCGTGGCCGCCGGCTCCAAGCAGCGCAAGGCCGACGACAAGGTCGTCATCGACGCGATCGTCGGTGACGTCAACGGCAAACGTGCGATCGTCCTCGACGACGAGATCGCCACCGGGGGTTCGATCGTCGAACTGCTCGACCGGCTCAAGGACTTCGGCTGCCTCGAGGCCGCGGTCGCCTGCACACACGGGCTGTTCACCGGCAACGCCGTCGCCCGGCTGAGCGAGCACCCGATGATCCGCGAGGTGGTGACCACCGACACGGTTCCTCCGCCCGAAAACTGGCCCCAGTTGCAGGTCCGTTCGATCGCCGAACTCTTCGCCGAGGCCATCGCACGGATCCACGCCGGCCGCTCGATCTCCAAGCTCTTCGAGGGGGTCGACCCCACACACGCACCCCCGCAGGCACGCCTGCCCTTCGGGGTCATGCCCACTCTGCCGACGCTGTGATCGCGCGGTGACCGCACGGTGACCTCCCAAGCCCCCGCCCCCGACGAGCGCGGTCGACGGTTGCCCGGCGCCCGGGTGTTCGCTGGGCTCGATGTCCTGCTCGTCGTCGTCTTCGCGGCCCTCGGCCGGGCCAGTCACGCCGAAGAGAACGCCTTCGTCGGTGCCCTGGGCACCGCCTGGCCCTTCCTCGTGGGGCTCGCGCTCGGCTGGGCACTCGTCCGGTGGCGGTCGGGACACTGGCCGCGCACGGTGGGCAACGGCATACCCGTGTGGGCCTGCACGCTGCTCGGGGGGATGCTCCTGCGCGCGGTGACCGGGCAGGGCACCGCCCCCTCGTTCGTCCTCGTCGCGGGGTCTGTCCTCGCGCTCTTCCTGCTCGTCCCCCGTTGGTTGCTGGCCCGCCGCGCCCGATGACCGCGTTCGTCGTCCGCCCGGCAACCCCCGCCGATGCCCCGGGGATCGCCGCGATCTACGACGCCGCCGTGCGCGAGAGCATCACGACCTTCGAGGAGGAACCGCCCGGACCGGCGCGATGGCTCGACCGGCTGGCCTCCCCGGCTCGGCCCGGCGATCACCTGCTCGTCGCGGTGGACGGTGGGCGGGTCCTCGGCTACGCGGGGTCGAGTGACTTCCGGCCGCGGCGTGGCTATCGGTTCACCCGCGAGGTCTGCGTCTACGTCGCCGCGGACGCGCGCCGCCGTGGGATGGCCAGCGCCATGTATGCCGCCCTCGTGGCCGCCTGTCGGGCCGACGGGATCCGGGTGCTTGTCGGGGTCGTCGCCCAACCCAACGAGGACTCCAACGCCCTGCACGAGCGGCTCGGCTTCGAGGCGATCGGCCAACTGTCCGATGTCGGGTTCACGTTCGACCGCTGGCTCGGGCTGCGGTTCTACCAACGGGTGCTCGCCGCGCCGGCTGCCGCCGTCGAACACGCGGCCGCCCCCGTCCTCGCGGCAGGGCAGGCGCTCGTCGACCTGGCCGCGCAGGTGCCGGCGGACTCGTGGGACGCCCCGGGGCTCGGCAGCTGGGACGTCCGCGCGCTCGTCGGGCATGCCGGGCGGGGCCTCACCACGCTCGCGGAGTATGCCGCGCAGCCCACCTCGGAGCCGGCCGAGATCGCCGACGCGTCGGCCTACTACGCCGCAGCCCGCCGGCTCGCCGACACCGCCGGGCTCAACGAGACCGTGCGGGCCCGCGGCGTCGAGGCGGGCGTCGCACTCGGCGCCGACCCGCCGACCACTCTGCGTACCTGGCTGGCGGCGGCCCGCGCGGCGTTGGCCGAGGTCGAGGGCGACCCGGTCGTGCCGACGGCGCTCGGCCGGATGCGGCTGTCGACTTACCTGCCCACCCGGGTCGTCGAACTCACCGTCCACACCCTCGACCTCGCGGTCGCCCTCGGCGTGCCGCCCGCGGTGCCCGCCGAGTCGCTGGCGGCGACCGCAGCGGTGGCGGCCCAGGTAGGAGTCGCCCTCGGCCGCGGACCTGAGCTGCTCCTCGGCCTCACCGGACGCCGTCCGCTGCCGGGCGGCTTCTCGGTCGTGCCCTGAACAGGGCCTGCGCGGCCCCGGCGCGACCTCAGCCGCGCTCCGCCTCCTGCAGCTCGGCCACCTTTGCGACGTAGTCGGCTCGGGCCTCCTCGGGGGAGATGCCTCGCAGGCGCGCCCAGGCGTCGTACTTGGACTTGCCGACGAAGTCGGCGAAACCCGGCCGCTTTCCGTGGACGTCGCCCTCGGTCGCCTGCTTGTAGAGGGCGTAGAGCGCGAGCTTCACCTGCGTGCCCGGGTCCCTGGTGAGCGAGGGGACCGCGGCGACGGCGGCCTCGAAGTCGTCGGTCATGGCGACAGGCTAACGGTCCGGACCGGCGGGGCACAGGCACGGAGCCGACCCGTTTCCTGGCCGGCTCCATGCCTGCCTGGAGCCTCAGGCCTCGCCGAGTTTGGCCGCCGCGACGGCCGCGCTCGGATCGGTCTCCTTGGCGCCGTTGAAGAAGAGGTTGAGCACGACCGCGACGACGGCGGCGAGCAGGATGCCTGAGTCGAGCATCGGTTGGATGCTCGTGGGCATGAACTGCCACCAGCGCGGGGCGATGAGCGGGATGAGTCCGAAGCCGACCGCGACGGCGACGATGTAGAGATTGTGCCGCCGGGTCACGTAGTCCACCGTCGACAGGATGCGTATGCCGGTCGCGGCCACCATCCCGAACATCACGAGCCCGGCCCCGCCGAGGACGACCTGCGGGATCGACTCGACGAGCGAGGCCATCTTGGGGATCACCCCGAGCACGAGCAGGATGACCGATCCGGCGACTGCGACGTAGCGGCTGCGGATGCCCGTTACGCCGACCAGCCCGACGTTCTGCGAGAAGCTCGTGTAGGGGAAGGTGTTGAAGATGCCACCGATGAGCGTCCCCAGCCCGTCGGTCCGCAGGCCGGCCGACAGATGGGGCTGATCGAGCTTCTTGCCGGTCATCTCCGAGAGCGCGAGGAACATGCCGGTCGACTCGATCATCACGACGATCATGACGATGGACATCGTGAGGATCATGACGAAGTCGAAGGTCGGAGCCCCGAAGGCGAACGGCGTGACCACCCGGAACCAGCTCGCGTTGCCGACCTTGTCGAAGTTCATCTGACCGAGCACCGTGGCCAGCACGCACCCGGCCACCAGGCCGAGGAGCACGGCGATGTTCTGGACGAAACCGTGGGTGAACTTCACGAGCAGGAGGATCACGACGAGCACGAAGAGCGCGATGCCCAGGCCGCCGAGGGCGGCATACGCCGGGTTGTTCACCATCGGCACCGACGTGATGGTCACCGGGCCGCCGCCCGCCGCCGCCTTGGCCGCGTCCACGGCCTTGACGAGGGCTGCGCTGTCGATGGTCTGTGCGGTCGAGGCAGCCCCGTTCGTGGCCCAGCCCACGCCGATCCGCATGAGGCTCACGCCGATCACCGTGATGATCGACCCGGTGACGATCGGCGGGAAGAAGCGCAACATCCGACTCACGACCGGCGCGATGAGCATGGCCACGATGCCGGCGCCGATGATGGCCCCGAAGATCGCCCGGGCCCCGTCGTTGCCGGATTTCGTGTTCGCGAAAGCGACCATCGGGCTCACGGCGGCGAAGGTGACCCCCATCATCACCGGCAGCCGGACCCCGAACCAGCGGGTGACGCCGAAGGATTGGACGAAGGTGGCGATCCCGCACGCGAAAAGGTCCGCGCTGATGAGCAGCGCCACCTGGTCGGAGCTGAGCTTGAGCGCCCGCCCCACGATGAGCGGGACCGCGACGGCACCGGCATACATGACAAGGACGTGCTGAAGACCGAGGGCGACCAATCTGCCGGCGGGGAGAACCTCGTCCACCGGATCGACAGTGGGGGCGGCAGTGGCCGGGGATGCCATGGAATCGACTCCTTGTGCGCAGGTGTCCGCAGGCGTCGTCCCGGGAGGAGAGCCGGGAACGTTCGCAGAATATTGCCCGGTGCGACCCGACGTCACGGGGGGCGCGGCGTGACGTCGGACTCCGTCGGTGGGGTGCCTCGTGGACGCACGCGCGGGTCCGTAGCATTGCCCCACGGGGCTGCGGCGGACGGGTCGCCGCAGCGCGGGAGCGAGGAGGCCCCCATGACGGTGCCGTTCGCGACCGCCGACGTCGCCCGCACGGCGAGCGTCAACGGCAGGTCGCTCGCTCTCGGCTCGGCGGCGCCGCACGACAGCCTGCTCGACTGGCTCCGTTCCCAGGGCCTCACGGGGGCCAAGGAGGGCTGCGCCGAGGGCGAATGCGGAGCCTGTGCCGTGCTCGTCGCACGGCCGCGCGCCGACGGTGCCGAGGGCAGCCAGTGGGTGGCTCTCAACGCCTGCCTCGCGCCCGCCCACGCCTTCGCCGGACAGGAGATCGTCACGACCGAAGGGCTCGGCACCCCCACCGACCTGCATCCGGTCCAGGCCGCGATGGCCGCCGACGGTGGCTCCCAATGTGGTTACTGCACACCGGGATTCGTCTGCAGCATGGCCGCGGAATACTACCGGCCCGGCCGGGGAGCGACCCCCGCCGAGGCTGCCCCCGACGCCCAGGCAGGCGAGCACGACGAGCACGCCCTGAGCGGGAACCTATGTCGGTGCACCGGCTATCGGCCCATCCTCGAAGCGATGGCGGCAGTGGGCTCACCCGCCGACGCCGACCCGTTCGTGGCCCGGGGCGCGCAACCGCCACCCACGGCCATCGCCGTCGACGTCCAGGCAGCCGGGCAGCGCTTCGTGCGCCCGGCCTCGCTCGACGAGGCGCTCGCCCTCCTCTCCGAGCACCCGGACGCCGTCCCGGTCGCCGGGGCGACCGACCTCGGCGTGCAGGTCAACCTCGCGTTCTCCCGCCCTCCCCTGCTCGTGGCCCTCGACCGGCTCGCCGAACTGCGCACCCTGCAGGTGGGTGACACCGAACTCGTTCTCGGTGCCGGGCTCACCCTCACCGAGATCGAGCAGCGCACCGCCGGACGCATCCCGCTGCTCGACTTGCTGTGGCCGCAGTTCGCCTCGCGACTCATCCGCAACGCCGCCACCCTCGGGGGCAATCTGGGCACCGCCTCGCCGATCGGCGACTCCGCACCCGCCCTGCTCGCCCTCGACGCCGTCCTCGTGCTCGCCAGCTCCCACGGCACCCGCGAGGTCGCGCTCACCGACTACTTCACCGGCTACCGCCGCACCGTCCGCCGGCCCGACGAACTCATCGCGGCCGTCCGCATCCCCGTGCCCGCCCCGGGCGTCGCAGCCTTCCACAAGATCGCCAAGCGCCGCCTCGACGACATCTCCGGGGTCGCGGTCGCCTTCCGGCTCGACCTCGTCGACGGCGTCGTCACGGGCGCGGGCATCGGCCTCGGCGGCGTGGCCGCCACGCCGATCCGCGCACGCGCGACCGAGGCCGCCCTCGTCGGCCGCCCGTGGAACGAGCGGACGGCGGCCGAGGCCGGCGCGGTCCTGGCCACCGAGGGGACCCCGATGAGTGACCAACGGGCCAGCGCGGCATACCGTGCGGCGGTCCTGGCCACCGCCCTGCCGCGCCTGCACCACGAGAGCACCGAGGGCCGGTCATGACCGCCCTCGCCGAGCGCCCCGAAGGCGCGGTCGTCGGCCTGAGCGTCGCCCACGAGTCCGCGGTCGCACACGTGACCGGACGGGCGCTCTACACCGACGACCTCGCCGGTCGCTTCCCCGGTCTCCTGCATGCGTGGCCGGTCCAGTCGCCGCACGCCCACGCCCGGGTCCTGCGGGTCGACGCCACCGCCGCGCTCGCCCTTCCCGGGGTCACGCGTGTGCTGTGCGCCCAGGACGTGCCCGGCGTCGCCGACTCGGGCATCAAGGGCGACGAGCCGCTCTTCCCCACCGAGGTGATGTTCCACGGCCACGCGGTGACCTGGGTCCTCGCCGAGACCCTCGAGGCCGCGCGCCACGGGGCGGCCGCGGTGCAGGTCGACTACGAGCCGCTACCCGCCCTCGTGAGCATCGCCGACGCGATCGCCGCCGAGTCCTTCCAGGGCGGTCAACGCACCGTCGAGCGCGGCTCGGTCGAGCAGGGCCTTGCCGCGGCGACGACCGTCCTCACCGGCGAGACGCTCATGTCCGGCCAGGAGCACTTCTACCTCGAGACCCACGCGTCGATCGCCTTCGTCGACGAGTCCGGTCAGGTGTTCGTCCACAGCAGCACCCAGCACCCGACCGAGACGCAGGAGATCGTCGCCCACGTCCTCGCCCTCCCCTCGCACGCCGTCACCGTCCAGTGCCTGCGGATGGGGGGCGGTTTCGGGGGCAAGGAGATGCAACCCCACGGGTATGCCGCGATCGCGGCCCTCGGTGCGACGGTCACCGGCCGTCCGGTGCGAGTCCGGCTCAACCGGGCGCTCGATCTCACGATGTCCGGCAAACGGCATGGCTACCACGCGACGTGGCGCGCCGGCTTCGACCCCGACGGACACCTACTCGCCCTCGAGGCCACCCTCACCGCCGACGGCGGCTGGAGCCTCGACCTGTCCGAGCCGGTCCTGGCCCGGGCCCTCTGCCACATCGACAACGCCTACTGGATCCCCGGCATCCGCGTCCACGGCCGGATCGCCCGCACGCACAAGACCTCGCAGACCGCCTTCCGGGGCTTCGGCGGGCCGCAGGGGATGCTCGTCGTGGAGGACGTCCTCGGCCGGGCCGCGCCCGTGTTGGGGATCGACCCGGTCGAGTTGCGCGCCCGCAACTTCTACTCCCCCGGTCAGGACACTCCCTACGGCCAGCCGGTCCGGCAGGCCGAGCGGATGCCCCGCGTGTGGTCGCAGCTGCTCGACTCGGCCGACGTCGTCGCCCGCCGGGCGGAGATCGCACGCTGGAACGCGACCCACCGGCATACCAAGCGGGCCTTGGCCGTCACCCCGGTGAAGTTCGGGATCTCGTTCAACCTCACGGCCTTCAACCAGGCCGGCGCCCTCGCGCTGGTCTACAAGGACGGCTCGGTCCTGGTCACCCACGGCGGCACCGAGATGGGCCAGGGCCTGCACACGAAGGTCGCCCAGGTCGCCGCCACCGCGCTCGGCGTGCCGCTTTCGGCCATCCGCGTCGCGCCTACGCGCACCGACAAGGTCCCCAACACCTCGGCGACCGCGGCCAGCTCCGGTGCCGATCTCAACGGCGCGGCGACCAAGGACGCCTGCGAACAGATCCGCGGCCGCCTCGTCGACCTGGCCGCGAAGCTGCTCGGCACGACTCCCGAGGCGGTGCGGATCGTCGACGGCGTCGTCTCGACCCGGGCAGCCACGTCGTCCCCGATGACCTGGAAGGAGCTTGTCGGCGCGGCATACTTCGCGCGGATCTCGTTGTCCGCCATGGGTTTCTATCGCACCGAGGGACTCCACTGGGACCCGGTCGCGGTGCGCGGCCAACCCTTCAAGTACTTCGTCTATGCCGCAGCGGCCACCGAGGTCGAGGTCGAGGACTTCACCGGCTCCTCCCGTATGCGCCGGGTCGACATCGTCTACGACGTGGGCGACTCGCTCTCCCCGCTCATCGACCTCGGCCAGATCGAGGGTGGCTTCGTCCAGGGAGCCGGGTGGATGACGATCGAGGACCTGCGCTGGGACGAGAGCGACGGTCCTGGGCGTGGGCGGCTTGTCACACCGTCGGCGAGCACCTACAAGCTCCCGAGTGTCGGCGAGCTTCCTGCGGTGATCAACGTGTCGCTCCTGCACGACGCCACCGAGGACGGTGCCGTCTATGGGAGCAAGGCGGTCGGCGAGCCGCCGCTCATGCTCGCGATGTCTGTCCGCGAAGCCATCCGCGAGGCGGTGGCCGCCTTCGGACCGGGGACGGCCGGCGTCGAACTCGGTCTCCCCGCAACGCCGGAGGCCGTCTTCTGGGCCATCGAGGCGGTGCGGGCCCGCGGTGATCGCCTCGAAGGCGCCGCAGCAGCGCCCCCGCCCGCGACCTCGGCGGGGCGATAGGCCGTGAACTGGCTCGATGCCGCGACCAGGCTCCGGGAGCAACGACGACCCGGCATCCTCGTCACGCTCGTCGACGTGCGCGGGCACGCGCCGCGTGCGGCTGGCGCCAAGATGGTCGTCGCCGCAACCGAGGCCTGGGGCACCATCGGGGGCGGCAATCTCGAGGCGACCGCGATCTCCCGCGCCCGCGACCTGCTCGCCGACGGGGCCTTCACGCCGACGATGATCCATCAGGACCTCACCGAGCACGCCGCGGGCGAGTTCGGGCGCCAGTGTTGTGGTGGCAGCAGCACCGTCCTGCTCGAACCGTTGCCGGTGCCCGCGAGCGTCGCGATCTTCGGGATGGGTCACGTCGGCCGCGAGCTCGCGCGGCTGCTGTCCCGGCACGACCTCGACCTGCATCTCGTCGACGGCGGCCCGGTTTCGCCGTACCCTCCGCCCTGCCTGCGCTCGACGACGCGCTCGCGCACATCCGATGGCACGAGGGGCCCTGGCCCGATCCCGTCCTCGCCCACCTGCCCGGCGGCACCCACGTCCTGGTGATGACCCACGACCACGCCGAGGACGCGGCCCTCTGTGACGCGGCCCTCCGGGCGCCGGTGCGGTCGAGACCCGCTTCGGTCGGGCTCATCGGCTCGCGGGCCAAGTGGCGCCGGATCGAGAAAGCCTTGCGCGAGCTCGGACATCCGCCGGAGTCGACCGCGCGCATCACCTGCCCGATCGGCGACCCGGGCGTCCCCGGCAAGGATCCGGCCTCGATCGCCCTGTCCGTCGCGGTCGACCTGCTCCGGCGGATCGCCGAGCCGCCGACGGTGCCCGATCCGAGGGGACTGCCCCTGCGGCACGGTGACCGCCCGTGACGCTCGTCCGGGGCCACCTCGTCGACGTGCCCGAGGATCCGTTCGCCGGGGGCAGCCTGCGCAGCCACGTCGACGGCGCCCTGCTCGTGCGCGACGGCGTCATCCAGGCGCGTGGAGCCGCCGCCGAACTCGCGACCGCCCATCCCGACGAACCTGTCCTCGACCTGCGGGGCGGACTCGTGCTGCCCGGGCTCGTCGACACCCACGTCCACTATCCGCAGGTCCGGATCGTCGGTGGCCTGGGCCGCCAGCTGCTCGAATGGCTCGACGAACGCGCCCTGCCCGAGGAGATGCGTCTGGCCGACCGGACCTATGCCCGCGCGGTGGCTGAGGAATTCGTCACGAGCCTCGTGTCGGCCGGCACGACGACGGCGCTCGTCTTCGGGGCACACTTCCCGGACGCGGTCGACGAGCTGTTCGCCGCGACCCACGACGCCGGGCTGCGCGTCGCCGCAGGGCTCGTCGTGAGTGACCGGTTCCTCCCTGCGCCGCTGCTCACGACCCCCGAGCGGGCGCTCGCCGAGGGGCTGCGCCTGGCCGAACAGTGGCACGGGGTCGGTCGACTGCGGTATGCCGTCACCCCGCGCTTCTCGCTCTCCTGCACCGACACCATGCTCGCCTCGTGCGCCGAACTCCTCACGGCCGTCCCCGGCGCCCTGTTCACCTCGCATGTGAACGAGAACCCCGCCGAGGTGAGCCGGGTGCGCGACCTGTTCGGCACGGCATACGTCGACAGCTACGACCGGCACGGGCTGCTCGGACCGCTGTCCGTGCTCGCGCACGACGTCCACGTCGGCGACGACGAGCTCGCCGTCCTCGCCCGCCGCGGCACCGGCATCGCCCACTGCCCCACGAGCAACACCGCGCTCGCGAGCGGGGCTTTCCCCTTGCGTCGACATCTCGCGGCGGGGGTGCGGGTCGCCCTCGGCACCGACGTGGGCGCGGGGATGAGCTTCAGCATCCTGCGTGAGGGTCTGCACGCCTACCTCGTCCAGCGCGGGCTCGGCGAGCGGGGGCAGCCGTTGGGCGCCGCCGAACTGCTCTACCTCGCCACGACGGCCGGCGCCCGCATCCTCGGCCTGCCGCAGGTGGGTCATCTGTCGGTCGGGCAGCGGTTCGACGCGGTGTGGGTGCGCCCCGCCCCCGGCAGTCCGCTGGCCCTCTCCCTGCCGTATGCCGTCGACAACGCCGACGCAGTCGCCCGCACCTTCGCCCTCGCCGGCCACGGCGACCTCGCCGGCGTCTGGATCGACGGCTCCCCCCTCTCCCGCAAGTAAGCGCTTGCATGTTGCCGAATTCAGCCCAAACGGCCCAGACGGCGTCGAGTAAGCGCTCGAGTGTTGCCGATTTGACGGTGGGTCTCGGTGCACCCTCGCTCGCGCTGGACGCACCCTCGCTCGCGCTGGACGCACCTCGCTAGCGCTGGACCCCGGAGAAGAGCACCACGACGGGCTCGTCCGCGCGCGCGGTCCCGAAACGGGCCTCCGCCACGAGCGCAGCCAAGCCGGCACTCCCGGTCGGACTCACCCGGGCGCCGACCTCCACCGTCATCTCGTATGCTGCCACGACGTCCTGCTCGGCCACGACGATCGGCCGCCCGCCACTCGCACGCATGACCCCGACGTCGGCCTGCCAGTCGTAGGTCTCGTCGTCGAGGATCCCGTCGGCGAGCGAGTGCGGGTCCTCCCACGGCGTCATGAGTTCGCCCCAGTGCGCCCCGAGGTCCTGCGTCGCCATCCCGCCGGCTCGCGCCCACGCCCGGGCCAGCGGGGCCCCGCCCGCGGTCTGCACCGTGTCCAGCCGGTATGCCGTGCCCAGCCCCCACCCGACGCACGCCGCCAAGGCGCCGCCTCCGACCTGGACGAGCACCCGTGCGGGTGCCTCGACCGCCTCCGCGATCTCCCACCCGAGGGTGCGTCCGCCGTCGAGGCACAGCCCGTTCTCCGGGCCCTGGACGCTGAACGGGATCGCGCCCGCCTGCACCGCCGCGCGGAAGGCGAGCACGGCCGGGTCACCCGGCGGCAGGTCCGGGGACCGCGGGCACCGGTTCACCTGGGCGCCGAGCCCGTCGAGCAACGCGGCGACGGAGTCGCTCACCGTGTCGGGGACGAAGACCTGCAGCGGCCAGCCGGCCCGCTGGGCGAGGGTCGCCGCCGCGATGGCCGCGTTGCCGCACGAGGCGATCGCCAGCGGCGGCCGCGGCCCCGGGGCCAGGCCCACAGCCTCGGCCGCGCGCAGGTGCAGCAGGATGCCGACCAGATGGCGGGCCTTGTGGCTGCCGCCGACATTGCCGGTCTCGTCCTTCACCCACACCTGGGCACCGACCCGAAGACTGACCTCGTCGTGTGGACCGCCCGGCGTCACGTGGAAGCCGTCGGCCACCTCGCGGGTGAGCGCGATGCAGTCGTCCTCGCTCATCCCGTGGGATCGCGCGAACGCCCACCAGGCAAGGGAACGCCCATAGGAGACAAAGGGATTCGGGTCCTCGATGGGCTTCGGGTCTGGCCCCACGACGACCGGGTGGAGCACGTGGTGGGAGTCGCCGAGCGTCGCCGCGGGACACCGGAAGGGGTGCACGGCCTCGATCGTCACCTCGGTCGCACACGTGGCACACCGGTATGCCGCGACCGTGCCGCGGCGCGGCATACCTCCGGCAAGGCCGCCGAGCTCAAAGCGGGCCGTCACGACGCGGCGACCCGGGCGTTGAAGTCCTCGATCATCGCGTCCCAACGCGCGACGTAGCCACGCAAGCCGCGCCAGAAGTCCTGCGAGCGGCGCTGCTGGAACAGCTCGAAGGGGGTGCCCTGCTGCTCGACCCACGTGTAGTAGCCGAGGTTGAAGATCCGATTGCGGTCCTTCTCGGTGAGCTCCACGGTCGCGCTCGTCGGCACGTCGGCGAGATGCCGACCCCAGACCTCGGCGGCGTCGAGCTCGGTGAACTCGCCACCGAAGTCCCGCGCGACGATCTTGGCGATCTCCGAGGGATACATCTGCGAGCCGTCGGTGGCGACGGTGACCACGACGTCGTCGGCACCGAGGTCGAGCACCTTGGCCGCCGAGATGGCCGAGAGCACGTTGCAGATCGAGGAGAGCCCGAAGTCGACGAGCTGGTCGACGACCTCGGTGGGCACCCCCTTGGTGGCCAGGAAACGCTTGCCCACCTCAGTGGTGAAGAGCACCTCGAGCTGGTCGGTCGCGACGTCGCTGATCGCCGCGACGAGGTCGTGGTTCATGATGTTGTGGATGAGCGGGACGTGCTTGTCACCGATGCCTTGGATGTTGTGCTCGCCGAATCCGTTCTCCAGCAACGTCGGACACTCCAGCGCCTCGGCCGCGAGCACCTTCGTGCCGTAACGGTCCTTGAGGTACTCTCCCGCCGCGATCGTCCCGGCCGAGCCGGTGGCGCTGGTCATGAGGGCCAGCCGCAGCTCGCGGCCGCTGGCGGCCTTCACGTGTTCGAAGACGGTCGCCAGCGCCGCACCGGTCACCGTGTAGTGCGCGAGGTGGTTACCGAACTCGGCGAACTGGTTGAAGATGAAGTTGCCCGGGTCCTTGGCCAACTCGTTGCAGGCGTCGTAGATCTCCTTGACGTTGGACTCTGTGCCGACCGTCTTGATCACGTCTTCGGCCGGGTTCTCACACCACCGGTCGAGCCAGTCGAAGCGCTCCTTGCTCATCCCCTCGGGCAGGATCGCCACGCCGCGACAGCCCATGAGCCGGCTGATCGCCACCCCACCACGGGCGTAGTTGCCGGTCGAGGGCCAGATCGCGCGATGACGGGTCGGGTCGAACTGACCGGTCACCAATCGCGGTGCGAGGCAGGCGTATGCCGCGAGCACCTTGTGCGCG
>JAKPEG010000002.1 GCA_029552065.1 Actinomycetes bacterium
GTCTGCCCGACCGAGCTGGGCGACATGGCCGACCACTACGCCGAGCTCAAGGCCCTGGGCGTCGAGGTCTACTCGGTCTCGACCGACACCCACTTCACCCACAAGGCCTGGCACGACTCGTCCGAGACGATCGGCAAGATCGACTACTACATGGTGGGCGACCCGACCGGCGTCGTCACGACGAACTTCAAGGTCATGCGCGAGGGCCAGGGCCTGGCCGACCGCGGCACCTTCGTCGTCGACCCCGACGGCATCATCCAGGTCATGGAGGTCACCTGCGAGGGCGTCGGGCGCAACGCCGCCGAACTCGTCCGCAAGGTGAAGGCCGCCCAGTACGTCCGCAACCACCCCGGCGAGGTCTGCCCCGCCAAGTGGGAAGAGGGCGAGTCCACCCTGGCTCCCTCGCTCGACCTCGTCGGCAAGATCTGATCCTTCTGGGGCGCCCGCCCCCACACTGATCCCCCGACGTCATGTCCCACCCTCGGGGGATCACCGCCTCCGGGCTATGCCGCGCTGCCGCCACGGCCGCGCGGCATACCCCGATGGGGCGAAAACCGCGCTCTCGCAAGCCTTCTCAGGAGTATGCCGTGCTCGACGCCACCCTCTCCGCGCAACTGAAGACCTACCTCGAGCGGGTGACCGAACCGGTCGTCCTCGAGGCGAGCCTCGACGACTCGCGCGCCTCGGCCCAGACCCGCGAGCTGCTCGGCGAGATCGCCGGCCTCTCGGACAAGGTGACCGTCGCCGAGCTCACCGGCGATGCCGCCGACGCCCGTCGCCCGTCGTTCGCGATCGTCCGCCCGGGCACCGACATCTCGGTGCGCTTCGCCGGCCTTCCGCTCGGGCACGAGTTCACCTCGCTCGTCCTCGCGCTGCTCCAGGTCGGCGGGGTGCCTCCGAAGGTTTCCGAGGAGACCGCGGCCGCCGTGCGGGCGATCGAGGGGGAGCACCGGTTCGAGACCTACATGTCGCTCACCTGCCAGAACTGCCCCGACGTCGTCCAGGCGCTCAACACGATGAGCGTGCTCAACCCGCGGATCAGCCATGTCGCCGTCGAGGGCGGTGCCTTCCAGGGCGAGATCGAGGCCCGCAAGGTGCTCGCGGTGCCCACGGTCTACCGAAACGGAGAGCTCTTCGGCCAGGGGCGGATGACGCTCGAAGAGATCGTCGGCAAGCTCGACGAGGGAGCCGGTGCTCGCGAGGCCGAGCGCCTCGGTGCCCTCGAGCCCTTCGACGTGCTCGTCGTGGGCGGCGGACCCGCAGGCGCGGCGGCGGCGATCTACGCCGCCCGCAAGGGGATTCGGACCGGCATCGTCGCCGAGCGCTTCGGCGGCCAGGTGATGGACACGATGGCCATCGAGAACTTCGTCTCGATGACCTACACCGAGGGGCCCAAGCTCGCGGCCGCCCTCGAGGAACACGTTCGTTCCTACGGGGTCGAGGTGATGGAACTGCAGCGGGCCGCGGCGCTCACTGCGGCCGCCGAGCCCGGCGGCCTCGCCGAGGTCACCCTCGAGAACGGGGCCGTCCTGCGTGCGCGCACCGTCGTCGTCGCCACCGGTGCCCGCTGGCGCCACATGGGGGTGCCGGGCGAGGAGGACTACCGCAATAAGGGCGTCACCTTCTGCCCGCACTGCGACGGGCCGCTGTTCAAGGGCAAGCGGGTCGCGGTCGTCGGCGGCGGCAACTCGGGCATCGAGGCGGCGATCGACCTCGCCGGCGTGGTCGGTCACGTGACCGTCCTGGAATTCCTCGACGAACTCAGGGCCGACGCCGTGCTCCAGCGCAAGCTGCACAGCATGCCCAATGTCGAGGTCGTCCTGTCCGCGCGGACCACCGAGGTCGTGGGTAACGGCGAGCAGGTGACCGGGCTGGACTACGAGGCCCGCACCACGGGCGAGGCCCGTCACCTCGACCTCGACGGCGTCTTCGTCCAGATCGGCCTGCTGCCCAACACCGACTGGCTGGGGTCGGCGCTCGAGTTGTCCCCGCGCAAGGAGGTCGTCGTCGACGAACGCGGGCAGACCTCTGCCCCGGGCATCTTCGCGGCCGGCGACTGCACGATCACCCCCTACAAGCAGATCGTCGTGAGCCTGGGTTCCGGGGCGACGGCCGCGCTCGGGGCCTTCGACCACCTCATCCGCACGACCGCCCCCGCCGAAGACGGCGAACTGGCGGTCGCCACCGCACCGGACACGTCGAGCGGGACGGTCGTGGCCGCAGCCCCCCTCACGGTCGGCTGACGGCATACCGTCGGTGGTGGTCGCGGTCGCGCGCCCGGAAGGGGTGAGCCGATGAACCTGCGCGATCTCGAATACCTCGTCGCGGTCGCCGACCACCGCCATTTCGGTCGAGCCGCCGATGCCTGCTTCGTGAGCCAACCCACCCTCTCGACCCAGCTGAAGAAACTCGAGATCGAGTTGGGGGTCGAACTCGTCGAGCGTTCCTCCCGGCAGGTGCTCGTCACGGCGGCCGGGGAGCAGATCGTCGCCCGCGCGCGGACCGTGCTCGCCGAGGCCGAGGCGATCCGCCGGATCGCGGGCAATGCGCGGGACCCGCGCGCGGGCCGGTTGGCCCTCGGCGCGTTCCCCACGATCGCCCCTTACCTGCTGCCGCACGTCCTCGGCGACCTGCGCCGCACGCTGCCGGACGTCGAGCTGCTGCTCGTCGAGGAGAAGACCTCGACCCTGCTCGACCAGCTGCGACGCGGCAGCCTCGACGCGGCCGTGGTGGCACTGCCCGTTCCCGAGGAGGGCTGGCGGGTGGAGCCACTCTTCCGCGAGGACTTCCTGCTCGCCGTCCCGGTCGGGCATCCCCTGGCGACCGACCCGGGGCCGTTGACGGTGGCCGACCTGGCCGGGGAGAACCTCCTGCTGCTCACGACGGGGCACTGCCTGCGCGACCAGACCCTCGCGGTCTGCCAGGAGGCCGGCGCCCACGAGCGGTCGGGTTTCCGGGCCACGAGCCTGGAGACCCTCCGGCACATGGTCGCCGCGGGGCTGGGCCTCACCCTCCTGCCACGACTGTCGGTGCCCGAGCCGAGCGAGCGGAGCGGCGTCGTCGTGCGGGCCTTCGCCGATCCGGCTCCCCATCGAGACCTCGTCCTGCTCTCGCGCCCCGGCAACGTCCGCGACGAACTGCTCCCCGAGGTGGCCGCGGTGTTGCGTCGGCTGCCCTCGGGCCTGGTCGGCGAGGTGCCCCACGGGGCGGGCGTCGAGGGCGGCGCCTGACCGGCGCCGATTCGGGCACCGGTCACGGCCGCGGCACCCAGGGCCGCCCGCCGAACGGCCGCGGCATACCCGCCGGTAGCCCGGGCGTGCGGAGCTAGCGTGCGATATGGCCAGCTTCCGTGGAACCCTCCCCGCCACGCACTCCAGCGCCCGGACGCGTGTCACTCGCCTTGCCGTCACGTGCGCCGTCGCGCTCGGCGTGACCCTCACCGCACCACCCGCGACGGCCGACGACGGCGGGCGGGGCTGGCACGGACCGGCCCCTGCGCTGCCCAAGGTCGCGGTGATGACCGGAAGCGGCGGGGCGGTCGCCTCGGTGGATCGAGACGCGAGCCAGATCGGCCTCGACGTGCTCGCCCGCGGCGGCAACGCCGCCGACGCAGCCGTGGCGACGGCCGCAGCGCTCGGGGTGACCGAGCCCTATTCCGCCGGCATCGGCGGCGGCGGCTTCCTCGTCTACTACGACGCGAAGACCGGGCGGGTGACGACGATCGACGGGCGCGAGGCCGCCCCGGCGACCTTCACCGAGTCGACCTTCCGCAACCCCGACGGCACGCCGATGAACTTCGCCACCGCCGTGAGTTCGGGGCTGTCCATCGGGGTGCCGGGCACACCGGCGTTGTGGGACAAGGCGGCTCGCGAGCTGGGCAGCTGGCGGCTGGCCCAGCTGCTCAAGCCGGCCGAGGACCTGGCGCGACACGGTTTCGTCGTCGACCAGACCTTCGCCGACCAGACCGCGGCCAACGCCGCCCGGTTCGCGATGTTCCCCGCGACCGCGGCGCTCTTCCTGCCCGGCGGCGCGCCACCCGCGGTCGGGTCGACCTTCGCCAACCCCGACCTCGCCAAGGCCTACCGCGAGTTGCGCACCGCGGGCGTGGGCAGCCTCTATGCCGGCCCGCTCGGCCGGGCGATCGTCGCCGAGGCCCAGAACCCGAGCACCGCCCCGGGCGTGAGCGTCTATGCCGGGCAGCTCACCACCGCCGACCTGCGCGCCTACCAGGCGCTCAGCCGGGCGCCGATCCATTCCACCTATCGCGGTCTGGACGTCTACGGGATGCCCGTGCCGAGCTCCGGTGGGATCGCCGTCGCCGAGATCCTCAACCTCCAGGAGGCTTACGAGGCACGCACCAGTGTGGCGCTGTCCACCGTCGCCGAGGTCGACTACCTCCACCGCTTCGCCGAGGCGAGCGCGACCGCCTTCGCCGACCGCAACCGCTACGTCGGCGACGTGCCGGGCGTGCCGGTGGGGGAGCTCGTGAGCCAGGGCTTCGCCGACGAGCGTGCCTGCCTGTTCGACCCGGCACATGCGGCCGCGCGGCCGATCCCGTTCGGCAGCCCCGACGGCGGGTATGCCGCCTGCGCCCCGGCCGCCGCCGCCGTCGGCGAGGGTCACCAGCTCGAGTCGACCACCCACCTCACCGTCGCCGACCGGTGGGGCAACGTCGCGGCATACACGCTCACCATCGAACAGACCGGCGGCTCGGGGATCACCGTCCCGGGCTGGGGTTTCCTGCTCAATAACGAGCTCACGGACTTCAACTTCGCCCCGCTCACCGCCGGCGTGCCCGACCCCAACCTGCCGGGACCCGGCAAGCGCCCCCGCTCGTCGATGAGCCCGACGATCGTCCTGCAGCACGGGCGCCCGCTGCTGGCCGTGGGCTCGCCCGGCGGCGCGACGATCATCACCTCGGTCGCCCAGACGATCCTCGGGCACCTCGACCGAGGGCTGCCCCTCGTCGACGCGATCGCCGCCCCACGGTTGTCCTCCCGCAACGGCACCGGGCAGGCCGAGCCGGCGATCGCGACCGGCACGCTCGGGACCGCCTTGCGGGGGATGGGGCACGTGATCGCGGCGGCGCCGGAGATCGGGGCCGTCACCGCGATCCACCTTTTCGGCGACGGGCGGATGACCGTCGCCGCGGAGCCGAGCCGCCGCGGCGGGGGATCGGCGATGGTGCTGCACCCGGCCGGCTGAGGGCGAGCGCGCCGGCCACCCTGCCGCGGCCCGGGGTGGGCGGCGCGCCTCGATTTGGGGCAACCGCCCGCCAGGGCCTACCCTGCTCTTGACCAATGACCGCCGGTCGTCCGACCGCCCCACCCGGGTGGCCGGACCGAAGGACTCGCACCACGCGGGTGACCTGCGCAGGCCACGCCACCGACCGGCATACCTCTGTGTATGCCGTGCCGAGCCCCGTGCGCCTCGCGCCGGGGCTCTCGTCGTGTGGGCACCTTCGCCGGTGGGACCACGACGGAAGGAGGCCCGATGGCCACCGCTGCAAAGAGCGCCGCCATCGCCGAGATCGCGGAGCACTTCCGCTCCTCGGGTGCGGCCGTGCTCACCGAGTACCGCGGTCTGACCGTGAAGCAGCTCACCGAGCTGCGCAACTCGATCCGTGCGCACGCCAGCTATGCCGTGGTGAAGAACACGCTCACCGAGCGTGCCGCCCAGGAGGCCGGTGTCACGGCCTTCGACGGGCTGCTCGCCGGGCCTTCGGCCATTGCCTTCGTCACCGGTGACCCGGTCGAGGCGGCCAAGACCCTGCGCGACTTCGCCAAGGCCAATCCACTGCTCGTCATCAAGGGCGGCGTGCTCGACGGCAAGGCGCTCAGCGCCGACGACGTCCGCAAGCTCGCCGACCTCGAGTCGCGCGAGGTGCTCCTGGCCAAGCTGGCCGGAGCGATGCAGGCCTCGCTCGCCAAGGCCGTCTACCTGTTCGCGGCCCCGCTCTCGCAGGCCGCACGCACGGTCGACGCGCTGCGGGCCAAGGTCGCCGCAGGCGCACCGGCCGACTCGGCTGCCCCGGACGCGGCACCGCAGGACGAGACCCCCCAGGACGCGGCATCGCCCGACGCCGACGTCACCCCGCAGGACAGCACCGCCGACGACGCCTGAGTGGCGACGTCACCTCACCACCCGCCGCCACTCACGGCACCGACAGAAAGGATCGCCATCATGGCGAAGCTCAGCACCGACGAGCTCCTCGAGGCGTTCAAGGAGATGACGCTCATCGAGCTCTCGGAGTTCGTCAAGCAGTTCGAGGAGACCTTCGGCGTCACCGCCGCCGCTCCGGTCGCGGTCGCCGCCGGCCCGGCCACCGGTGGGCCGGCCGACGCCGCCCCGGCCGAGGAGGAGAAGGACGAGTTCGACGTCATCCTCGTGGCCGCCGGCGACAAGAAGATCCAGGTCATCAAGGAGGTCCGCACTCTCACCTCCCTGGGCCTCAAGGAGGCCAAGGACCTCGTCGACGGTGCCCCCAAGGCCGTCCTCGAAAAGGTCGACAAGGCTGCTGCCGACAAGGCCAAGGAGCTCCTCGAAGGCGCCGGCGCCACCGTCGAGCTCAAGTGAGCTGACGCGGCATACCTGCGGGTATGCCGTGCACCGCACCATCCGGGGCGGGTCCGCATCGTCGGGCCCGCCCCGCTCGCATGCCGTCGGTCAGTCCTCGAGAGCGAGCTCGAGCAACTCGACGAGGTGGAGCACCTGCACCTGCAGCCCCGCCCGCCGGACACCCTGGCGCAGCTGCCTCGTGCACACGACGTTGAGCGCGACGAGGTAGTCGAGGCCGAGCTCGCTCGCCTGCTCGAGCCGCGGTTTCAGGATCGTGCGGGACAGCTCCGGCTGGAGCATCGAGTAGGTACCGGCACCGCCACAGCACACGGCCGCCGAGGGCAGTTCGACATAGTCGGCGACCCGCCTGATGAGTTCGCGCGGCGGTGCCACGACGCCGAGCCCGTTGCGCAGTTGGCACGAGTCCTGCAGGCCCACCCGGGCGGGGCGGCCTTCGATCTCTAGTCGGCGCAGCCGAGGCATCCTCGACGGGTCCGCCTCCCACCGGGCGAGGAGGAACTGCGAGATCTCCTGCACCCGGCCCTCGCCGAGCTGGTGGGCGAGGTATGCCGCGCAGCCTCCCGAGGTGGACACGATCGTCCCGGGCATCGTCTCGCCGAGCCGTGCAGCCATCGCCGCGGCCTCGACCGAGGACCCGTTGTGCGCGTGCAACGCGCCGCAACATCCTTGTCCCGCAGGCACATCCGCCTCCGGGACGAACTTCAGCACGGCCCGGCTCACCCGCGGGAAGAGGGACCGCTCGAGACAACCGAGCATGAGATGGGGTCGGAGCGGGTCGGCCGCCCCCGTCGTGCGTGCGGCACCGCGGACGGCTCCCGCGGCGGCGAGTCCCGGCGTGACGCGCACCCCCGCCCGCAGCGCCCCGGCGACGACCGGGGAGTGCAGTCCCCGCCACTGGTGGTCGCGCCACTGCTCGAGCAACTCGCCGTAGCGGACTCCGGCCGGGCACACGGTCTCGCACCGCCGGCAGCCCAGGCAACGGCCGGCCTGCGCCGCGAGGGCGGGGTCGTCGGTGTCCAGGCGGCCCTCCTCGAGGGCCCGCATGAGGGTGATGCGCCCCCGGGGCGAGTCCGCCTCGGCCTTCGTCACGGCATAGGTCGGGCAGACCGGCAGGCAGAAGCCGCACGAGATGCAGGCCGAGAGCAGCTGCGGGTCGAAGATCCCCCGAGGGCCGCGAGGCGCGTGCGACGGCGTCGACGGTCCGGGCTCGGCGCTCATGAGCCGAGCTTGCCGGGGTTGAGGATGCCCACCGGGTCGAACGCGGCCTTGAGTCGGCGCAGGAGCGCCATCTGGTCCGCTCCGAGTCGACGTTCGAGGTAGGGCCGCTTGGCGGCACCCACACCATGCTCGCCGGTGATGGTGCCGCCCAACGCGATCGCGGCGTCGAAGACCTCACCGAAGGCCGCCTCCGCCCGGTGTCGGGCGTCGCCGTCGGCGGGGTCGAAGACGATGGTCGGGTGCAGGTTGCCGTCGCCGGCGTGCCCGAAGGTGGCCACGACGACCTCGTGCCGCGCGCAGATCGCGTCGATCCGGTCGACCATCTCGGCGAGGCGGGGCCGCGGGACGGTCGCGTCCTCGAGCATGGTGACCGGGGCCAGCCGGGCCAGGGCGGGCAGCGAGCACCGACGTGCGGTGAGCAGCGCCTCGGACTCGGCGACGTCGCGGGACAGGGTGATCCCGCGGGCCCCGACGCGCTCGCAGGTGGCGGCCATGAGGGCGAGGGAGCGCTCGACCGCTTCGGGCGTGCCGTCGTCACCGAAGAGCAGGAGGGCTCCGGCCTCGCGGTCGAGCCCGAGCCGGGCGAAGTCCTCGACCGCGTTGATGCATCGGTTGTCGAGGAACTCCAGGGTCGCCGGGACGAGCCCGTCGTGGATGACGCCGGCGACGGCGCGGCCGGCGTCGGCGAGCGAGGAGAAGTAGGCGACGCCGGTGCGGGCGAGCGCCGGCATGGGCAGTAGCGCGACCGTCACCTCGGTGATGACCCCGAGGGTGCCCTCCGAGCCGGTGAGCAGCCGGGTGAGGTCGTAGCCGGCGACGTCTTTCCACAGCCGTCCCCCGGTGCGGATGACCTCACCCGTCGGCAGGACGACCTCGAGGCCGAGGACGTAGTTACGGGTCACGCCGTACTTCAGCCCGCGCAGCCCGCCGGCGCACATGGCGACGTTGCCGGCCACCGTCGATACCGTGCGCGAGCCGGGGTCGGGCGCATAGAGCAGGCCCCGCGCGGCGCAGGCGTCGGCGAGTTCGGCGGTGGTGACGCCCGCCTCGACGACGGCGAGCAGTTCGTCGCCGGTGATCTCCTTGACGGCGTTCATCCGGGTGAGGACCAGGACGATCCCCCCGTGCTCGGGAATCGTCGCCGCGGCCAGGTTGGACCCGGCGCCACGAGGTGTCACCGGTATGCCGTGCGCGCTCGCCAGCCGCAGGACGGCGGCGACCTCGCGGGTGGCGGCCGGCAGGACGACGGCACCGGGGCGGGCGCGGAACAGGGGAGTGGCGTCGCGGGAATAGGGCTCGACCTCGCCGTCGGAGACGAGCACATGCTCGGCCCCGACGATGCGGCGCAGCTCGTCGAGGACGGCAGGTGGCACCGGACGGTCGGCCCCGTCCGGCAGGGAGGTCGCCGCGGGAGGCGGGGGGAGAGCGGCCATGCCCCATTCCACCCCACGGTGCCGCTCGGGGGAAGACCACCCGCCGACGGGTGCGGCCGGGCCTCGCCGACCCGGGACGCGCGCGAGCGGATCGCATTGTCCCGCAACAACTCCCGGACAGGAGGCGCTCGTTCGAGCTGGCCTCCGTGCCGCCGACCGGGACGGTTGGACGGGTCGGTTGGCGACCCGCGCGGCAAGCCGTCGGCGACACGCGCGGGGAGCCTGTGGCACGGCATACCTTGACTCGCGCGGCCGAACCAGTCATCCTCGTGGCAACCGGGTCAGCGACGCGGCCGCACGACGTCGGGGTCGTGACAGGCGCGGGACTTGACTGGGCTGGACAACCATGCCCAGGATCGGCTAGGCTCCCACTTTGCGCTGCCCTTGCCCTGACCCTGCCCCCTTTCTCGAGCGCTGACGTGCCGACGCCCTCCGTGTCCGGCACCGTGCCGTGCGGGAGACGTCGCAGGTGAGAGCCCGGACCGCGCGTCGACACCGACCAGCACGCCCGTGGAAGGACCCCCGTTGGCTGCCTCGCGCAACGCGTCCCAGAACGTCCGCACCACCCCGACCTCGACAGCACGGACGGCTTCCGGCCGACTGAGCTTCGCCCGCATCCACGAGCCGCTGGAGGTCCCCGACCTGCTGGCCCTGCAGACCGAGTCCTTCGACTGGTTGCTCGGCAACGAGCGCTGGCAGGCCCGGGTCGCCGCCGCCAAGGCGGCGGGGCGCACCGACGTCCCCGATCGCTCCGGCCTCGAGGAGATCTTCGAGGAGATCTCCCCCATCGAGGACTTCTCCGGTTCGATGAGCCTCTCCTTCCGCGACCACCGCTTCGAGGAGACGCGCAAGACGATCGAGGCGTGCAAGGAGCGCGACCAGACCTACGACGCGCCGCTGTTCGTCACCGCGGAGTTCATGAACACCAACACCGGCGAGATCAAGAGCCAGACGGTGTTCATGGGCGACTTCCCGCTCATGACCGAGCGCGGCACGTTCATCATCAACGGCACCGAGCGGGTGGTCGTCTCCCAGCTCGTCCGCAGCCCGGGTGCCTACTTCGAGCGCACGCCCGACAAGACCTCCGACAAGGACATCTTCACGGCCAAGGTCATCCCCAGCCGTGGTGCCTGGCTCGAGTTCGAGATCGACAAGCGCGACATGGTGGGTGTGCGTGTCGACCGCAAGCGCAAGCAGTCGGTGACCGTCCTGCTCAAGGCGCTCGGCTGGACCAACGACCAGATCCTCGAGGCCTTCGGGGACTACGAGTCGATGCGCCTCACCCTGGAGAAGGACCACACCCAGGGCCAGGACGACGCCCTGCTCGACATCTACCGCAAGCTGCGCCCGGGCGAGCCGCCGACCAAGGAGGCCGCCCAGACCCTCCTGGACAACCTCTACTTCAACCCCAAGCGCTACGACCTGGCCAAGGTCGGTCGCTACAAGCTGGGCAAGAAGCTCGGCGTCGAGGCGCCCCTGTCGGCCTCGACGCTGTCGATCGACGACATCGTCGCGACCATCCGCTACCTCGTGGCCCTGCACGCCGGGGAGTCCACGATGCCCGGCCGTCGCCACGGCGAGCCGGTCGAGATGCTCGTCGAGACCGACGACATCGACCACTTCGGCAACCGCCGCCTGCGCAGCGTGGGCGAGCTCATCCAGAACCAGGTGCGCACCGGCCTGTCCCGGATGGAGCGGGTCGTCCGCGAGCGGATGACCACGCAGGACGTCGAGGCGATCACGCCGCAGACCCTCATCAACATCCGCCCGGTCGTCGCCTCGATCCGCGAGTTCTTCGGCACCAGCCAGCTCTCGCAGTTCATGGACCAGAACAACCCGCTCGCCGGACTCACCCACAAGCGGCGGTTGTCCGCGCTCGGCCCCGGCGGCCTGTCCCGTGACCGCGCGGGCATGGAGGTCCGCGACGTCCACTCCAGCCACTACGGCCGGATGTGCCCGATCGAGACCCCGGAAGGTCCCAACATCGGCCTCATCGGCTCGTTGGCCTCCTACGGCCGGATCAACGCCTTCGGCTTCGTCGAGACCCCCTACCGCAAGGTCGTCAAGGGCAAGGTGACCGACGAGGTCCACTACCTGTCGGCCGACGAGGAAGACCTCTACGTCAAGGCCCAGGCCAACGCCGCACTCGCCGCCGACGGCAGCTTCGCCGAGGAGCGGGTGCTCGTGCGGACCAAGGGCGGCGAGCTCGAATACGTGCCGGGCGAGGACGTCGACTACATGGACGTCTCGGCCCGCCAGATGGTCTCGGCCGCGACCGCGCTCATCCCCTTCCTCGAGCACGACGACGCCAACCGGGCCCTCATGGGCTCCAACATGCAGCGCCAGGCGGTCCCGCTCGTGCGCAGCGAGGCGCCGCTGGTCGGCACCGGCATGGAATACCGCGCCGCGCTCGACTCGGGTGACGTCGTGCTCGCCGAGGCCGCCGGCGTGGTCACCGAGGTGTCCGCCGACCTGGTCACCATCGCCCAGGACGACGGCGTCAACCGGACCTACCGCATCGCCAAGTTCGACCGTTCCAACCAGGGCAACTGCTACAACCAGGTGGTCCGGGTCGACGAGGGCCAGCGGATCGAGGCCGGTGGGGTCATCGCCGACGGCCCGGCGACCGAGGGCGGCGAGATGGCGCTCGGACGCAACCTGCTCGTCGCGTTCATGCCCTGGGAGGGCCACAACTACGAGGACGCGATCATCCTCAGCCAGCGGCTCGTCCAGGACGACGTCCTCTCCTCGATCCACATCGAGGAGCACGAGGTCGACGCCCGGGACACCAAGCTGGGCCCCGAGGAGATCACCCGCGACATCCCCAACGTCTCCGAGGAGGTCCTCGCCGACCTCGACGAGCGCGGGATCATCCGGATCGGCGCCGAGGTGCGCGACGGCGACCTGCTCGTGGGCAAGGTGACCCCCAAGGGTGAGACCGAGCTCACTCCCGAGGAGCGCCTCCTGCGCGCGATCTTCGGCGAGAAGGCCCGCGAGGTGCGCGACACCTCGCTCAAGGTCCCGCACGGCGAGACCGGCACCGTCATCGGCGTCAAGGTCTTCGACAAGGACGACGGCGACGACCTGCCTCCCGGCGTCAACCAGCTCGTCCGGGTCTACGTCGCCAACAAGCGCAAGATCACCGACGGCGACAAGCTCGCCGGCCGCCACGGCAACAAGGGCGTCATCTCCAAGATCCTCCCGATCGAGGACATGCCCTTCCTCGAGGACGGCACCCC
>JAKPEG010000003.1 GCA_029552065.1 Actinomycetes bacterium
CGCGGCCTTGCTCGTCCTCGACCCCGGCCCGCTCGCCCTCGTGCAGGACGAGGGCCGGACCGGCTACGCCGCCATGGGGGTGAGCCCGTCGGGCGCAGCCGACCGCACGGCATACCGGCGGGGCCAACGGCTGGTCGGGGATCCGCCGGGGGGCGCGGCGCTGGAACTGCTCCTGGGCGGGCTGCGGGCGAGGTCGTGCGGCGAACTCACCGTCGCGGTCACGGGTGCGCCCGCGCCGTTGCGGGTCGGCGGCCGGCCGGTCCCGCACGCGACCCCGGTCGCGGTGCACGACGGCGAGACGATCGAGCTCGGTATGCCGCCCACCGGGCTGCGCAGCTACCTCGCCGTCCGCGGGGGGATCGCCGTCGACCCCGTCCTCGGCTCCCGCTCGACCGACACGCTCGCCGGTCTCGGTCCGCCGCCGCTGCGAGCCGGGGACGTCCTGCCGATCGGGGCGGCCCGGCATGGCTCCCTCGACCTCGGCGAGCACGCCGGGCAGAGCGACGGGCTCACCGTGGTCGGCGGATCGGGCGCCGACGCGGAACTCACCGACCTCGAGGTGCTGACCGGTCCTCGCACCGGCTGGCTCGCCGACCCGGGCGACCTGGAGCGGAGTGGGTGGACGGTCGGACCGGCAAGTGATCGGGTCGGCCTGCGGCTCGTCGGCACCCCGCTTGCCCGGGTCCCGGCGCGCCGGGGCGCCGAGGTCCCCAGCGAGGGGCTCGTCCGCGGGGCGGTCCAGTTGCCCCCCGACGGGCTGCCGGTCGTCCTGCTCGCCGACCACCCGGTGACCGGTGGCTACCCGGTGGTCGGGGTGCTCGCCCGGGCCGCAGCGGATCGGGCCGCGCAGCTGCGTCCGGGTGATCGAGTCCGGCTGGCGTGGCGGGCCTAGCGGGGAGGGCGGCATACCCTGGGGTGATGGCGAGCCTGCCGCTCTTTCCGCTCGGCACCGTGCTCATGCCAGGGGCGACGCTGCCCTTGCAGCTGTTCGAACCGCGCTATCTCCGGCTGCTGCGCGACCTGCTCGCCGCCCCTCCTCCCGAGCGTGAGTTCGGTGT
>JAKPEG010000013.1 GCA_029552065.1 Actinomycetes bacterium
CCATGGCCGACGGGTGGTGGCGATGAGCGTCCTCGTCATCGCCGCACTCGCGGCCGGCGCTGCGCTGGGGCTCCTGCTCGTCGCCGCCGGGCTCACCGGCAGACCGATCCTCGAAGGGGTAGGAGCCGGCGCACAACGCAGAGTCGGCGGCCCCAGAACGGCCCGCATCGCGTCCAGCGTCGCTGCGTTCATCGTTGTGTGGGCGGTCACCGGCTGGTTCGTCGGCGGGGTCCTCGGCGCGCTCACCGTCGCCGCCCTGCCGGGTGTGCTCGGAGGAAAGAGCCACCGCGACCGTGAGATCGCCCGCACCGAGGCCATCGCCTCGTGGACCGAGATGATCCGCGACTCGATCGTCGCCGCGTCCGGGCTCGAAGAAGCCATCATCGCCACCGCGAACGTCGCCCCTGCACCGATCGCCCCCGAGGTCCGCACCCTCGTCCGTCGCCTCGAACACCAACCGCTGCCCGATGCGCTCGTCGCGTTCGGCAACGACCTCAACCACCCCTCCGGTGATCTGGTCGTCGCAGCGCTCGTCATCGCCGCCCGGATGGAAGCCAGCGACCTGTCCAGCCTCCTGTCCCGGCTCGCCGATGCCACCCGCGGCGAGGCGAGGATGCGCATCCGCGTCGAGGTCGGTCGTACAAGAGTGCGAACTGCCACCAAGGTGATCGTCGGTGTCGTCGTCGCCGCAGTGGTGTTCCTCGCTCTGGTCAACCGGGACTATCTCGCCGTCTACGACAGCCCCGTTGGTCAACTCGTTCTGGCCGTCGTCGGCGCCATCTTCGCCACCGGCGGATGGCTCCTCACCCGCATGGCCCGCATCGACCTACCCGAGCGCTTCACGGCTCGAGCCGCCAGCCCGACAACGGTGGGAGCCGAGCCGTGAACGTCGTCGTCATGTGCCTCCTCGGCGCGGGAATCGGCGCCGGCGCGCTGATCACATGGCGTGCGCTCGCCCCTCGACCCACCCCGATCGGGCTCGTCCTCGCCGACCTGGCCCGCCCAGGAACACCGATCGGTACCGAGGCGCCAGCAGCGGACCCGACCATCGACCGCATCGGGTCGATCTCGCGGCGGATCATCGGGGCCGTCGGACAGGACACCTCGACAGGGCTGCTCAGCGAGCTCGAGCTGGTCGAACGCACCCCCGAACGCCACGCCTTCGACAAGCTCCTCGGCGCCGTCGCCGGGCTCCTCGTCCCCAACCTCGCGGCGGTCGCCCTCACCCTCGCCGGGATGACCATGCCCGTCGGTGTCATCGGCGTCCTGTCCCTCGCCACCGCCGCCGCCGGGTTCATCCTCCCCGACTTCCTTCTGCGCGACGAGGCCGAACGCCGCCGACGAGCGTTCCGTCACGCCCTGTCGTCCTACCTGGACCTGGTCAACGTCCTGCTCGCCGGAGGAGCTGGCATCGAGACCGCCCTGCACGCTGCCGCCGACGCCGGAGACGGGTGGGGCTACCGCACCATCCGCAGCGAACTACGCCGAGCACGCCTCACCGGCCAATCCCCATGGGACACCTTCGCCGGGCTCGCCGATCGGCTCGGCGTAACCGAACTCGCCGAACTCGCAGCCAGCGTGTCGCTCGCCGGATCCCACGGCGCCCGCATCCGGGCGTCACTGGCAGCCAAG
>JAKPEG010000061.1 GCA_029552065.1 Actinomycetes bacterium
ATGTTCGCCGGCGTCTTCCTGGGGATCGCCGCGCTCGTCATGCAGTGGATCACGGAACCCCCCATCGTCCGTGACGTCGACGACGTCGGCGCCATGCCGATGGCCGGCGGGCACTGAGAGGAGCGCGCCAAAACCATGAAGGACTACCGCACGATCGTCGTCGGCACCGACGGCTCCGACCTCGCCGCGCCCACGGTCGCCAGGGCGTGTGGCTCGCGACGCGTGATCACGCCGACCTCGTCATCATCTGCGCGTTCGCCCAGCTGTCGCGTCGCGACGAGGCCAAGAACGTCGCGACGCTCGGTGACACCCGGTCGGGGCAGGTGCTCGGGCGTGCGGCCGCAGACCTGGCCCTCGCGCGGGCAGGCGAGGTGGCCCGAGCCCAGGGCGCAACGGTGTCGGCGGCCCTGCTCATCGACGGCGAGCCCGCCCAGGCCTTGGTCAAGGCGGCCGAGGACCGGTCGGCCGACCTCATCGTCATGGGGGCGGTGCACGACCGCTCCCTCGCCGGACGCCTGCTGGGCACAACGGCCGAGGAGGTCACGAAGAAGGCCACCTGCGACGTGCTGATCGTGCGTCCGGTCGACCCGGTGGACGAGCTCGAGGTGCCCGAGGGGGTGTCGCCCTCGTAGCCCTCGGGCCGTCCGCTCAGGCGGTGACGACGTCCTCGATGCGCTGGAGGGTCTTCTCCATGTTGCGTCGCGTGAGGTCGGTCAACGTCGCGCGCACGACGTAGCGGCTCGGCAGCGCCTCCTGGCGGGTGTCCCAGGTCTCGCGCACGATCGTGCCGCCCTCGACGGGCTCGAGCTCGTAGCGCCAGATCCGGCCGGTGAGGACGTAGGACAGCGGCTTGGGGGCCAGGGTCTGCCACGCGATCCGCCGGTTCTCCTCGAACTCGACGACGACGTTCTTCGTCGCGTAGTTCACGCCCCAGTCCATGTCCATGCCGAAGCTGTCCCCGAGCGCGAGCCGGCGCTCCCCGGCGGACCGGGCCCCGACGATGGTGCCGGAGCCATCGATCTCGTGGTGGCGCCCGGGGTCGGCCAGGAGGTCGAAGATGGCCTCGGCGGGGGCGGGAATGAGCCGCTGGACGGTCACTTGCTCGGTCATGGGGCAACCCTAACGGTCCGGTCACGACGCACCGGCGTGCGTGACACGGGCCACGTCCGTGCGCTTGACTCGCGCTGTCAGCGACAGCGGGGGCTCTCGTCGGGGGCACCCCACGGGGATTGGGGCACGCCATGACATTCGGACTTCCACTGCGCACCCGCCAGGCCATCGTCGCCATCGTGGCCGTCGTCTACGGGGTGGGGGTCGCCTTCGGGTCGACCCTGTGGGGCGAGGACTCGACGGGCACCTGGCTGATGTGGGGCGCCGTCGTCGTCGGCCTGCTCTTCCTCGTGCTCCTGCTCATCCCGCGTCTCATGGGCGAGCGCTGGGGCGCCTCCGGCACGAGCTGAATCGCCAGCGTATGCCGCGGGCAGCCACCCGGCCGGCCGCACGGCATACGCTGCGGTGATGGCGCGCAAGGGTGAGTTCGGGGAGCCGGTCATCCTCGATGTCGACGGATTCGACGTGCGGATCTCCAACCCGGAGCGGGTCTACTTCTCGGCGCGCGGCGAGACCAAGCTCGACCTCGCCCGCTACTACGAGGCCGTCGGCCCGGGCATCGTCAATGCGCTGCGGGAGCGGCCCTGCATGCTGCACCGCTTCCCCGACGGGGTCGACGGCGAGAAGGTCCACCAGAAGCGGCTGCCCCGCGGTGCGCCGCCGTGGGTGGAGACCGTGCGCCTGTTCTTCCCGCGGTGGGGGCTGCACGCCGACGAGCTGTGCGTGACGCGCCTGGCCGATGTCGTCTGGGCGGTGCAGATGAGCACGGTCGAGTTCCACCCGTGGAACAGCCGTCGCCCCGAGCTCGAGATGCCGGACGAGTGGCGCATCGACCTCGATCCGATGCCGGACGCCTCGTATGCCGCGGTGCGGCGCTCCGCGCACGTCGCCCACGAGGTGCTCGACGAACTCGGCGCGGTCGGCTTCCCGAAGACGAGCGGCGGGAAGGGGATGCACGTCTACGTGCGGATCCGGCAGGAGCACGGCTTCAAGGAGGTGCGCCGGGCCGCACTGGCGTTCGCGCGCGAGGTGGAGCGGCGACTGCCCGACGACGTGACGACGACCTGGTGGCGCAAGGACCGCCGCCCCGACGCGGTGTTCGTCGACTACAACCAGAACGCGCGCGATCACACGATCGCGGCGGCCTACTCGGTGCGCGGGACGCCCGAGGGTCGCGTGTCGGCGCCGCTGCGCTGGGACGAGATCGACACGGCCGAGCCGGGTGACTTCACGATCGCGACGATGCCGGCGCGCTTTGCCGAGCTCGGGGACCTCATGGCCGACATCGACGACCACGTCTTCGACATCACGCCCCTGCTCGAGTGGGCCGACCGCGACGAGGCCGCCGGCGACGAGGAGCCGCCGGACGACCCGACGGTCAGTGAGCGCGGGCCGCGTAGTGGAGGATGACGTCGTGCACGTGGCGCGCCTTGTCGTGGCCGCGCAGCTCGACCTCGTAGGTGTGCCCCGAGATGCCGATCGACACCGTCGCGGCCTCGACGTAGCCGCCGAGGAAGGACTTGTTCGCGACGAGCGAGACCGCGTGGACGCCTCCGTAGGGGATCGAGGTCAGGGCCACCCGGCCGCCGACGTAGGACTCGTCCTGCAGGACGATGCGCAGGTCGGTCAGGCCGATGAACCCGGTGCCCGCATCCTTGGCGTCGTAGACGGCGACGAGTTGCTCGCCCTCGAGCAGACCGGCCTCGACGGCCTGCCACTGCTCCTCGATGTCGTAGATCGCCTCGCTCATGAGCGGTTCACCACCGGGGCGAGCGTCTCGCCGAGGAGGGCGACGCGGCCGGGGACGTGCCCGTTGGCGGGGAGGTTGACGGTCACGCCGTCGACGCCGCTGGCCAGGATGCGTTCGTAGATCGGGCGCACCTCGTCCGGTGAGCCGAGGATGACCCCTCCGGCACGCGCCGCGAGCTCGGGGATCGCCGCGACAGCCGCGTCGAGCTCCGCCTGCGCCTGCTCCTTCGTCGGGGCGACCCGCGAGGTGCGCTGGGAGAGTGCGGCGAGCAGCGTGGAGCACTCGATCATCGCGTTGTCCGGCGCGCCGAGCATGTGCAGTTGGTAGAAGTGGTCCATCACGAGGACCGTGTCGAAGCCGCTCTCCTCCGCCTCGACCGCCTGCGCGGCCACCGCCTCGAAGAGGCCGTCGCTGCCCACTCCGGGATAGGTGAAGTTCGGGACCTGGTGGCCGAGGCGGGTCATGACGTGAGCGTCCCACATCTGTCCATGCATCGCCTTGCGTCCGACAAAGTGGTTGCCTCCACGCAGGAGCCCGTCGGACGCAACACAGACCAGCGCGCTCCGCGAGGCGATGATGGGTGCGTGGACCTCGTCATCGCTCCCGGACCCGGCGTGCCCCACGGCCTCGTCGTGCCCGCCGGGGTCCTCGTCGAGCGCTTCTCCCGCTCCCCCGGCCCCGGTGGCCAGTCGGTCAACACCACGGACAGTCGGGTGGAGCTGGAGCTCGAGCTCGCGGCATACGACGGGTTCAC
>JAKPEG010000062.1 GCA_029552065.1 Actinomycetes bacterium
CCCTGATCTCCCCCCTGACTCCACCCCGCCACTCCGCGGACCCGCCCCACTCCGCGGAGTAAGCGCTTGACTGTGCGGTTTTCCCGTGACTTGCGGGCTTAGTCACGGGAAACGCGCTCAAGTGTGCGGTTTTGCATGGACCCCCTGGCGCTTTTACATGGACCCCCTGGGGGCAGTCGGCGGCAGGTCCGCGCGCCACCCGCGCGCCGCCCGCCTGCCGCCCGTGCGGCCCGAGGCACCCCCTCCCCGCGAGTAACCGCTTGACTGTGCACCTTTCCCGTGACGAAGGGGGTTTCGTCACGGCATACGCGCTCGGGTGTGCGGTTTTGCAGCCGCGAACCGAGTCAGGCGCTCACGGGGTGGGCCTGCTCCCAGGCGCCGTAGCCGCCGAGCAGGTCCGACACGTCGGCGAAACCCTGCGCCCGCAGCATGCTCGCGCCGACGCTCGAGCGCCAGCCGCCCGCGCAGTAGAGGACGACCGGCGCCTCGGGGTCCAGCTCGGCGAGCCGCCGCGGCAGCTCCGGCAGCGGGATGACTCGCGCGCCGGGCATCGTGCCGCCGGCCGTCTCGCCGGGGTTGCGGATGTCGACGACTTGGACGCTCGGGTCGGCGAGGGCCTGCTCGCACTGCGCGACGGTGAGCCGGCTGGCCCGCTCCACCCGGTCCGAATGCGCGAGCAGGTATGCCGTGGGGTCGGCGATGTAGCCGACGGTCCGGTCGAAACCGATCCGCGCGAGGCGCAGGGCGACGTCCTGCTCCTGGCCGTCGGGAGCCATGACGACGATCTGCTGCTCGGGCGTGAAGACGATCCCGGCGGTCTCGGCCATCCGTCCGTCGGCCGGCACGCTCACCGCACCGACGAGGTGCCCGGCGGTGAACTCCATCGCATCGCGCGCGTCGTGCACGATCGCCCCGGCCGCGAGCGCCGCCGCGACCTGGGTCGAGTCGAGCGCGGGGATCGCGACGTCGAGCTCCCGGACCGCCCGCTGCTGTCGGTTGACGGTCGCGTTGAAGAGGAAGTACCCCGGCGCGCTCGGCTGCCCCTCGGTGACCACCGCGACGAAGTCCTCCTCGCTCATCGGCTGGCACGCGTAGTTGAGCCGCCGCTGCTCGCCGATCGTCGACTGCCGTTCGGTCGACAGATTCTTCCCGCACGCCGATCCCGAGCCGTGCGCGGGGAAGACCCGCACCTCGTCGGGCAGACCCATGAGCTTGCGCTGCACCGAGTCATAGAGCATCCGGCCGAGTGCCTCCGCACTCACCCCCACCGAGGCGAGCAGGTCGGGTCGCCCGACGTCGCCGATGAACAGCGCGTCGCCGGTGAGCACGCCGTATGCCGTGTGGTCACCCGCGTGCTCGAAGACCAGGACGCTGATCGACTCGGGGGTGTGGCCGGGGGTCGCCATGATCTCGAGGGTGACCTCGCCCAGGCTGATCCGCTCGCCGTCGGCGAGGGCCCGGAACTCGAACTCGGGGGAGGCGGCGGCGCCGTAGCCGATCCACGCGCCGGTCGCCTTCGCCAGCTCGAGGTGGCCGGAGACGAAGTCGGCGTGGAAGTGGGTGTTGACGACCCCGACGATGGTGAGCCCGGCCGCGCGGGCGTCGGCGAGGTAGTCGCCCACGTCGCGGCGCGGGTCGACCACGACCGCCCGGCCGGTGGTCTCGTCGCCGACGAGGTAGGAGGCCTGCGAGAGGCAGTCGAGGTAGTACTGCGTGAACAGCATCGGCTTCTCCGTCTGGGTCTTCGTCGGTGGCCGGGTGCTCCGGTCTTGGTGGCTCCGCTGCATCCTGCGTGGTGCGGCGATCAGCGTCAACAGAATACCCCAGGGGGTATATTTCCGCGAACCCCGGCGACCTTCACGAAGGCTTCACACTGGCCCCCTCGTCGCTTCACGGTGAGGTCGTTGACTGCGCTACAGACGCATTCGAGCCAAGGAGCACACCATGAAGCGCAACCGCACCGTCGTCACCCTCGTCTCCGTCGTGACCCTCGGCCTCGGGATCGGCGCGGCCGCGAGCGCGTCGGCGGTCACCGCGCCCGAGGCAGTGACCACCGGATCGAGCACCGGATCGAGCATCGGCTCGGGCAGCACCTCGACGACGCTCGCCGCCAGCCTCGCCTTCTCCCGCGAGGAGGAGCGGATGGCCCGCGACCTGTATGCCGCGCTCGCGGCGGCATACGACGGAGCGCGTCCGATGAGCATGATCACCCGCAGCGAGCAGATGCACTTCGACGCGATCGGCACCCAACTGTCCACGCGCGGGCTCGCCGACCCCTCGGCCGGGCTCCCGGCGGGCAGCTACGCCAACACCGAGCTGCAGAAGCTCTACGACGAGTGGCTGGCCCAGGGAAAGTCGAGTCTGCAGGCGGCATACACCGTCGGGGTCGAGCTGGAGAAGCGGGACATCGCGGACCTCGAAGCCGCGATCGCGGCGACCGACGACACGGCGGCGAAGGCGGTCTTCGAGCGGCTGCTCGCGGGCTCGCGCAATCACCTGGCCGCCTACGAGAACGCGGCGAGCGGTGGCACCGTCGGTGACCCGGCGGGCCAGCACGAGGGCGGCATGAATGGGCAAGGCATGTATGGCCAGGGCAACGGCCAGGGCATGGGCCAAGGCATGGGCAACGGCCAAGGCATGGGCCAGGGCATGGGCAACCGTCAGGGCAACGGCCGGGGCGCCATGGGTGGCCCTGGCAGCCACGCGGGCGACGGCCAGGGCAGCTGCGCAGCCGACGCGAGCTGAGCCAGGCGGACGCCGGCACAGCAGAGCACGTCCGAGCCGAGGCCGGCGCGCACCCCGCCTACGCTGGTGGGGAGCGCGCCTTCCGGCGTCCACCGACCCTGCCGAGGAGGAGGGATGAGCCGACGCGTCCTGGTCGTCGACGACGAACGGGGCATCCGCGAGATCCTGCGGGCCTACCTGGAGAGCGAGGGCTTCCTGGTCTCCGAGGCCGCGACCGGCGCCGACGCGCTCCGGCGGGCCGCGCCCGGCCCCGACGCGCCCGATCTCGTCCTGCTCGACGTGGGGCTGCCCGACCTCGACGGCCTCGAGGTGCTGCGCACCCTGCGGCGCAGCTCGGACGTCTACGTCGTCCTGGTCACCGCGCGGGCCGAGGAGGTCGACCGCATCGTCGGGCTCACCGTCGGCGCGGACGACTACGTCACCAAGCCGTTCAGTCCCCGTGAGGTGGTCGCCCGGGTGAAGACCGTGTTGCGCCGGGCCCGGTCCGGCGAGGCGGCCGGCACCGCCGGTGCCGTCGAGGAGGACCCGGTGCTGCGGGTGGGGGCATTGGCCCTCGATCCGATCCGACGGGAGGTGCACGTCGACGGCGAGCAGGTCGCCCTGTCCACCCTCGAATTCGACCTGCTCCATTCCTTCATCCGCTCGCCCGGGCGGGTCTTCTCCCGCGCCCAACTGCTCGAGGAGGTGTGGGGTTACGACTTCTACGGCGACGAGCGGGTCGTCGACGTGCACATCCGCGGGATGCGCAAGGCCTTGGGCGACGACGCCACCGCCCCGCGCTTCATCGGCACGGTGCGCGGCGTCGGCTACAAGCTCGTCGACGGTGACCGGCGATGAGGGGGCTGCTCGGCCGGCTCGTCCTCAGCCACCTGTTCGTCGCCGTCGTCGGGGCGGCGGCGACCTTCCTGCTCGTGCGCCTGCTCGCCCCGCAGATGTTCGACCAGGAGATGCAGGCGATGGGCGGCGGCATGGGCCGGGGCCTGGGCCTGCGCGAACAGTTCGCCTCGGCCGTCGACTCGGCGCTGCTCGTCGGCGTGGTCGTCGGGGTCCTGGCCGCCGGGGCGCTCGGCGCGGTCGCGGCATACCGGCTCACCCGTCCGCTGGCCGCGCTCGCGGCGACGACTCGACGGCTGGCCGCCGGCGAGTATGCCGTCGCGGTGCCGGCTCCCGGGACCGCCGAGCTGGACGATCTCGCCGACAGCGTGCGCGCGCTTGCGCGGGCTCTGCATGAGACCGAGCTGCGGCGCACCCGACTGCTCGGCGAGGTGACCCACGAGATGCGCACGCCGCTCACCGTCCTCGACGGTTTCCTCGAGGGGATGATCGACGGGGTGGTCCCCGCCGACCCGCCGACCCTGGCGCAGCTGTCGGCCGAGACGCGGCGCTTGCGGCGGCTCGCCGACGACCTGTCGGCGCTCTCCCGGGCGGAGGAGGGGCGGATCGAGCTGCACGTCGTCGAGGCCGATCTCACCGCCGTGGTGAAGGCGGCGACCGAGCGGTTGCGGCCGCAGGCGGAGGACGCCGGGGTGCAGCTGCGGACGCCCGGGGGACCGTCGGTGCGGGCCTGGATCGACCCGGACCGGATCGGGCAGGTCGTCACCAACCTGGTCGGCAACGCGCTGCGCGCGACGCCCGCGGGTGGGCGGGTCGAGGTGGACGTGCAGCGGCACGGCGCAGAGGGAATCGTGCAGGTGTCGGACACCGGGGTCGGTCTGGCCGCCGAGGACCTCGAGCGGATCTTCGAGCGCTTCTACCGGGCGCCCCGGCGCTCAGCGGCGACGGGCGAGACGGGCGAGGCTGCCGAGGCTGCCGAGACGGGCGAGGCCGCCGCCGACACCGGGTCGGGGATCGGGCTCACCATCGCCCGGCGCCTGGCCGAGGCGCACGGCGGCCGGCTCACGGCCGACTCCGCGGGGCCCGGCGAGGGCGCGGTCTTCACCCTCACGCTCCCGCTGCGAGGGTGAAGCCACGCGGGTCTGTCTCTCCCGCCGCTCAGCCGGTAACGACCTGCCGGCGACGCTCAGCCGGTGACGACCTCGCCGCCGGCGTTCTGCCAGGCGGTGATCCCGCCGCCGAGGTGGTAGGCGTGGGTGAAGCCGGACTTCGTCATCACCGCGAGCGCCTGGCCGGAGCGGTTCCCGGAGCGGCAATAGACGGCATAGGGCGCGTCCTTGGCCAGCTTCGCAAGGCCGGCGGTGAACCCCGTGGACTCGATGTCGAGGTTGACCGCGCCGCGCAGGTGCCCGCTCGCGAACTCGGCCGGCGTGCGCACGTCGAGGATGACCGTCCCGGGCAGCTTGAGCGCGGCGGCGAAGGCCGCGGGGGTGAGTTCGGCGCCGTTGGCCGGCGCGGCGGTGGCCGTGGGACCGGCGGTCACGCTCGTGGCGCTGCCGGAGGAGGACGAGCATCCGGCGAGGCCGCCGAGGGCCCCGGCGGCAGCGAGGGCGAGGGCGGCGGCGATGGCCGCCGAGCGCACGCGCCGCCCCCGCCCGCTGCCCCGAGAGGTGCCGGGGTGGCTCATCGCCGGCCGAACAGCCGGCTGAACGAGCCCGCGCTGGTGGACTGCTGCTCGCCACCGGAGTGGCCGGAGCACCACTGGTCGGCGGGCACCCGGGCCTTCACCTGGGCGACGTGCTGGCCGCACCCGGACCAGGTGACCTTGCCGCACTGCCGACACCGCACTGGGCTGCACATCTGGACGTTCTCCTCTGTCTCGTGACTGCGCCGATCATATACCCCCAGGGGTATCGACCGCACATCGAGAGACGCTCTGCTCGTCGCGGGGTCGACGAGCAAGCGCACCGGTGCGAGCGGCATACCCCAGGGGGTATGCTGTCGCGCAATCACGCGGCGGCGCACGAGCGACGCCCGTCAGGCGAGGAGTGACCATGGCCGATGTCGTCGTGCTGGGTGCCGGGGTGTCCGGGCACACCGCGGCGCTGCACCTGTCGCGCCTGTTGCCCAAGGGCAACACGGTGACGGTGGTGACGCCCAATTCGCAGTGGAACTGGATCCCCAGCAACATCTGGGTTGGTGTGGGGAAGATGGACAAGACGGAGGTCGTCTTCCCACTCGCCCCGGTCTATGCCAAGCGCGGCATCCGCTTCGTGCAGGCCAAGGCGGTCGCGATCCGGCCGGAGGGGGACGCCGACAGCGACCGCCCGGCGGTCGACGTCGAGCACACCTCGCCGGAGCGGGCCGGGCAGTCGCAGCGATTGCGCTACGACTACCTCGTCAACGCGACCGGCCCGCAGCTGAAGTTCCAGGCGACCGAGGGCCTGGGCCCCGACCACGGGCACACGGTGAGCGTGTGCACGGCCGACCACGCCACCGAGGCGGCCGCCCGGCTCGAGGAGACGATCGCGCGGCTGCGGGCGGGGGAACGCCAGACCCTCGTCGTGGGGATGGGCCACGGCACGTGCACGTGCGAGGGCGCGGCCTTCGAATACGTCTTCAACGTCGACCACGAGCTGCGGGAAGCGGGCGTCCGCGACCTCGCCCGGGTCGTCTACCTCACGAACGAGAACGAGCTCGGCGACTTCGGGGTCGGCGGGATGACCTTCGCGGAGATGGGCTTCGAGACGACCTCCGAGCTGTGGACCGGTTCGCTCTTCCGCGAGCGCGGGGTCGAGGCGATCCTCGGCGCACACGTGACCAAGGTCGAGCAGGGCCGGGTCCACTACGAGACGCTCGCCGGCTCGGTGCACTCACTTGACTTCGACTTCGCCATGCTGCTGCCGCCGTTCGGGGGTGTCGCGCTCGCGGCATACGACAAGAGCGGCGCGGACATCACCGCCGCGCTGTTCGCGCCGAGCGGCTTCATGAAGGTCGACGCCGACTACACACCCAAGCCGTTCGAGCAGTGGCGCCCGAGCGACTGGCCCAGGACCTACCAGAGCGTGGGCTACGACAACATCTGGGCCGTCGGGATCGCCTTCGCGCCGCCGCACCAGATCTCCCGGCCGCGCACGAGCCCCACCGGCACGGTCATCACCCCGTCTCCGCCGCGAACGGGTATGCCGTCGGGCGTCATGGGCAAGACCGTCGCCCTCACGATCGTCGACCGGATCACCCACGGTCCCGCCGCAAAGGCGCACGAGGCGTCGATGGCCGACATGGGCGCGGCCTGCGTGGCCTCGGCCGGGGCAAGCCTGCGGACCGGGTCGGCGGCCGCGATGACGATGATGCCGATCGTCCCCGACTACGAGAAGTACCCCACCGGCCGCAACCTCAAGGACACCCGGGGCGAGCTCGGGCTCTCGGGGCACTGGGTCAAGGTCATGCTGCACTACCTGTTCATCCACAAGGCCAAGGGCCGGCTCGGCTGGCAGTTCATCCCGGAGTGATCCTGTGAGCACATCGAATCCCCATCCCCACCTGAGCACCCCGCCGGGTGCCGAGGTCGCCGACCTGTCCTCGGCACCGCTGCCGACCGAGCGCACCTTGCGCCGCCGGCAGTCGATCCCCTTGCAGCTCACCCGGTTCGCGGTCTTCAACGCCCGCATGCTGCGGATGGTGCTCAAGGGGCACGGCCACTGATGTCCGGCGATGCTCCGCCCGCGGCCTCGTCGGCTGCGGCCTCGTCGGTTGCGGCCTCGATGGCTGCGGCCTCGCCACCCGCGGGCTCGTCGCTCGCGCATCTGCCGGTGACCCTGTTCTCCGCGGTGATGGGCCTGGCCGGCACCTCGCTCGCGTGGCGGCGGGCCGCGAAGGTGTGGTCGCTGCCGAGCTGGCCGTCCTCGGTCCTGCTCGCGGTCGCCGTCGTCGCCTTCCTCGTCGTCGCGTTCGCGTATGCCGCCAAATGGCTGCGTCATCCGGCCGCCGCGAGGGCGGAGCTGCGGCATCCGATCCGGATGACCTTCGTGCCGACGACGACGATCGCCCTGCTCCTGCTCGCGACCGGGCTCACGACCGTCGCGCCCGGGGTCGCGGCGGTGCTCTGGTGGGTGGGCGCGCTCGGCCATCTCACCCTCACCGTTGTCGTCCTGTCGGCGTGGTTCGGCCGGGCCGACATCGTCCACACCTCGGTCACCCCGGCCTGGTTCATCCCCATCGTCGGCAACGTCGTCACCCCGCTGGCCGCCGCCGAGGTCGGCTCGATCGAGCTGGCGTGGTTCAGCTTCGGGGTGGGACTGGTCTTCTGGGTGGGGCTCTTCCCGTTGCTGCTCCAGCGGGTGCTCGTCCACGATGCGCCGCTGCCGGCGCGGCTGCTGCCGACGCTGGCGATCTTCATCGCGCCGACGGCGGTCGCGGTCGTCGCCTGGTCGGTCCTCACCGGCGACGCCTCCGGGCCGGTGCCGCGCATCCTCTGGGCCGCCGCCCTCATGTTCGCCCTGCTGCTCGGCGCGCAGATCGGGCTGCTGCGCACGATCCCGTTCGCGCTGCCCTACTGGGCCTACACCTTCCCGCTCGCCGCTCTCACCGTCGCCACCTTCGTCCTCGCGGGAGCCACCTCGGGCCTCGGCTACGGCATCATCGCCGGGGTGCTTCTCGCCGTGACGACGGTGCTCGTCGTGCTCGTCCTCGTGCGCACGATCGCCCTCGCGGCTCGGGGAGAACTCCTGCGCCCGGAGTAGTGCGGCGCGCGCAGCAGCTCCTGTGCCCCGAGTAGCTCCCGCGCGCCGGTCAGCGAGGGTGGTCCGTGGGCCTGCTCCGATGTGTGCCGTCGAGTCGGCGCAGCGACTCCGCATCCCCTTGCAGCTCGAGCCGCCGCCACAGCACGCTCGTCGGCACGGCCTGACTCGCATGGCAGGCGATCGCCGCCCGCTGGCGCTCGCGCTGGACCCCGATCTGCACGTGGATCTCGTCCGGAGCTCGCCCGACGAAGGGTGCTCCGGTCTCGGCACGCAGCCGCTCGGCGACGTCTGCGTCGAGCGTCCAGCCGAGCACCGGCATACCGAGCTGCTCGGCCGCCCGGATCGCCGAGCGGGTGGCGGCGACATGGTCGGGGTGTCCCGTGATGCCGGTCTCGTCGAAGACGAGCAGCCCGTCCGCACCGGCCGCCCTGGCGACCGCGACGACGTCGTCGTCGAGGACGGTCGGATCGACGTCGGCGAGCATGCCGTCGGGATGGGCGCGCAGCAGGGCTGACCGGGCCCCGAGCACCCGTGCGGCTGCGGCGAGTTCGTGCGCGCGGGTGGTGGCCAGATCCGGCGCCTCGCCGAGCGTCGAGGCCTCGCCCTGGGTGAAGCAGAGGACGTCGACCGTCGCGCCGTCACGGATGAAGGCGTCGAGGACCGCCCCGAGCCCGAAGGACTCGTCGTCCGGATGCGCGACGACCGCGAGCACGTGCCGCCACTCGGGCAACGCGTGGCGCCTATCGCGGCCCTGGAGGGTGGAGGTGAGGGCGGCCCTCGCCCCGGTCTCGATCGCCGCGTCGTTCGCGCCGGTCACCGTTGACCTCCTTCACCCAGCTCCACTCGCCCATGGACAGTATACCCCCAGGGGTATCCAACCGAGACGTCGGGCGTGGTTCGCGCTTCTATTCGCTGTCGTGCGAGACGTACAGCGGAACCTCGCAGTACCTCATCCCCGCTTGGTTCAAGGGCGAGGAGTTTCTATTCGCTGTCGTGCGAGACGTACAGCGGAACCGCGTCTACATCAAGAGGAAGGGAGGAAACTGTTTCTATTCGCTGTCGT
>JAKPEG010000105.1 GCA_029552065.1 Actinomycetes bacterium
AGGCCGAAACGCGTAAGTCGCGGGAATCCTTGCGGTCTGGCATGCATGCCCGACCCATGAAATCGGCGATGAATGCCGACCTGGCCGAAGCGTCATGGGTGCCGCATGGCGACTCAGAAGTGGGAAACCGCAATCTTCAAGCGACCGAAGGAGAGCGCATGAAGCCCGTATCCTTCCGCCACCACCGGCCGCGACCTGGGCGGCATCCTTGGAGCGTAACGACCATGACTCATCGATCTGTGATGCCCGACTACGCCGCCGCGATCCTGCGCTCGACCTGCGAGGCCGCGACTGCGGCGATCGCCGAGCGCGGCCGCCTCGACGACGACGAGATCCGCAGCTTCATCGGCGGCGTCGCCGACTGCTTCGACGCCGACCCGTCCGACGTGCTGCTCGCCCTCGGCCTCGACGACCTCGACGAGACCCGCGCGCGGCCGAGGCTCGGCGGCGGGCATGTCTGCTGCGGGTGTGGCGGCGTGTGCGACAGCGGGATGCCCTGCCCGATGGCCTATGCCTGCCGCTGCCGCACCCTGCCGCTGCCGGAGGCCGACGAGGAGCAACTCGACCTCGCCGAGCCGCCGCCGGGCTACCACCTCGCGCCGGTGCTCGCGGGCTCGCCGGCGGCGGTCGCCGCCGGGGTGCTGCAGGCCGACGCACTCGACCTCGAGGCCCCGCCGGTCGGGTGGGTGTGGTGCCGGCCCGGCGAGGCGATCGCCCTGGCCGCCGCGCGGGCCGAGGGCGGCGCCGGCAAGGGCGACCTGTGCGCCGACGAGGCAGCGGCTCACGCCGCTGCCTGGGCCGACCACCAGCTCGCCGCGCTGCCGCCGGGGTTCAAGCTGCGGGACACGCCTGGGGCCTCGGGTCTGCCCTACAAGATCGTCTGCCGCTGGAACGTGCGCGAGGCGTTCTGGATGGCGAGCATGTCCTACGACGACTTCGGCGACGACGGCGAGGTCCTCGGCGAGATCATGGGCAGGGTCTGGCGGTGGGAATGGAACAACGGCGAGAGCAGCGACCACGCGTCGACCGAGCCGGAGGCCCGGGCCGACGCGTGGGAGTTCTTCCACGAGCAGGGCGCGGCGACGCTGCACGACCTGCTGCTGCTCGTCGGTGTGTGGCCCGAGGACGCCGCCGACGAGGCCGCGCTCGCGCCCCGCCTCGACTGGATCCGCGGCTGGTCGCTGCTCGAGCGCGGCCTCGTCGCCCGGTGGGCCGCCGCCTCGCACGTCCACGCAAGCGACCACGACGACGTGCGGGTGCCGGCGCGCCCGGCCTGCCTCGACCTCGGGAGGCCAGCATGACGGCGCAGCAGGCGGCCCTGCCGCTCGACAACCCGTTCACCGCCCCGGACCTGCCGCGGCTGCGCGGCACCGAGCGGCAGATCGCTTTCGCCTCGAGGATCCGCGACGACGAGATCCTCACCTGCCGCGACCGCTTGATCCCGTTCGTCCTGCTCGTCGGCCCGCCCGGGACCGGAAAGAGCACGGTCGCCCGC
>JAKPEG010000122.1 GCA_029552065.1 Actinomycetes bacterium
TATCTCGTCGACCCGGCGCGCCCGCAGGACCTGCCCGCCGGGCCGGTCGCCCTCTACGCCGGCACGGTCCATCCCGACCGGATGGACCTCGACCTCACCGTGCGCACCGCGCAGGCCCTCCAAGGGATCGGCCGTCTCGTCCTCGTCGGCCCGTTGCCGTTGACCACGGGGGAGCTCGACCGACTCTCCGCCGCGGGTGTGGTGTTGCTCGGCCCGCGTCCGGCGGAGCGGATCGCGGCCTACCTGCGCCATGCCGACGTCCTCGTGGTGCCCCATGTCGTCACTGCATTCACCGACAGTCTCGATCCGATCAAGCGATACGAATACCAGGCGGCCGGACGGCCGGTCGTCTCGACCCCCGTCGCGGGCTTCCTCGACGCCGGGCTGCCTCGGGTGACCGTCGCGAGCGCAGCCGACTTCCCCGCTGCCGTCGCCACTGCCCTCGGTGCCGCACGGCCTGGCCTGCTGCCCCCGGTCGACACCACGGTCCCCACGTGGGAACGACGGGTCGGCGAGATGCGGGTCGTCCTCGACCGGGTCGCTTCCGGGATGGCGTCGTGAGGGCGCACCCGCGGGTCGGCTCGTGTGCTTGCCCGACGCAGACCCACACCTGCGCTCCGGCCGGCGACGGGCTGCCCGACGTCGCCATCGCCCACGATTTCCTCACCCAACGGGGGGGTGCCGAGCGGGTCGTGCTCGCGATGTCGCGGGTGTTCCCCGAGGCGACGATCTACACGACGCTCTACGACCCGGACCGGACCTATCCGGAGTTCGCCGAGAAGCGGATCGTCGTCTCGCCGCTCGACCGGGTCCCGCTCCTGCGACACAGCCATCGCCTTGCGCTCCCAGTCCTGCCGCCGATCGCGCGGCTCGTGCGTCCCGAGGCACGGGTCGTGCTCACCTCGAGTAGCGGCTTCGCGCACGGCTTCGGCGGCCGCGGCCGCCGGCTCGTCTACTGTCACGCCCCGGCCCGGTGGCTCTACCAGCGTGACCTCTACCTCGGCGAGAGCGGCCGCTGGGACATCGCGCGGGTCGGCCTCACCCTCCTGCGGCCGACCCTCCTGCGGTGGGACCGTCGCAGCGCCGCCCGGGCGGACCGCTATCTCGTCAACTCGCGGGTCGTGCGCGAGCGGGTGCGGGCGGCATACGGGATCGAGGCCGACGTGCTGGCCCCCCCGGTGACGATGGACGCCTCGGACACGCAGACGCCGGTCGCCGACCTCGCCGACTGGGCCGACGGCTACCACCTCGTGGTCTCGCGCCTGCTCCCCTACAAGAACGTCGAGGCCGCGGTCGCGGCCTTCGCCGGTATGCCGCAGCGGCGCCTGGTCGTCGTCGGCGTCGGGCCGGAGGCCACCGCGCTCGTGCGGACGCTCCCGCCCAACGTGCGGATCGTGCGCGACCTCGACGACGCGGAATTGCGCTGGACCTATGCGCACTGCCTCGTCCTGCTCGCCCCCAGCTACGAGGACTTCGGGCTCACCCCGCTCGAGGCGGGCGTCTTCGGCAAGCCGACCCTCGCGCTCGAGTCGGGTGGCTACCTCGACACCGTCGTCGAGGGACGGACCGGCCTGTTCTTCCCGCGGCCGACCCCCGAGGCGATCGCCGCGGCCGTGGCGAAGGCCGACGAGACGGCCTGGTCGCCCGAGGACATCCGAGCGCATGCCGCCGAGTTCGGTCCGGAGCGGTTCGCGGCCGGCCTGCGGGCCGAGGTGCAGCGACTGCTCGCCGTCGACAAGCCCGCGGACGCCGAGGTCGGTCAGTAGGCCCCGCGGCGGTCGAACACGGCCCGGGCGGTGCGCCACAGGATGCGCAGATCGGTGGTGAACGACCAGTTCTCCACGTAGTAGAGGTCCAACCGCACGCTGTCCTCCCAGGACAGATCGCTGCGGCCGCTCACCTGCCAGAGCCCGGTGAGCCCGGGCTTGACGAGCAGCCGGCGGTGGACGTCCCTTTCGTAGACGGCCACCTCGGACGCCAGCGGCGGCCGAGGGCCGACCAGGCTCATGTCCCGGCGAATGATGTTCCAGAACTGGGGCAGTTCGTCGAGGCTGTAGCGGCGGATGAACCGGCCGATCCGCGTGACGCGGGGGTCCTCGCGCAGCTTGAACAGCGGCCCGGCACCCTCGTTGGTCGTGGGCACCATCGCGTCCGCACCCACCCGCATCGAGCGGAACTTGTGCATGACGAAACGTCGGCCGTGGATGCCCACCCGGTCCTGGGAGTAGAAGACCGGTCCTCGATCTTCGAGCCACACGAGCAGGGCGACGACCGCGAAGACGGGGGACAGGACGAGCATGAGGGAGCCGGCGACGGCCACGTCGAGGGCGGACTTCAACAGCAGCGGCGCGCCCGTGAAGGTGGGCTCCTCGACGTAGATGAGCGGCAGTCCGGCGACCGGTCGGGACCGGATCCGCGGGCCGGCCACGTCGGTGAGCCCGGGCGACACGACGAGTTCGACACCGGTGCCTTCGAGGGCCCAGCTCAGCCGGCGCAACCCGTCGGCGCCTCGGCGTCCGGACACCGAGCAGGCGAGGACGTCGACGTCGAGTCGTTCGGCGAGCGCGGCCGCCTCGTCCTCGGTGCCGACGACGGGTATGCCGTCGATCATCGTCACGTCGTCGGAGCAGCACGCGCCGACGACGGCGAAGCCGGCCTCGGGAGCGGCTCGCAGGTCGCGGATGAGGGTACGCAGATGGGGGGCGTCGCCGACCACGAGGACGAGGTCGGCGTAGTCACCGCGGGCGCGGTGGCTGCCCAGCCACGTGCGCCACATCCGCCGGGTGAGCAGCAGGACGAGCAGACCGGCCGGGAACGCGACGAGGACGTAGCCACGGGCGAGTTCGAGTTTGGCGAGATAGCTCACGATGGCGAGCGCCGCGAACAGTCGGAAGGTCGCATTGCCCACGGCCCGGTATTCCTGGATGCCGTGCCCGAACATCCGCGGGTCGTAGGCGCCGTGCAGGCGCAGGAGCAGCACCCAGAGGACGACGATCCCGGCCGAGACCCAGGTGTATTCCAGATCCCACGTCGAGGTGGTCCCGGTCGCGCCGGAGGTCGTGCCGAATCGCAGGACCTGCGCCCCCAGGACAGCCCACAGGACGACGAGGACGTCGGTGACGAGGATCCACCGGGTCACCCGCTCCACCCTCGCCCGGCCGTGCGTGGCGGCCTTCAGCGCGGGTTCACTGCGCAGTGCCATCCTTCGTCGTCCCACCTCGCGTCAGCTGTCGGGCAGGGGTGTGTGCCGCGTGTGCCACACCATGCTTCGAACTCGCCCGGGCGAGGAGATAGCCCCCGCACAGGCTCACCGCCCCGGTCGTCAACCAGGTAACCAACGCCCCGAACTCACTCATTGTGTATCCCCTCTTCCCCCCGGCGCAGACGCTGCCACGCATCTGCGGTCCAATCCCCGTATGGGTAAGAATACCCCGTGCCCCCGACAGGGGTCCGTGGTTCCGGGAATCCGGTCCCGGTGGCCAGGACGAGGAGGACGGATGATCGGCGGCCGGCCTCGGCAGGCCCTCGCGGTCAACGGCAAGTTCCTCGCCCAACCGGCCACCGGCACCCAGCGGTATGCCGCCGAGCTCACCGCCCGCCTGGCCGGTCGGTTCCCGCTCGTCCTGTACCTCCCGCGCGGCGCGGCCGCGCCCGCGTGGCTGCCTCCGGGCGTCACGCTCCGATCCGCCCCCGCGCGGGGGATGGCCTTCGAACAGCTGTGGCTGCCGTGGGCGAGCAGACACGACCTGCTCGTGAGCCTCGCCGGCTCGGCGCCGCTGCTCGCGGTGCGGCAGGTGGCCGCACTCCACGACGCCGGGGTCCATCGCTTCCCGGCGACCTACACCCGGGCCTTCCGGGCCTGGCACGCACTGCTCGACCGGGTCCTCACCCGTCGGGCCGTCGCCCTCGTCACCGTGTCGGAGTTCAGCGCGCAGGAGCTCGCCGAGGTCCTGCGGGTGCCCCGGGGCCGATGGGAGGTCGTCCCGGACGGCAGCGACCACCTCGAGGGCCTCGAGCGTCGGCGCCCCTCACTGCCCGGGCTGGACGACCCCTTCCTCCTGTGTGTGGGCACACCCGCCGCTCACAAGAACCTCGCGGCACCACTGGCGGCCCTTTCCGATGCCGGCCTGCGCACCTTCGTCGTGGGAGCCCGATCGGCCCGGGTCTTCGCCGCCTCCGCCCTGCCGGCCGAAGGCGTCGTCCGCTACGCCGGGCGGCTGGCCGATGAGGAACTCGCCTGGCTCTACGCCCACGCCGACGCCCTCGTCTTCCCCTCGCGCTACGAGGGATTCGGCATCCCGGTCGTCGAGGCCCAACGGTTCGGCTGCCCGGTGGTCGCCGCCGACGCGTCCTGCATCCCCGAGATCGCCGGCGACGGCGCGCTGCTCGTCGACCCGGACCGGCCCGG
>JAKPEG010000136.1 GCA_029552065.1 Actinomycetes bacterium
CGCCGGTGTCCTGCGCGGTGCGGATCCATGCCGCATCGATGTCGCTGAGCGTGCCGCCTTCCACCCATACAAGGGCGCCAACGGGCACGTCCCGCCACGCGACGACCTTGCCGATCATGGGGCCTCACCCGGCGCCGTGTATCCCGACCCGAACAGCCGCCGCCCGACCCGGCCCATCGACGCGATGTCCTCGGCCGAGGCCGGCTCGCGCGCCGCGTCCATGTCCTCGACGTCGACCACGATCGAGGTGCGCATGATGGTGTGCCCGTGCTCGTTCGGCTGTGCCCAGACTGCGAGGTAGCGCTTGCCGACCTCGGGCGCGTAAGGGCCATGCAGATCGCTCACCTTGCGCGGCGGGAACGCTGACTCGGGGGGCTCGATACACTCGACTGTCCTCGCGGACATGTCGACCCTGTAGGTGCTGCCGCTCTGTGCAATGAACTCGATCATGGGGTCTCCTTGCACAGCTCGGACAGCAGCGCGTCGGCGGCGAGGCCGATCGCCTCGAACTTGCCGCGCTTCTCGTGCCCCGGGTCGCGGCACACCGCGAGCAGGCGCTCGCGCGACTCGTCGACCAGTAGGCGGGCCAGCTCGACCACGCTCGCAGAGGCGCCCTCGGCGTGGGCGTCGGCCAGCGCGTGCAGGCGCCGCAGGTGGCGGGCCGCGGCGGCGTACTCGGCCGCGACGCGCACTCGCACGATCTGGAAGCCGAGGTTGCCGAGCGTCTCCGGATCGCCCGTGACCTCGATCGTCGCCGGCTGCGGCGGGTGCGCGAGGTCGGGCGCGAGTGGATCGGCGAGGTGCCGCAGGCGCTCGAGCTCGCGGATCCGGTCGCCGACCTTGAAGGTGGGGACCGGCCTCGGCGCGAACGTGGTCGTCGCTTCGGAGTGCGCTGCGACCCGCCGGCGGGGCCACTCGATCCGGTGGTAGATGATCCGGCGCTTCAGGCTGTGCCGCGTGATGCCAAGCAGCGAGGCCGCCTCCACGATCGAGCCGGCCTCGTCGAGCGCCGCCGTGATCGTCTCGCGCTCGATCCGGAAGAGGTTGTACTTGCCGTCGGTCACGCCGCGACCTCCCCCGAGACCTCGGGCTGCTCGGCGGCCGGCGCCGCGGTGTCGACCTGCTCGATCGGCGCGGCCTTCGGCTTGCGGGTGCGCTTCGGCTTCGGCTCGCCGGTGTCGCCCTCTGGCTTGGGCGCGCGCGGCTGGCGGGGATGACGCGGCATCGTCGCCCGGTCCGGCGCCTCGATCCCGAACTTCTCCAGGCGCCGCCCCAGGGCGAAGCGGCTGATCTTCAGCAGCACCGCGGCCGACCGCACCGACCCGGCCCGGCGCAGCGCCTCCACGCACAGCGCCCGCTCGTGCACCTCGATGTCGAGGTTGGCGAGGGCCGTGTAGTCGATCCCGAGACCCGTGGTCGTCGCAGTCGTCAGCGTTCCATCGTTGTCCATCGCATTACCATCCATCGGTGAGCAGAGACGCACTACACAAGTTTGTTCTTCAACCACCCGAAGGTTTTTAGCTGTCCCTTCGGACAGTGCATCGCGGGCAGGTACCCGCGCGGACCATCGACCGACCGGCGCACCCAGCTCGTGTACGTCCGCCGCGGCGAGCACACCAGCATGGCCCGC
>JAKPEG010000137.1 GCA_029552065.1 Actinomycetes bacterium
CCGATCGCCTCGAACTTGCCGCGCTTCTCGTGCCCCGGGTCGCGGCACACCGCGAGCAGGCGCTCGCGCGACTCGTCGACCATGAGGCGGGCCAGCTCGACCACGCTCGCAGAGGCGCGCTCAGCTCGAGCGTCGGCCAGCGCGTGCAGGCGCCGCAGGTGGCGGGCAGCGGCGGCGTACTCGGCCGCGACGCGCACCCGCACGATCTGGAAGCCGAGGTTGCCGAGCGTCTCCGGATCGCCCGTGACATCGATCGTCGGCTGCGGCGGATCCGCGAGCTCGAGCGCCTGCGGCATGTAGTCGATCACCGCGCCGTCCTGCCAGCGCACGCGGATCGGGTGCCGCGCGTCCTTGAAGACGTGTCCCACCTCGCCGATCCACTCCCGCCCGACCTCGCGCACCCGGTCGCCGACCTTGAATGTGGGGACCGGCCTCGGCGCTGGTGCCGTGCTGCGCGCGACGCCAGCCGGCCCCGGCCACCTGATGTTGTGCATGATGATTCGGCGCTTCAGGCTGTGCCGCGTGATGCCGAGGAGCGCGGCCGCCTCCACGATCGAGCCGGCCTCGTCGAGCGCCGCCGTGATCGTCTCGCGCTCGATCCGGAAGAGGTTGTACTTGCTGTCGGTCATGGGTTTGCCGCCTTCCAGGCGCGGAACTCGGCGACCGCGCCCTCGATGTTCTGCACGGACAGGTCCGCGCGCAGGTAGCCGGCGTCGGGCCACACATAGCAGGCCCGCCCCGTCGACCAGATCGCCTCGGACTTCTCGGCCGAGCCGCCTGGCCCGTACACCTCGAGCGACCAGACCCGACCTCGCGCCCGGTAATAGCAGGGGTGGCCGTCTATCTCGCCCTCCCCCTGGACCGGGCACATGCCAGCGAAGGGGACCTCGTAGCCGTCGCCGCAGGCCACGCCCGCCGTGTCGCCCGTGACGTCCAGCTCGGGCTGATACGCGTCGCCGACCTTGGCGCCGCCGGGCGCGTCGAGCAGGTGGTCGGTCGATACGGTCGCGCGCTGACCATCGAGCTCGATCTGGCAGTAGAGGCCGATCGGGTGCTGGCCGTGGAGCGCGCCGGGTTCGACGTCGCGTCGATACAGGACCTCGGGCTGCGTCGCCTGCATGACGATCCGCCCGTGGAAGTGCGCGGCCCCGGGGGGGCGGGCGCGAATCTCGTCGTCGTCGATCCAGACGCCGACCGGGTGCGGGGTAAATTGCTCGGTCACGCCGCGACCTCCCCCGACGCATCGGGCTGCTCGGCGGCCGGCGACGCGGTGTCGACCTGCTCGACCGGCGCGGCCTTCGGCTTGCGGGTGCGCTTCGGCTTCGGCTCGCCGGTGTCGGCCTTGGGCGCGCGCGGCTGCCGGAGCTGCCGCGGCATCGTCGCCCGGTCCGGCGCCTCGATCCCGAACTTCTCCAGGCGCCGCCCCAGCGCGAAGCGGCTGATCTTGAGCAGCACCGCGGCCGACCGCACCGAGCCGGCACGGCGCAGCGCCTCCACGCACAGCGCCCGCTCGTGCGCCTCGATGTCGAGGTTGGCGAGGGCCGTGTAGTCGATCCCGAGACCGGTGGTCGTCGCAGTCGTCAGCGTTCCATCGTTGTCCATCGCATTACCATCCATCGGTGAGCAGAGACGCACTACACGAGTTTGTTCTTCAACCACCCGAAGGTTTTTAGCTGTCCCTTCGGACAGTGCATCGCGGGCAGGTACCCGCGCGGACCATCGACCGACCGGCGCACCCAGCTCGTGTACGTCCGCCGCGGCGAGCACACCAGCATGGCCCGC
>JAKPEG010000167.1 GCA_029552065.1 Actinomycetes bacterium
CGATCGTCTGCCCCTCGTGGCCGGCGGTGACGGGCACCCGGACCCCGGTTGGAGACTCCCAGATCTCGTGCGAGCCGGTCTGCCGGATCGGGCGCCAGCCGAGGTTGCGGAGGCGGCGCTTCACCTCGCGGCGGGACAGGCGTCGGGCGGTCGATTGGCTCATGCGCCCATGACGTCGGCCCGCGCGCTGGGCTTCACCCGTGCTCCGCGATGCTCCAAGCCCACTCGGAGCCCCGCTCACCCACCTGCCACCATCCCCCGGTCTTGCGCTCCTCGGTGAGCGGCGCGATCGGCTTGGTGCCGTCGGTCGCGCGGACGATGCAGGCCCGGACGGGCTCTTGAACCGCGAGCTGGCACACCTCCGACCACGCGGCCCAGGTGTCCTCGAGCTCGACGTAGTCGCCCTCGGCGATGACGAGCGACCCGGGGAGCCCGGACCGGCTGACGAAGTGCGGGCGCCCGTCGACGCAGACGATCCAGTGCGACGCCACGGACAAGCGCATGAAGATCGGGAAAAGATCCTCGGCTGTCACCTCCGGATGCCGGTAGCCGGCGCCGCGGCGCTCGGCCTCGAGGAAGGCGACGAGTCGGCGGACCGACAGGACGGAGAAGCGGGCGGCGATGCCCGAGGCGTTATAGGCGGCGGAGAGAATGGCGGTCGCGGTCGTCATGGTCGGGGTCTCCTTCGGGGTTCAGGCAAAGCGCCGGGTCCACCACCGCTCGAGGCGGGCAAGGGCGGCGTCGGTAAATCGGCGGAAGTGGCCGCCCCTCTGGTAGACCTCGGCGGCGGCGCGCTCGCCGAGATAGTCGATCGCCTGAAACACGGGGCGATCGCCAGCCTGCGCCGCAGATTGCCGCCAGGCGCGGATCTGCTCGATGGCTTGGCGCTCGTCGTCCTCGGCTCGGTCCTGCGAGCGCAGGTCGATGACGATCGACCGGGCGATCTGGCGGAGGGTCAGGCGTCGGGGCGTCGGCGTGGTCTCGGTCGTGGGCGTCATGGGTCGTGGTCTCCAGGTGTGCGATTTTACACAGCGTCTCAGGCTGACGATCAGCCGGTCCCGGCCCTTCGAGGTCGGCGGCCGCATGGTCGGTTATCCGAGCTCGTCAGGGGCAGTGAGGTAGCCGCGCTGCTCGAACAGGGCCGAGCTGACAACCGAGAGCCGGTCGCGCAGCCATTTCACCGCAGCGTCGGCAGCCCGGTACTTCGCGTCGCGCCGGCCGGGCAGGCCGAGCCGATGCGGCCCGCGCTGTTCCTCAGCAACCGCGAGCGCTTCCTCGAGCTCGGCCTCGTAGGCCTCGTTGTTCTCGCGGCTGTTCTCCAACCAGCGCTGCCGCTCCAGCTTGGCGGCCAGCTCGCGGACGGCGGCGGCGAGGGCAGGGTCGGCGATGCACTGCTCGAGGGTCGGGGCGGTAGGGGTGGGGGTTGGGGCGGAGGTCGTGGCGGTCACGGCCCGACCATAGGGCCTATTACTCGTGTTGTCAACACTGTCCGTCATTTTGTCGGGTCCGGCCGCAAACCCCCGGTGTCCGCTCGGGCTACTCGG
>JAKPEG010000226.1 GCA_029552065.1 Actinomycetes bacterium
CCCTCTCAATCCGTTGGTGGGCACACCCTTCGTGGTGTCGGGTCCGCCCATGAGTGATCGGCCAAGCGTTCCTCGCGTATGCAAGGCACACGTGACCGACGTTCAATGCTACCCGCGGGGGCACCTGAGCACGAAATCGGCTCCGGCGCACCCGAGGGTCGGTAGCGTGCGGCGGGTGTCACGCGCATCCCTCGACGACCCGCTGGCCCAGCAGGCCCGACGTCTCCTCCTCATCGGTGTCACCGGGAGCGGAAAGACCACCCTCGCCCGGGGTTTGGAGGCGCGCTGTGGCATCCCGGCCGTGGACGTCGACGCGATGGCCTGGCGTCCGGGCTGGGTGAAGACGCCGGACGAAGAGCTCGCGGCGGCCGCGGCGCGGGTCGCGGCCGGAGAGGCCTGGGTGATGGACTCCGCGTGGACCGCGATCCGGCCGGTCGTGCTCCCGCGCGCCGAGCTCGTCGTCGCCCTCGACCTCCCCCGCTGGCTCAGCCTGGCCCGGCTGCTCCGTCGGACGGCGACGCGGGCGCTCACGAGGGAGCCGGTGTGCGGCGACAACGTCGAGTCGGTGCGCAATGTGTTCTCCCGCGACTCCATCCTCGCGTGGCACGTCCGGTCCTTTGCCGCCAAACGCTCCCAGATGCTCGCGTGGGAGGCAGATCCGGACGTGCCACCGGTCCTCCGCCTGCGCACAGCGGCCGAGGTCGACCAATGGCTGGCTAGCCGTCGGACCAAAGGATGAGGCCGCGTGAGCGGGTCGAGACCTTGGGCGGATCCGCATCCGCTCCACGGCACCTGAGAATGACCGCATGACAGTTCGCATCGCCATCGTCGGCGACCTCGACCCCGCCAAGCACAGCCATCGTGAGCTCGAGGCCGCCCGCTCCCTCCTGGGCTCCGACGTCGAGACCACCTGGGTGGCGACCGACAGCCCGGCCATGGCCGGGATCGCGGCCGGCACCACGGCCTACGACGGGGTGTGGATCGCCCCCGGGAGCCCGTATGCCGATGACGCGGCCGTCCTCTCCGTCATCCGGTTCGCTCGGGAGTCCGGGCTGCCCCTGCTCGGGACGTGTGGCGGGATGCAGTATGCCGTCGTCGAGTTCGTGCGCGATGTCCTCGGCAGGCCCGGGACGCACGCCGAGGTCGACGGCGTGGGTGCCGACAACGCGGTCGGCGCGCTCGCGTGCTCGCTCGTGGGTGAGCAGCGGGTCGTCACGCCGGTGCTTGGCACGCGGTTCGCGACGATGCTCGGTGGGGCGTCGTTCACGGGCGTGCACTACTGCTCCTACGGACCGACCGCGGCGACCCTGTCCACCCTCCAGCAGCACGGCTGGGTCGTCGAGGCGACCGCGCCCGACGCGCCTGTGGAGGTGCTCAGCTACGAGCCCCATCCGTTCTTCGTCCTGACCCTCTTCCAGCCCCAGATCGGGGCGATCCAGTGGGGTCGGGTGCACCCGATCCTGCATGCCTTCGTCGACCTCGCGCGCCGGACCGCCCCGGTGCGCGCCGTGGCGCTCGCGGCGCAGCAGCTCGCCGCCGAGGAGGCCCGGCCACGCCCCTATGTCCACCAGATGCACGGACCCCGCCATCGGGGATGGCGGCCGCTCGTCGCGCTCGTCCTCCTCCTCGTCCTCACCATGCTGTTCATGGGCGCGGTGACCGTGCCCTTCGGCCTGGCCGGTGGGCTGCCCGACGACTTCGAGACGCTCGACCTGTCGGTGCCGACCCAGCTCTGGATGAACCTCACCCTCGCCGCACTCATCCCGGCAGCCATGCTCGCCACACGGGTCGCCTACGGCCGGCCGTGGGGCCGGCTCTTCTCGGTGACCGGCCGGCTGCGCTGGGGCTGGCTGCTCCAGTGCATGGCCGTCGTCGCGCCCTTGTGGGTGGCTTACCTCGCGGCGAACTGGCTCGTCTTCGGCCAGGAAGTGCTGCCGCGCCCCGAGGCCTGGATCGGCCTGCTCGTCGTCACCCTCCTCACCACCCCTCTGCAAGCCGCTGGTGAGGAGGTCGCTTTCCGTGGGCTCGTCGTGCAGGCCGTCGGTGCCTGGATCCGCAGCCCCGTCGTCGCGCTCGCCGTGTCGACGGCGGTGTCGGCGGCGACCTTCGTGGCCGCCCACGGCTCGATGGACGTGTGGATCTGGATCGACATCGGCTCCTTGGCGGTCGCGGCGTGCTGGCTGGCCTGGCGGACCGGCGGCATCGAGGCCGGCATCGCGCTGCACGTGGTCAACAACCTGGCCGTCACCTTCGCGGGCATACTCCTCGGTGGCCTCGAGGAGTCCTATGTGGACACCGAGACCACCGGCTCACCGGTGTCGGCCGCCATGAGCGTGGTCGTCATGACCATCGCAACTGCCCTCATCCTGTGGCTCGCCAGCCGCCGGGGCATCGCGCCTGCCGGACGCACCACCCCGTCCGTCGGCTGAGCCGCCGCTCTCAAGCCCGGCGGCTCAGCGCAGCGGGTCGAAGGGGGCGAGCTCGGCCGGGGTCGTCCCGGTCATGATCTGCTCCGCGAGCAGCTTGCCCGTGACCGGGCCGAGAGTGATGCCCCACATGCTGTGGCCGCCGGCGACGTGGACGCGCGGTGAGCGGGTGGCGCCGATGAGCGGCAGCCCGTCGACCGTGCAGGGGCGTGAGCCCACCCACTCGTCGGTGCGGTCGTCGAGGTCGACGCCACGCAGCAGGGGTCGCGCGGCCTCGACGATGGCCTGGATGCGGCGCTGGTCGAGGGCTTCCTCGGGCCGCCGAAACTCCATCATCCCCGCGACCCGCAGCCGGTCGCCGATGGGCGTGCAGGCGACCCGGGCGGCAGGCAGGTAGACCGGCCCGGCCGGCAGGTCGTCGACCTTGACGCTGAAGGAGTAGCCGCGGCCGGCCTGGACGACCTGGCGCACGCCGAACTGGCGGGCGTGCTCCCCGAGCCAGGCCCCGGTGGCGAGGACGACGGAGTCGAAGGACTGCGCCCAGCCCCGGGTGCCGCGCAGGATGACGCTCTCGCCGCGGTCGTCGACGGCCATGACCTCGAGCCCGGTGAGGATCTGCCCCCCGCGCGCCTCCACGGCCGCGGCGAGGGCGGCGACATACGCGCCGGGGTCGATGAAGCGCTGGTCCTTGAGGAGGATGGCGGCCCGGATCTCGTCGCTGAGGACCGGCTCGATCGCGCGGGCCTCGTCACCGGTGAGTGCCTCGAAGCTCATCTCCTGGCCGGCGTGGCCGATGTGCTCGATCTCCTCCAGCAGCGTGCGACGCTGCTCCACCCGCTGGTATGCCGCGATGAAGGAGCTCGCCTGGCGCGTCGGCTCCTGCACGCCACCGGCCGACAACTCGTCGAAGGCGTCCAGCGCCATCCGGTTGACCGGCACCAGGGCGGCCATGTTGCGCCGCCACCGGGCGGCGGTGGAGTTGCGGGTGAACCCGGCGACGAATCGGGCCAGGTTGGCGTCGACCTTCGGCGGGACGTAGACGGGCGAGCTCGGCGAGAGGACGGCGCGGATGCCGGTGCGCAGCACGGCGGGCTCGGGCAGGGGGGTGGTGATGCCCGGGGTGAGCCAGCCGGCGTTGCCCCAGGAGGACCCGGCGGCCACGCTCGTGGACTCGATGACCGAGACCTCGGCCCCCTGCTCCTGGAGATACCAGGCGGTGGACAGTCCGACCATGCCGGCGCCGATGACGGCGATGCGTTGCGGCGGGGTGGTGGTGTGCGACATCGGGGCGCCTCTCCTGGTCCGAGCTCGGGGTTGCTTCCATGGTGGGGGCTGCGGACGCGCCCGCTCGTGTGCGTGGAGCACACTCATGTGGCCTGGAGTTGTGGTCACCGCACTACGCTGAGGCGCGTGATCGTCCTCGCCGACCTTGTCCGCTCCCTCGCGGGGCTGCTCGAGCTCGTCGTGCCGGCCAAGGACGCGGCCATCGACGACCTGACCCTCGCCGAGCCGGGGCGCGACGTGCTCGGCATACCCGGCGACCTCACGGTCGGGGTGGGGGTCGACTCGGCGGTCGACGGCGCCCAGCTGGTGACGGCAGCCGGGCGGCGCGGCGTCCCCGCCGTCCTGCTCCGGGCGGGGGTGGCCCACCTGCCCGAGGTCCGCGCCGCCGCCAGGGACCACGGCGTGGCCCTCGTCGCGCTGGCCGAGAACGCCTCGTGGGCGCACGTGATCTGGCTCCTGCGCGGCCTGGTCGACCGCACCCTGGGCCAGCAGGGCCCACGGGCGAGCGCCTCGGAGGAGCTCTATGCCATCGCCGATGCCGCCGCCCAGCTCGTCGGGGGGCCGATCACCATCGAGGACGCCCACTCCCGGGTCCTGGCGTACTCCTCCCGCCAGGACTCCACCGACCCGGCCCGGGTCTCGACGATCGTGGGGCGCCGGGTCCCGGACTCGGTCCGCCGCCACCTGCGCGCTCGGGGGGTCTTCCGCCGGATGGTCGCCTCCCCCGCGTCCTTCTTCGTCGACGGCGGGCCGGACTCGCCCGTCGGGCCACGCCACGTGGTGCCCGTGCACGCCGGCGGTGAATGGCTGGGCTCCATCTGGGCCCTCGTGCCGCACGAGCCCGATCCGGCCACCGTGGCCGAGCTCGAACGGACCGCGGCCGTGGTCGCCCTGCACCTGTTGCAGCTCCGGTCCCAGGCCGATCTCTCACGCCGGGTCGCCCAGGACCGGCTGCGTGCCGTCCTCACCGGAGACGGAGCGGATGTCGAGGCGTGGCTCCCGCAGGGGCCGTGGCGGGTGGTCGCCCTGACGAGCACCGATGCCCGGGAGGAGGCCCAGGAGGTCGGCCGCCGCCTCGACCAGTGGGAGGCGGTCCTGCGCCGTCAGTCCTGGCCCGAGCCACGACTGACCTCGGTGGCCGACCGGGCGTTCGCCCTGGTCCGCGACGACGGGGCCGGGCGCCCCACCCAGAAGTCCCCCGCCGGCACCTGGCCCTGGCTGCTCCGAGTCGTCGACGCATTGGCCCAGCAGGGCAGCAGCCTGGTCGCGGGTGCCGGTGCCCCAGCCCTCACCCCGTCGGACCTGCCTCGGTCGCTGGCCCAGGCCCAGGCCGTGGGCCGGGTTGTGCGCGCCGGCACGGCCCCGGGCCCGGCCTGCACCGTCGAGCAAGCGTGGGCACCGATCACCCTTGACCGGGTCGGCCGCACGATCGGCGAGGGCATCCTCCCCACGCCGGTCGACACCCTCGTCGCCCTCGACCAGCAGGAGGGGACCTCGCACGCAGCGACCCTGGCCGCGTGGCTGGACCACCGCGGGTCGACGAGCGATGCCGCCGACGCCCTCGGCATCCACCCCAACACCCTGCGCCACCGCATGGGACGCATCGTGGAGGTCCTCGACGCCAACCTCGACGACGCGGACGAACGCCTGGCGCTGCGCGTGCAGCTACTCGCGCTCAGCGCTGCGGATCGGCGCTGAAGGCCTCGAGGATCCGCGCGGTGCCCTCCACCGCGGACACCTGGCCGGCGCGCACCTGCGCCGCGAGCTGGTCGCGGATGGCACGCACCGAGGCATGCTCACGGACGGCGTCGTGCAGGTGGGCGTCGACCATGGCCCACATCCAGTCCTCCTGCTGCTGGGCACGGCGCGCCTCCAGCGAGCCCTGCTCCTCGAGCCAGGAGCGGTGTGCGAGAACGGCATCCCAGACCTCGTCAAGGCCGTCGCCGGTCTGCGCCGAGCAGGTGAGGACCGGCGGGCGACGGACGTCGCCGGGCATCATGAGCCGCATCGCGCCGGCGAGCTCGCGCGCCGCGACACGCGCCGGGCCGGCCCCGTCTCCGTCGGCCTTGTTGACGGCGATGACGTCGGCGAGCTCGAGGATGCCGCGCTTGATGCCCTGGAGCTGGTCCCCGGAGCGCGCCAGGGTGAGCAGCAGGAAGGTGTCGACCATCTCGGAGACGGCGATCTCGTTCTGTCCCACCCCGACCGTCTCCACGATGACCACGCCGTAGCCGGCCGCCTCGAGGACGAGCATCGACTCGCGGGTCGCTCGCGCCACACCGCCGAGGTGCCGGCCGCTCGGGCTGGGCCGGACGAAGGCGGCGTCGCTCGCGGTGAGGTCGGCCATCCGGGTGCGGTCACCGAGGATCGAGCCACCGGTGCGGCGCGACGACGGGTCGACGGCGACGACCGCGACCTTCTCGCCCCGCGCGACCAGCCGGCTGCCCATCGCGTTGATGAAGGTCGACTTCCCAGCCCCGGGCACGCCGGTGATCCCGACCCGCACCGCCTTTCCCGTATCTGGCGTGAGCAGGGCGAGCAGCTCCCCCGCGGCCTCGCGGTGGTCACCGCGGTGGGACTCCACCAGCGTGATGGCCCGCGCGATCGCCCCCCGCTCGCCCGCGCGCACGGCGGAGGCGAGCGCGGGGACGTCGAGGGGGGCGCGCGGCATACGGAGAAGCTGTCGCTCAGGCGTCGAGCCGCGAACGCAGGTCCTTGACCAGCTCGATCGCCGCCTTGGAGATGACGGTGCCGGGCGGGTAGATCGCGTCGGCTCCGTGCTCACGCAGCTCGGCGAAGTCCTGGCTGGGGATGACGCCGCCGACGACGATCATGAGGTCCTGACGGCCCAGCTCGTCGAGCGCGGCCCGCAGCGCCGGCACGAGGGTGAGGTGACCCGCGGCCAGCGAGGACACCCCGACGACGTGCACGTCGGCCTCGACGGCCTGACGCGCGACCTCCTCGGGGGTCTGGAAGAGCGGGCCCACGTCGACGTCGAAGCCGAGGTCGGCGAAGGCGGTCGCGATGACCTTCTGGCCGCGGTCGTGGCCGTCCTGGCCCATCTTGGCGACGAGGATGCGCGGGCGCCGACCCTCGGCCTCCTCGAACTCCTCGACGAGCCGCTGCGCCTCCTGGACGGTGGCGTCGTGACCTGCCTCGGCGCTGTACACGCCCCCGATCGTACGGATCTGGGCTGTGTAGCGGCCGAAGACCTCCTCCATCGCGGCGCTGATCTCGCCGACCGTCGCCTTGGCGCGCGCGGCGTCGATGGCCAGCGCGAGGAGGTTGGTCGACAGGTCGCGGCCACCGCCGCCACGGCAGGCCGCGGTGATCGCGGCGAGCGCGGCGTCGACCGCGCCCTTGTCGCGCTCGGCGCGGAGGCGCTCGAGTTTGGCGATCTGCTGCTGGCGCACGGCGGCGTTGTCGACCTTGAGGACGTCGATCTCCTCGTCCCCGTCGACCGGGTAGAGGTTGACGCCGATGACCGGCTGCTGCCCCGAGTCGATCCGCGCCTGGGTGCGGGCGGCCGCCTCCTCGATGCGCATCTTCGGTATGCCGGCCTCGATCGCCTTGGCCATGCCGCCGGCGGCCTCGACCTCCTCGATGTGCGACCAGGCCCGCCGGGCGATGTCATGGGTGAGGCGCTCGACGTACGCCGAGCCGGCCCACGGGTCGATGGTGCGCGTCGTGCCGGACTCCTGCTGGATGAGGAGCTGGGTGTTGCGGGCGATCCGGGCCGAGAAGTCGGTCGGGAGCGCGATCGCCTCGTCGAGGGCGTTGGTGTGCAGCGACTGCGTGTGGCCCTGCGTCGAGGCCATCGCCTCGATGCCCGTGCGCACGACATTGTTGAAGACGTCCTGCGCGGTCAGGGACCAGCCGCTCGTCTGCGAATGCGTCCGCAGCGAGAGGCTCTTGTCTGATCGGGCGCCCTGCTCCTTGACCAGCCGCGCCCAGAGCAGGCGGGCCGCGCGCATCTTGGCGACCTCCATGAAGAAGTTCATCCCGATGGCCCAGAAGAACGACAGGCGGGGCGCGAAGACGTCGACGTCGAGGCCGACGGCCTTGCCCGCGCGGATGTACTCGACACCGTCGGCGAGGGTGTAGGCGAGCTCGAGGTCCTGGGTCGCCCCGGCCTCCTGCATGTGGTAGCCGGAGATGGAGATCGAGTTGAACCTCGGCATCTTCGCGCTCGTGAACGCGAAGATGTCGGAGATGATCCGCATGCTCGGCTCGGGCGGGTAGATGTAGGTGTTGCGGACCATGAACTCCTTGAGGATGTCATTCTGGATGGTCCCGGTCAGCTGCTCGGGCGCGACGCCTTGCTCCTCGGCCGCGACGACATAGAGCGCGAGGATCGGGATGACCGCGCCGTTCATGGTCATCGACACGGACATCTGGTCGAGCGGAATGCCCTCGAAGAGCGTGCGCATGTCGTAGATCGAGTCGATCGCGACACCGGCCATGCCGACGTCGCCGGTCACGCGCGGGTGGTCGCTGTCGTAGCCGCGGTGCGTCGCCAGGTCGAAGGCGATCGACAGACCCTTCTGTCCCGCAGCGAGATTGCGCCGGTAGAACGCGTTCGACTCCTCGGCCGTCGAGAAGCCGGCGTACTGCCGGATCGTCCACGGCTGGTTGACGTACATCGTCGCGTAGGGGCCGCGCAGAAACGGCGGCGCGCCCGGGATCGTGTCGAGGAAGTCCAGGCCCTCGAGGTCGGCCTCGGTGTAGAGCGGCTTGACCTCGATCTGCTCAGGGGTGAGCCACGTCTCGCCGCCGGGAACGGTTGTCTCCGTCGCCTTCCCGTCACCGAGGTCGACGGTGCTGAAGTCGGGGATCTGCATGGTCATGAGTGCGCTCCTTCCGCCGGGGCGCCGAGTCTGGTCAGCAGGTCGTCGAGGAAGGCGACGACGTCCATGCCGTCCCGCACCTCGCCGTCGACGGCGGTCTCGCCGAGCTCTTTGGCGCGCCCGGCGACGAGGATCACCTCGATTCCGTTGTCGCGCAAGCCCTTCACGGCGTCCGCAGCGTGTGCGGAATACCCCTTGGGCGAGGAGGCGAGGACGACGACGTCGGTATGCCGCGAGCGGGCCTCGGCGGCCACGTCGGCAGGCGTGCCCTCCACCGTCACGGAGGCGATGCCGCCCGCCGCGAGGAGGTTGGCCATGAAGGTCTCGCGAGCCCCGAAGTCACGACGCTCGCCGAGCGCGGCGACGACGACGGTGGGAGCGGGACCGGTGCCGGCGAGCGCCGTGGCGCGGTCGCGCAGGCCCTCCCACACCTCGGAGTCCCGATGCGGCGCAATGCCACCCGTGGGCAGGGCCGCACGCGGCTCGCGAGCCAGGGGGGTCTCGCCGACGAGGGGGAACATGCTGACGCCCGTGAGCGGCGTGCGGCGGTTGGCCAGACCCTGTTCCGCCTCGGCACGTGCCGCCTCGAGCCGGCCTGCGACGAGCCCGTCGGCGAGGGCGGCAGCGATGCCCCCGGCCGCCTCCACCTCCTGGAGGACCGCCCAGGCGGCGGTCGCGACCTCATCGGTGAGCACCTCGACGGCCCACGCACCACCGGCCGGGTCGGTCACCCGAGCGATGTTCGACTCGTCCGCGAGGACGATCTGGGTGTTGCGGGCCAGCCGCCGGGAGAACTTCTCGGGCAGTCCGGCGACGGTGTCGTAGGGAAGGACTGAAATCGCCTCCGCGCCACCGACACTGGCGGCGAAGGTCGCCAACGTCGAGCGCAGGACGTTGACCCATGGGTCGTCGCGGGTGAACATCCGCAAACTGGTGACCGCGTGGATGCGCGCGCCGCGGTCGGCCTCCGGAACCTCGAGCACCTCGCCGACGCGGGCCCACAGGCGGCGCAGCGCCCGCAGCGCAGCGATCGTGAGGAACTGGTCCTGGCTCGCGGAGACGCGGAACTCGATGTGCGGGAACGAGTCCGAGGGGACGACACCGGAGTCGGCGAGCGCGCGGACGTACGCGAGGCCCGTGGCCACGGCATACCCGACCTCCTCGACGGCAGTCGCCCCCGCGTCGCGATACGTGCGGGCGTCGACGGTGATCGCACGGACGCGACGCGCATCGAGCCCGTCGAGCGCGCCCTCGAGCACGGTGAGGTCGGGCGAGCCACCGAGGCGGGCGGCGGCCCCGATCGGGTCGAGTCCCAGGTTGCCGGTGGACTCCGGGTTCTGGTCGAGCACCTCCCGCAGCGCGCGAGCCGCGGCATCCTGCGCGTCATACGAGGAGACGACGACCGGAGCCATCTCGAGGTTGACGTCGGCGAGGACTTCGGAGAGGGCGGCGGCCGGGATGCCGTCCGTCCCGACGTGCACCCACACGCTCGTGACCCCGTGCTCGAGATCGTCGAGCACGGCGGCCCGGCTGGTGGCGGCGTCGGGGTGGTCGTGGAGCTGGCGGACGTCCCACGGCTGGCCGGCCTGCCGCATCGCGCGACCGCGGGTGAAGGGCATGGCGCCGGGGACACCCAGCGGTGCGCCGTCGCTGGGACGCAGGTAGAGCGGGTCCACCTCGAGGCCGCCGGGGAGGGTGGTGCGCATCGACGCCTCGGCCTCGGCGCCGGTCACCTTGGCGTCCTCCGCCTTGGCCTTGTTGACGACGGCGGCCGCGAGCTCGCGCCACTCGTCGTGCGTGTGTGTCGGGAAGTCGCCCGCGAGCGGCATTGCTGCGTCCGTGCTCATCCGTGCTCCTGCATCAGCGAAGGGTCCCCCCGACCCTACCGACGTCCACGCACCCGACTGGCGGGTATGGCAGGCGAGCGGCCGCGACCTTCGCCACACGCGGCGTCCGCTGCGCCGAACGGTGGGACACCCGTGACTGGGGCGCGATCCGCTGCTAGGCATGAGGGCATGTCGACCAGTCTTGACTCCCTGCCGATCATCGACCTCTCCCTCCTTGCTGGCGATGGGGCGGACGTGGCCGCCTTCGACGAGGCGCTGCTCAGGGCCACCCATGAGGTCGGGTTCTTCTACCTCGTCGGTCACGGCATCCCCGAGGACGTCGTGGAGCACCTCTTCGCCGAGGCCGAGCGCTTCTTCGCCCTGCCCGAGGCCGACAAGCTCGACGTCGAGATGACGCGCAGCCCGCACTTCCGCGGCTACACGCGCACCGGTGGTGAGCTCACCGAGGGCCGCGTCGACTGGCGCGAGCAGATCGACGTCGGCGCCGAGCGCGACCTCGTGACCGGCGGCGCGGCATACAACCGGCTGGAGGGCCCCAACCTCTGGCCGGACGCGCTGCCGTCCCTGCGCCCCACCCTGACCGACTGGTCGCAGCGATGCTCGATCATCGGTATGACGCTGCTGCGCGCCTGGGCGCGTGCCCTTGGCGCGGCGGAGGACCGGTTCGACGACGCCTTCGACCGGCCGTCGACACTCATCAAGCTCGTGCGCTACCCGGGCCGCGACGGTGACAAGCGGCAGGGCGTGGGCGCCCACAAGGACCCCGGCGTCCTCACGCTGCTCATGATCGAGCCGGAGAAAGCGGGTCTCCAGGTCGAGCACGGCACCGACTGGATCGACGCGCCGCCCGTGCCGGGAGCGTTCGTCGTCAACATCGGCGAGCTCATGGAGTTCGTCACCGACGGTTATCTCAGGGCGACGCGGCACCGGGTCCTCTCACCGCCGGCCGGCGCATCGCGGCTGTCGATTCCGTTCTTCTTCAACCCCTCGGTCGACCGGGCCATGCCGCACATCGACCTGCCGGCCGAGCTCGCGGCGCAGGCGCCAGGTGTCTCCCAGGACCCGGACAACGTCATCTCCGGCACCTTCGGCGACAACCTGCTCAAGGCGCGGCTGCGCGCCCATCCCGATGTGGCGGCGATCCACCACCCAGATCTGGTGGGCTGACGCTGCGGACCGACCGCGCCACCCCGGACGCCGTCAGAGCGCGGCGAAGGGGGCGCAGAGGGCGCGTAGTCGGGCTTCGCCGCCGTCCAGCGCAGTGAGAACGGTGATGCCCGCCGATGTCACGGCCACGGAGTGCTCCCAGTGCGCGGCCCGCGAGCCGTCATCGGTCGACACGGTCCACTCGTCGGCAAGCACGTGGTTGTCCTGGGCACCGAGGGTGACCATCGGCTCGATGGCGATCGTCAGCCCCTCGGGCACCGTCGGGCCCTTGCCGGAGACGCGGTAGTTCGGCACCTGCGGGTCCATGTGCATCGAGGTCCCGATGCCGTGGCCGACATAGTCCTCGACGATGCCGTACTCCCGCCCGGCCCGCTCCCCCGCCGCGGCGAGGCTGTCCTCGACGGCAGCCCCCACGGCATACAGGGGGGAGCCGACGCGCAGCGCCCCGATGCCCGCCCACAGCGAGGCCTCGGTGTCGTCGATGAGGGCGAGGTCCTCGGGGCGGCCGGCCTCGCGGCCGCCGACGATGCAGGAGAAGGCGGCATCGCCGTTCCACTGCCCGACCTGGGCGCCGCAGTCGATGGAGAGCAGGTCACCCTCCTGCAGGACGCGATCGCCGGGTATGCCGTGCACGATCTCGTCGTTGACGCTCGTGCAGAGGGTGTGCCGGTAGCCGGGCACGAGCTGGAAGTTCGGGACCCCGCCGTGGTCGCGGATGTGTGTCTCGGCGAGGGTGTCGAGCTCGAGAGTGGTCATGCCCGGCCGCACGGTGTCGGCGAGCAGCGCGAGGGTCTGCCCGACGAGGAGTCCGGCGACGCGCATGCCCGCCAGCTGCTCGAGGGTCTTGCCGGCGATGCGCTCACGGTTGAACAGGCCCATGAGGGGCAAGCCTACGGGCCGACGCACGTGGCGATGACCACCTCGGCCCTCAGGACGCGGCCCGCCGGCACCGGTGGGCGAAGGTACGGGCGACCGCGTCCTCGAGCAGCCGGCCGTAGTTGGTCGGCACGGTGCTGCGCGTCCTGCTCGGCCTGCTCGTGGCGGGTGCAGCCCTGTTCCTGCCCCGCCTCAGTGGCGGGTGCAGCCCTGTTCCTGCCCCGCCTCAGTGGCGCCGGCAGCTGGACGGTCGCGTGGCGCTGGGCACCCGACATCACTGTGGGCGCTGCCCTCCTCGGGTTGCTGGGAGTGGCCCTGGTCATCCGCGCGGCCCTCGCCCGAGGTCGGCTCGCCGGCCGTGCTTGACCGCGCTCACCGAGGTCGGCAAGGGTGCGGCCATGGTGACGATCGACCTCAACGCAGACGTCGGCGAGTCCTTCGGTCGCTGGCGGCTGGGCGACGACGAGGGGACGCTCGGGGTCGTCACCTCCGCGAACGTGGCGTGCGGCTTCCACGCCGGCGACCCCGCCACCCTGGTCCGGACCTGCCGGTATGCCGTGGATCGGGGCGTCGCGATCGGGGCCCAGGTCGGGTATCGCGACCTCGCGGGATTTGGGCGACGGTTCATCGATGTCAGCCCCGAGGACCTGGCAGCCGATGTGCTCTACCAGCTCGGCGCGCTCGACGGCATCGCTCGCTCGGTGGGTGGCCGGGTGGCCTATGTCAAGCCGCACGGGGCGCTCTACAACGCGGTCGTGCACCACGAGGAGCAGGCTGCAGCTGTCGTTGGGGCTGTGCGCGCGTATGCCGCGACACCGCTCCCCCTCGTTGGCCTGCCAGGGTCGGTGGTGCTGTCTCGCGCCTCCTCAGCCGGGTTACCGGTCGTCCGTGAGGGCTTCGCCGACCGAGCGTATGCCGCGGACGGGACGCTGGTGCCGAGGTCGGTGCCGGGGGCCGTCCTGGCCGACCCGACCGTCGTCGCCGACCGCGCCGTGCGCATGGTCACGGAGGGAACCGTGACGGCGATCAGCGGCGAATCCGTTGCGGTGGAGGCTGACTCGTTGTGCGTCCACGGCGACTCGCCGGGCGCGGCCGGGCTGGCGGCAGCGGTGCGTGCGGCCTTGGAGTCCGCTGGCGTGACCGTGGCGGCGTTCGCCCCGTGAGGCTCCTGCCCTGCGGCGACCGGGCGATCCTCGTCGAGCTGCCCGAGGCGTCGGCGCGCAGAAGGCTGGACGAGATCCTCTCTCGCACAGCCATTCCCGGCATCGTCGAACACGTGCCTGCAGCTCGCACCGTGCTCGTCACCGTCACCGGTCCGGCTGCCCTGGTCGAGGTGTCGCGAGCGCTGCGCTGCCTCGACCTGTCGGCCGAGGTCGTGGCCGCGGCGTCGGATGACCAGGTTGTCGAGATCCCGGTCCGTTACGACGGGCCGGACCTCGGCTCCGTCGCCACCCACCTCGGTGTCTCGACCGACGAGGTCGTCGCGCGGCATACGGAGCAGGTGTGGCGGGTGGAGTTCGCCGGCTTCACACCCGGATTCGGTTACCTGCTCGGCGACCGTGTCGGCCTCACGGTACCCCGCCTGACGGTGCCCCGGACCCGGGTGCCGGCCGGCGCCGTGGCACTGGCCGACGAGTGGAGCGGCGTCTACCCGCGGGCGTCCTCCGGTGGGTGGCAGCTCATCGGAACCACCGACCTGGCCATGTGGGACGCCCACCGTCAGTCTCCCGCCCTGCTCACCCCGGGCCGGCTCGTGCGCTTCACCTCCCTTGCGTCTGGGTCTTCTGTCGCTGCAGCGTCCGAAGACGCGGACGCAACTGAGTCCCGGGGCAGGTCATGACCCTCCGCGTGGTCGCCGTCGGCCCGCTGGCCACGATCCAGGACCCCGGCCGGCCCGGTCACGGCGCCATCGGCGTCCCCCGGGGCGGCGCCGTGGACCGCGGCGCCCTCACCATGGCCAACCGCCTCGTGGGCAACCCCGACGACGCCGCCGGTCTGGAGGTCCTCCTCGGCGGCCTGGGCCTGCGCACCGACGAGCCGGTCGTCCTCGCCCTGGCGGGCGCGCCGGTTCCGGTTCTGGTGGACGGCCGGGCGGTGGACCCGGCCGGGCCGATCGCGCTGTCGGCCGGCGCCGAGCTCGTGGTCGGCAGGGCGCTCCACGGGCTGCGCAGCTACCTGGCGGTCCGCGGCGGGATCGTCACCGAACAGACCCTGGGCAGCGCGAGCAGCTCCCCCACGAGCGGGCTCGGGCCGCCGCCCCTGGCCGTCGGGGACCGCCTTCGCGTGGGCGCCGCCCGCGCGGCCGCGAGCCCATCGGGCTGGGTGGACGCCGACCCGGCCTACCGCTGGGGATCGATCACCGACCTGCGGGTCGTCCTCGGGCCGCGCGACGACTGGTTCACCGCCGATGCCCTGGAAACCCTGCGGCATACGGAGTGGGAGGTGAGCGCGGACCTCGACCGCGTCGGCGTGCGCCTCTCCGGGCCGGCGCTGGCGCGCTCGCACCCCGAGGAGCTGCCCAGCGAGGGCATCGTGGCGGGCGCTGTGCAGGTGCCACCGTCCGGGCATCCGATCATCTTCCTTGCCGACCACCCGACCACCGGGGGCTATCCCGTCATCGCGGTGGTGGTCGACGCCGACCTCGACCGCGCCGGCCAGCTCCGCCCCGGCGACCGCGTCCGCTTCAGCCCCATACCCGCCTCTGCGTCCTGGCCCCCGTCTCAGACAGTCGAGTGAGGAGAACATGCCGCATGCCGCGCGCGCGATACGGCATGTTCTCCTCACTCGACTGTCTGGCCCCGGGACCGAGGGCCGTGTCAGGCGATGAGCAGGGTCTTCGGGTCCAGATCCAGGTGTTCGGCGAACCGGCGCAGCGCCGCGATGCGCCGGGGTCGATGGAAGACGTCCTCGGCCCAGAGCTCCTCGTGGGTCCAGATGTGGCTACGCAGCAGGTGCCCTCGCCCCGAGTCGGCGCTTCGTCGCCTGCGATCGGCATGGTGCTCGCCTTGGTACTCCCCGATGACCCGCTGGTCCGGCCACACCAGGTCGCCCTCGGCAAGGAAGTCACCGGCCTCGTCGAGAATCGGCAGATTGACGACCGGCTCGGGGAAGCCGGCACGCACGAACATCAACCGAGCCCGGGACTCCATGGGCGACTTCACCCGAGGCCGGATGAGGTCGAGTGCCTCCCGGAGCATCACCTTGCCCCTGGGGCGCACTCGGCGTCCAAGCGCCTCGTGCAGCGCGCGGACCCCGGGCGAGGTCGTCGCACCCGGTCGGACATCGGCCCGTCGACCCTCATCGAGCAGCCGAACGCAGGTATCGCCGATCACCACCAGGTCCTCGACGCCCAGTCGGCGCCGACCGAGTTCGGCCAGATCGCACCAGGTCTCCGGCAGCGCCGTCACACGCAGGTCATCGACGAGCGTGATGTCGCGGCGTTCCAGCCCACGATGGCCCTGGCACCCGGCACGAAGCACCTGCCCCCCGCGCGTGGTCGTCATGACGTCGAGCGCGGTCTGTCCCTCCAGCGACCTGGGCAACGGGAGGCACCAGAGCTCTGCGGCCGTGACATGGGAGTAGGCCGTGCGCTCGCCAAGTCCCACCTGGAAGGCACGCGCTCGCTCGACGACGTCGGACGGCGCCTGCGCCGCCCTGACTCCGCGCGTGGGCGAGACATGGTCGGGACGACGGCAGCTCACGCCCAGCTCTCTGGCCTCACGCACGCTGAAGGCGCGGCCCTCGATGGACGCGGGGAGCGAGCGCGGCTTCATACCGGTAGCGAACCGCATCCGGCGATTCGGCTTCCGAGTTATCCCCAGCCCAGAAACGAGTGAGGAGAACACGCCGTATCAGCACATCGGCATACGGCGTGTTCTCCTCACTCGACTGTATGGAGCGGGGTGGATGACGACGTCAGGAGAGGGCGCGCACGATCCGGTCGAAGACCTCGTCCATGGAGCCCTCGCCGTCGACCTCGACGAGCAGGCCGCGCTCGGCATACGCCTCGGAGAGCGGACGGGTCTCGCGGTGGTAGATCGCCATCCGCTCGCGGATGACCTCCTCGGTGTCGTCGGCGCGGCCCTCGATCTCGGCCCGCTTGAGCAGGCGCGCCACGACGGCGTCGTCGGGGACGACCAGCTCGAGCACGCGCTCCAGCGGGCGGTCACCCTTGGCGAGCATCTCGTCGAGGGCATCGACCTGGCCCAGGGTTCGCGGGTAGCCGTCCAGCAGGAACCCCGGCTCGCAGTCGGCCTCGGCGAGCCGGGACTCGACGATGGCGTTGGTGATGTCGTCCGAGACATACCCCCCGGCCGCGAGGATCGACTTCACCTCGAGCCCCAGCGGGGTCTCGTTCTTGATGTTGGCGCGGAAGATGTCGCCGGTCGAGATCGGGGGGATCCCGAAGTGCTCGGCGATGCGGGCAGCCTGCGTGCCCTTACCGGCACCGGGCGGCCCGAGGATGATCAGACGCATGGTCACCTGAGGAACCCTTCGTAATGACGCTGCTGGAGCTGGGACTCGATCTGCTTCACCGTCTCAAGGCCCACGCCCACGATAATCAGGATAGAGGTCCCACCGAAGGGGAAGTTCTGGTTGGCCCCGACAAGCACCAATGCGACGAGCGGCACGAGCGAGATGGCTGCTAGGTAGAGCGCCCCGGGCACCGTGATCCGGGTGAGGACGTACTGGAGGTACTCGGCGGTGGGGCGGCCGGCGCGGATGCCGGGGATGAACCCGCCGTACTTCTTCATGTTGTCGGCGACCTCGACCGGGTTGAACGTGATCGCGACGTAGAAGTACGTGAACCCGACGATCAGGAGGAAGTACAGCAGCATGTACAGCGGGTGATCGCCCTTGGTGAGGTACGACTGGATCCACGTCACCCAGCCCGCCGTCGGGTCGCCGAACTGCGCGATGAGCGCGGGGATCTGCAGCAGCGACGAGGCGAAGATGATCGGGATGACGCCGGCCATGTTGATCTTGATCGGGATGTAGGTGCTCGACCCGCCGTACATCCGCCG
>JAKPEG010000133.1 GCA_029552065.1 Actinomycetes bacterium
GCGCCAAGGTCTCCGGGATCGGCCACGACGGGCTGGCCCGGGCGATCCGGCCGGTCCACACGATGTTCGACGGCGACACCCTGTTCACCCTCGCGACCGGCGCGCGAGGGGGGGCCGGGCGGCCCGACCCGCTGGCCCTCCACGGCCTGCTCGACGCGGCCGGGGACTGTGTGACCCGAGCCGTCGGCCACGCGATGCTCGCCGCCTCCTCGGTGCGCACCCCCGCGGGCGAGATCCGTTCGGTCCGCGACGCGCTCCCGTCCGTCTTCGCGCCCTGACCGCCGGGGCCCGGTCCGAACCTGTCCTGGGCAGGGTTCCGCCACGTGGCCCTGGGCCTGCCGCGACGGGGAAGCGTGGGGAAGAATCGGCCCATGGACTCAGCAGTGGACTATGCCCGCCTCTTCCGGCTCGACGGACGCCGGGCCCTCGTCGTCGGCGCCGGCAGCGGCATCGGCCAGGCGGCCGCGCTCGCCCTCGCCGCCCAGGGCGCCGAGGTGGTCTGCGCCGACCGCGACCTCGCGGCGGCCGAGGCCACCGTCGCCCTCGCCGGCGTCGCCCCGGGTGGCGGGCTCACGGCATACCGGCTCGACGTGCTCGAGGAGGGGGCGATCGCCCGCACGGTGCCCGAACTCGGCGACCTCGACGTCCTCGTCGTCACCCCGGCCGTCAACGTCCGCAAGCGGCTGCTCGACTACACCGCAGCGGAGTTCGACCGGGTCGTCGAGCTCAACCTGCGCGCGGCCTTCGAGCTCTTCACGACCGTCGGACGCGGGATGGCTGCCCGTGGTCGCGGCTCGATGATCGGCTGCAGTTCGATCCGCAGCCTCACCACCGAGCCCGGCCAGGGCGTCTACGCGATGAGCAAGGCCGGTCTCGTCATGCTCCTGCGGACCCTTGCGGCCGAGCTCGGTCCCAGCGGGGTCCGGGTCAACGCCGTCGCGCCCGGGGTGATCGACACCCCTCTCACCGCGCCGATCAAGGGCAATCCCGAGTGGTACGGCGCCTATGCCGCCAAGAGCATCCTCGGCCGGTGGGGTCGGCCGGAGGAGCTCGCCGGCGCCATCGTCTACCTCGCCTCCGACGCCGCGAGCTATACGACCGGGTCGGTGCTCTTCGTCGACGGTGGATGGACGGCGGCCGACGGGCGGTTCACTCCGCCCGCGTGACCTCAGGCCCGGCCGAGGAGGCCCCGAGCGTGGAAGAATCGCGCGGGACCCACCGAGCGGGATCCGCCGTGCCAACGGAAACGCCCACCCGAAACGCCCATCCGACCGGAACAGGATCGATGTCCGAGCAGCCCACCGACGAGCCGAGCCTCGACCGTCTCCAGGTCCTCGCTGCGGCGCACGGCGTGGGGATCGACTTCTGGAGCTTCTACGGCCAGCTCCAGCAGGTGAGTGCCCAGACCCTCGTCCGCGTCCTGCAGTCACTCGGCGTCGACGCCTCGACCGGGCAGGCCTGCGAACAGGCGATCGCCGACCGCGAGGACGAGCCGTGGCGGCGGCTGCTCCCGCCGACGATCGTCGTCCGCGAGGGCGACTCGGTGTCCTTCCCGGTCCACGTCGCCGACGGCGACCCGGTGAGGGTGTGGATCGTCGACGAGTCCGGGCAGGAGTGGCCGGCCTACCAGGGGGACCAGTGGACGCCGCCCCGTGAGGTGGACGGCGTGCGCGTCGGCCGGGCGACCTTCTGGACGCCCGCGGGGCTGCCGCTCGGCTGGCACGTCGTGCGGGCCCAGACCGAGGGCCGGCAGGGGGAGGCGACCCTCGTCGTCGTGCCCCGGACCCTGCGCACGGGCATCGACCTGCCACAGCGGGTGGGTCGCGCTCGCACGTGGGGGCTCATGGTGCAGCTCTATTCCGTTCGGTCCCAACGTTCCTGGGGCGTGGGCGACATCGAGGACCTCGCCGACCTCGCGGCCATCACCGGCGAGGCAGGGGCCGACTGGATCCTCGTCAACCCGCTGCATGCCGCCGAGCCTGCGCCGCCGATGGAGGCCTCGCCCTACCTGCCGACCACCCGGCGCTTCTTCAGCCCGCTCTACCTGCGGGTCGAGGCGATCCCCGAGGCCGTGCTCCTGGACACCGCCGCCCGCCGGAGCGTCTCGCGGCTGTGGATCGGGGCGACCGCGCGCAACCGTGACGCCGAGGACGTGCCGCGCGACGCGGCATACGCGGCCAAACTCGCCGCCCTCGAACTCGTCCACGCGGTGCCGCTCAGCCCTGGCCGCGCCCGCCGGTTCGCTGCCTTCCGGGCCGGGCAAGGTCGGGGTCTGGAGGATTTCGCGCTCTGGTGCGCGCTGCGCGAGCAGCATCCGCAGGACGACCCGCTCTGGGAGACCTGCTCTCCCTGGGGCGAGGAGGCCGACGGCTGGCGCGAGCAGCTGCGGGAGCGGATCGACTTCCACTGCTGGCTGCAGTGGGTCCTCGACGAACAGCTCGCCCAGGCCCAGGAGACCGCGCGGATCAGCGGGATGGGCGTGGGCATCGTCCACGACCTCGCCGTCGGGGTGCACCCGCTCGGCGCCGATGCGTGGACCCTGCGCGGCGTGCTCGCCCCGGGCGCCGAGGTGGGCGCCCCGCCCGACATGTACAACCAGCAGGGCCAGAACTGGTCCCAGCCGCCGTGGCACCCGGGGCGGCTCGCCGAGGCGGGCTACGCGCCCTTCCGCGACATGCTCCGCACGATCCTCCGGCACGCCGGCGGCATCCGGGTCGACCACGTCCTCGGGCTGTTCCGGCTGTGGTGGGTCCCGGTGGGCATGCCCGCCGACCAGGGCGCCTACGTCTACTACGACCACGAGGCGCTCGTCGGCATCCTGTGCCTCGAGGCCCAGCGGGCCGGGGCCGTCGTCATCGGCGAGGACCTGGGCACCTTCGAGCCGTGGGTGCGCGAATTCCTCGCCGACCGCGGGCTGCTCGGCACTTCGATCCTGTGGTTCGAGTATGCCGCCGACCACTCGCCGCTGCCGCCCGAGGCCTACCGGCGTGGCTGCCTCGCGTCGGTAAACACCCACGACCTGCCGCCGACTTCCGGCTACCTCGCGGGCGAGCACATCGCCCTGCGGGACCGGCTCGGGCTGCTCGCCCGCACGGTCGAGCAGGAGCGGGCCGCCGACGCGGCCGAACAGGCCCGCATCTTCGCGATGTGCCGAGAGCGCGGCCTGCTGCCCGACGAGGCGGGCGAGCCGGAAATCGTCGAGGCGCTCTACCGGTTGCTCGCGCTCGCGCCCGCCGTCATGCAGGGCGTCGCGCTCGTCGACGCCGTGGGGGAGCGACGGATCCAGAACCAGCCGGGCACCGACAAGGAATACCCGAACTGGCGGATCCCGCTCGCCGATCCCGACGGCCGGGTCGTCTTCGTCGAGGAACTCACGACGAACGAGCGGGCTCAGTCGCTCTTCCGGGCCGTCCGCGAGGCGCTCGCCTGAGGGTGATCCCTCACCCCACCGCGTGCTCTTTATCGGGTCACCCGATAAAGGTGCACATGACCCGAGGAAGCTTCCGGGGTCAAGTGCACCTTTGTCGGGTGGAGTTGCGCGGGTATGCCGTCGGCTTCAGCGAAAGTGGGTTCAGGACGCGCCGGTGCTGTGGGCCCGGGTTCACGACGCGCCGATGGCCACCTGCCATGGGCGGATGACATGGTCGACGCCGACGCCCGCCAGCGTGAACGGGTCGGCCGCGACGATGTCGCGGACGGTCTGCTCGTCGGGGGCCCGGAAGAGCACCATCGCCCGCAGGCCGTCGTCGATCGGACCGCCGAAGAGGACCGTCCCCTGCTCGTGCAGGCGGGTGAGGTAGGCGACGTGCTCGGGGCGGACCCGGGCTCGGGCGTCCATGTCGGCGTAGCGGTACTCGAGCACCCAGTAACTCATGCGCACAGCCTCGCACAGCCGGGGTACCCGGCTGGTTCGCATGGCGCGCAGGGTGCGCGAGGTTCGCAGGGTGCGCAGGGTGCGCAGGGTGCGAGGTGCGCAGGGTGCGCAGGGTGCGCAGGGTGCGCAGGGTGCCTAGAGTGCTCAGGGCGCACAGGGTTCGCACGGGTTCGCAGGGTTCGCGTGCGGGCCGGGGGCTCCGCGGCTCAGGCGGCCGAGGAGGCCGTGTCCGCGAGGCCGCGGACGACGTCGGCGACCACCGCGAGTGGCCCGGGTGCCATGAAGTAGGAGAAGTGGTCGCTGTGCACTTCACGGAAGTCCACGACCGAGCGGTCCGGCAGCTTGTCGACCACCCCGCGGATGCCGTCGATCTGGCACAACTCGTCCTCGATCCCGGCAACCACCCCGACGACCAGGCCAGTGTCCAGGAGGTCGGCGAGATCGGCGGCGCTCTCCTGGGAGATGGCCGCGATGTCCTTGCGCAGCTCGATGGGGTGGGCGAGCATCTCCTGGGCCAGGCGCATGCTCGCGCCGACGAGGTTGAACCGATCGAGCCAGTTGGTCGTGCGGGCCATCGCACCGGCCCCCTCGGCGATCCCGCGGGAGGCCAGCTCGTGCGGCCTGATCCCGTGCGGGAACCAGGTCGGTGCGACGAGGACCACCCCGCTCACGACGTCGGCGTGCTCGACGGCGGCCAGCCGGGCCGGTGCGGTCCCGCGGGAATAGCCGGTGACGATCGGCGTGGCGAAGTCGTAGACGGTGTCCTCGGCGAGGTGGCGCAGGACCTCGCCGAAGACCTCGGTGCGGAAGTCCTGGATGTCGTGGATCGCCAGCCGCTTCTTCGGATATTCGATGGTGACGGCCATGGCGTTGGCCGACCGGACGAGCGCCTCGCAGGCGGTCCGGGCGGCCCCGAGCCCTTCGCCCCAACCGGCGGAATAGGGGCAGATGATCTCGGGCTGGCCGAGGACGCCGACCTGACGCGCCGAGGGCATGAAGACGGTGACGCCCACCTCGCCGTGGGTGCCGCGGAAACTCACGTCGTCGAAGCGGATCGCGTCGACGTGCGCCGACGACACCGCGTCCACGGGGCGTGCCATTCGACCATGGTCCCGCCCAGAGGAGCCCGCCGCCGCCCACTTCCGCGGTGAGGACGGTCACGGTTGGGACACGGTTACCGGCGGGTAAGCCGGCCGGTAGGTCGGCGAGTATGCCGGCCGGTCACCGCTCGACGCAGACCGCGGGCAGCTCGAACCAGCGCAGCTCGTCGAAGGCCGACGAGACCAGCGCGGGCTCACAGGGCCCGCCGGCGCCGGCTGCGAGGATCCGCTCACCCTCCTGCAGGTATGCCGCGAGCTCCTCCTCGGGTGCCCGCGCCGTGTGCCGGGGATAGGAGAAGGTGCCGTCCGCGGCATACCCGACGTCGCGCAGGCGCAGCGGTGGCTCGACCGGGCCGGCGTGGTGGCGCCACCGGCCGGTCGCCTCGTCGAAGCGATAGTCGGGCAGCAGCCGCCAGCCGTCGCGGGCGACCAGTCGCACGGCTTCGACGATGTAGTCGGCGACGGCGTCGGAGAGGAAGTAGGTGAAGTTCACCCGCACCCAGCCGGGCTTGATCCCCTCGCAGCCGTGGGCGATCTCGCGCTCGAAGGCGTGCGAGTGGTCCAGGTCGATGCCGAGCAGGGCATGGCCGTAGGGCCCCGCGCACGAGCATCCGCCCCGGCTCTGGATGCCGAACAGGTCGTTGAGCAGAGCGACGACGAAGTTGTGGTGAAGGTAGGCGCCCGAGGGCGCGTGCACGACGAAGGAGAGGATCGAGAGTCGCTCGGCGGCGAGGTTGCCGAGGATCTCGATCGCGGGTTCGGTGCGCCAGGCCTGCACGGCCCGGTGCAGGAAGCGCTCCTCCTGGGCCCGGATCGTCTCCACCCCGACCGCCTGCTTGAGCTGGAAGACCAACCCGGCCCGGATCGACTCGATGATCGCCGGCGTGCCGCCCTCCTCGCGGTGGACCGGGTCCTCGAGGTAGCGGTGGTCGGTCGGGTTGACATACGCGACCGTGCCGCCGCCGGGCACCGTGGGGACCCGGTTGGTGAGCAGCTCGCGGCGCACGACGAGGACCCCCGGGGTCGAGGGGCCGCCGATGAACTTGTGCGGCGAGAGGAAGACCGCGTCCTTGTATGCCGCCCCGCCGCCGGTCGCGTGCTCTCCCCGGCTGCCCGCGGCTGCGCCCGGCGAACCCATCGCGATGTCGATGTAGGGCCCGGCCGCGGCGTAGTCCCAGAAGGACAGGGCACCCTGGGCGTGCAGCAGGCCGCTGATCGCCGCGGTGTCCGAGAGGATCCCCGTGACATTGCTCGCCGCGCTGAACGAACCGATCTTCAGCGGGCGGGCGGCGTACTCCTGCAGTCGTTCTCGCAGGTAGGTGAGGTCGACGTGGCCGTCGAGGTCCTGGGGGATGACGACGACGTCGGCGATCGTCTCGCGCCAGGAGACCTCGTTGGAGTGGTGCTCGTAGGGGCCGATGAACACGACCGGGCGGTCCTGCGCGGGGATGTGCGCGGCCAGCCGATGCCGGTCCTCGAGGGTGCTCGGGATGCGTAGGCCGAGGATCCCGATGAGCTTGTCGATGGCCCCCGTGCAGCCCGATCCGGCGAAGAGCACGACGGTGTCCTCGTCGGCGCCGACGGCCTCGTGGATGATCGCGCGTGCGTCCTCGCGCAGCCGGGTCGTCTGCAGTCCGGTGCCGGAGGATTCCGTGTGGGTGTTGGCATAGCGGGGCAGCACCTCGGCCCGGATGAAGTCCTCGAGGAAGCCCAACGCGCGTCCACTGGCCGTGTAGTCGGCATAGGTGACCCGCCGTGGCCCGTAGGGGCCGGGCAGCACCTGGTCGTCGCCGATGACGCTCTCGCGGATGCGGCGCAGCAGCGGGGTCTCTGGCGGATTCTGTGGCGGGTTCTGCGCGGGGCTCTGCATTCCCGGGCCGCCGCCCCTACTGCTCGTAGACGTGGTAGGTCGTCACCGAGCGGCCGCCGGCCGCGTTGTGCGTGCCGGTCTGCTCGAAGCCCGCGCCTTCGGCGGTATGCCGCCCGACCGCGTTCCACGAGGCGACCGCGCAGCGCAGTCGCCGCCCGTCGGCCACCTCGCGTCCACGGTCGACGACCGCGCCGGCGAAGGCCCTGCTCACCCCCTGTCCGGAGAGCCGCGGGTCCAGGCCGAGGGCGACGTCGAGGGTGCCGCTCTTGGCGGGCAGGCCGATCGGTCGGGCCTTCTCGCCGAAGCAGCAATAGCCGACGAGGGTGCCCGCCGCGTCCTTCACCGCCCAGTAGCCCTCGTCCGTCCGTGGCGGGACGAGGGAGTCCTCGACCGTCCACGGCCCCGGCGCGCGCCACATGGCGATGTCGAGGCCGTCCTCGATGGTCATCTCGGAGACCGAGAGGGGGGACACGACGTCGGGCTGTTCTGCCATGGCGACTCCTCACGCGGGTGCGGCGCCGACGCTCGGCGCGGGCGTTCACCGGCCATTCTGCCGCGCCCCGCGGCATACCGGGTGGTGACGTGTTGTGGGCGGTCGTCGGCCGTCTCGTGGTCCGAACACGGTCACCGCACGGTCACTTCAGGCGGCAGTCGCTCCGGTCGCCTGTCCGGTGGAGGCGGCCGCGTGCGGGTCGTCCTCCGGGCGGCGGGGTCGGGGCAACGCGAGGGTGGCCAGCAGACCGAGGGCGAGCGCACCCGAGGCGAACAGCGCCGTATGCCGGCTCGCCTCGACCATCGCGGCTCGGGCCTCCGCCGCGGCGGCGGCAGTGGCGGGATTGGCGTCGAGCGCGGGGATCGCCGCGCCGGCCGACCCGCGCACGACCTCGACGACCTGGGCGCGCACGGCCGCCGGCAGGCTCGTCTGGGCGAGTCGGTCCTCCACTCCGGTGCCAAGTGAGGTGACCAGGAGCGTGCCCAGGACGGCGATGCCCAGGGCCGAGCCGAGTTGGCGCAGGGTGCTCTGCAGGCCGGAGGCCTGGCCGCCCTGGCGCGGCGGGACCTCGCTGAGGATCACCGAACTGAGCTGGGCGGTCGCCATGCCGACGCCCAGCCCGTAGACGAACAACCAGAGGGCGATCGTCGTGGCCGTGATCGACAGGGAGAGCATGAGTCCGAGCCCGAGGACCGCCACCGTCTCGAGGGCGAGGCCGATCCGCACGACCGTGCGCTGGCCGAGCCGCTGGGTGAGGGCGTGCGTGGCGCCGGAGACCAGGAAGGCTCCCACGGCGAGGCTCGCGAGCAGCCAGCCGGCGCCGAGCGCGCTGTAGCCGAGGGTGCCCTGGAGCAGGAGGGGGAGGGTGAACATGAGACCGAACTCGCCGAAGGCGACGATCGTCGCCGCGACGAGGCCGTAGCGCAGGGTCGGCAGCCGCAGCAGCCCGACGTCCACCATGGTCGGGAGTCCCGCGCTGCGCCGGCCGGTCTCGCGGGCGAGGAACCACCACATGGCCAGGACGGAGAGCGCCGCGACGATCGGCACCGGGGAGATCGCGCCCGAGGCCTGCCGCCACCAGCCGTAGGTCGCGCCTTCGATGAGGGCGAAGACGACCCCACCCATGGCGAGGCTCGAGAGGAGCGCGGCGAGCAGGTCGAAGTGGGGCTCGACCTGGGGATCACGGGTTTCGGGCAGCACGAGCCAGATCCCGGCGAGGACGAGCAGGCCGAACGGGAGATTGAGCCAGAAGGCCCAGCGCCACGAGACCTCGGTCGCCAGCCAGCCGCCGACGAGCGGGCCGACGGCGGCCATTCCGCCGATCGTCGAGCCGTAGACCGCGAAGGCGATGCCACGCTCGCGCCCACGGAAGATCGCGTTCATGCTCGACAGGGCGCTCGTGAGCATCGCCGAGGCACCCACCCCCTGGGCGAACCGGGCGCAGATGAGCAGCCACGGACCCGCGGCCGCGCCGGCCGCGACCGAGGCGAGCATGAAGACGACCATCCCCGCGGCGAAGAGCACCCGCCGACCTCGCACATCGCCCAGATGGCCGACCGTGAGCAGGAGTGCGGCGAAGACGAGGGAGTAGATCGCGTTCATCCACTCGGCCTGGTTGGCGGTGAGGTCGAGGTCGCGGATCACCACGGGCAGGGCGACATTGACGATCGTCGCGTCCATGATGACGAGGGCCGTGCCGAGGGCGATCGTCGCCAGGGCCCACCAGCGGCGGTCGTTCTCGGCGATCTGCGAAGCGGGTCCCCTGGCGTCCATTCGCGACATGTTACCAACAGATGTGTCGACAACATTAGTCGCTTGACGGGACTTTGGTCACTTGACCCACGTGGCTCCACTTACACTAGGGCTATGCCCAGGATCCAGGCGCCGACCGTCGCCGAGCACAACGCCATGCGTCGCGCTCAGGTGATCCGGGCCGCGGCGGACGTCTTGGCGGAAGGTGGGCTGCGAGGATTCACGCCGGCCTCGGTCGCGAAGCGGGCCGGGCTTGCCCGCAGCAGCATGTACCAGTACTACCCGTCGACCGATGCCATGCTCGGCACCGCGGTGGCCGAGTTGCTGCGCCGCAGCCGCGACCGGATCGTCGCGGAAGTGTCGCTCGCCGAGACCCCGGCCGATCGGGTCGCCGCGTATCTGCGGGCCGCCTTCGCCGACGCCGCCGAGGGACACAATGCGGTTCCTGACCTGTCCGGTGTCGGGATGCCCGACTTCTGCCGGGAAGCGATCCGCGGCCTGCACGAGGAACTGATCGACCCGCTGTGCTCGGCGCTCGCCGAAGCGGGGGTGGCCACGCCGCGGGTGAGCGCGCAACTCGTCCAGGGGCTGGTCAACGCGGCGGTGTCGGCCATCCGGCACGGCGCCGACCCCGACGAGACTCGCGCGGCCACCGTCGACCTCGTCCAACGCGGACTCGGCGTCAGCTGACCCGCACGAGTCGTCGTCCGGGCCACCGCGGCTGCGGTCAGCCCTCGACGAGGGCCTGCCCGAGGTACGAACCCTCGGGCGCTCCGGGGAACATCGCGAAGACCGCCGAACCGACCGGGGTGGTCCACACGTTGAGCAGGTCCGGCCCGTCGAGTCGTCGCTGGATCGCGACGAACTGGGCGATCGGGTCGCGCTGGTAGGCGGCGAAGAGCAGCCCGGAGTCGGCGGTCTGCGACCCGGTCGGGGTTTCGTCGTAGTTGTAGGGACGACGCAGGATCTTCTCCCGCGGGGTGATCGCCCGCGCATGCCGGACGTGGGCGAAGTCGGGGATCACGTGCAGCCCCTTGGCCGTTGCCTCGAGGTCGGGCGCGTCGCTCTCCTTGGTCCCCGTGAGCGGTGACCCGTCGGAGAGGCGCCGACCGATCACCTGGTCCTTCGCCTCGGGGTCCAGCTGATCCCACGTGTCGAGGTCCATCCGGATCCGGCGCAGGACGAGGCTGGATCCGCCGCGAAGCCAGGCCGGGCCCTCCTCGCCCACCCAGACGAGGTCGTCGACCTCGGCGTCGGTGGGCTGGACGGTTCCGTCGACCTGTCCCATGAGGTTGCGCATCGTCGACGTGGCGCCGGCCGGCCGCCGGAAGCCGCGTTGCAGCCAGCGCAGGCGGCCGATCCCCGCGGCGTCGATGAGGAGGGTCCGCACCGCGTGCGCGAGGACGATGGGATCCTCGGCGCACACCTGGGCCACGACGTCACCGTCGCTCCACTTCGGCTCGAGCCGGTCGACCCCGAAGGCGGGAAGGGGGGCCAGCCAGGCCGGCGCCCGGTCGGCGAGACCGGCCATCGTGAGGGCGCCGGGGCCGACTCCGAGGGTGATCGTCAGCCGGGCAGGCGGCCCCGCGAGGTCGGGTTGCGGGTCGGCGAGGGCGGGTATGCCGCGCTGCAGGCGGCTCGCGTCCTCGCTCCACTGCCGCAGCAGCCGGGTGAGGCCGTCCCGTCCCGCCGCCGGGCTCCCGGCGTCGAGGTCGAGGGCGAGGAAGGTCGCGTGTGCCTGTGGCGGGGTGCGGATGCCGGACTGGTGCGCGCCGTGGAAGGGCTCCGCGGCGGTGGCCCAGGCGGCCTCGCTCCCATCGATCCCGGAGCTGCTGCCCACGGCTGCCGGTGCGGGCGAGGGCGACGTGCGGGTGACCCCCACGCCGTAACCGACGAGCCCGGCCCCTGCGCCGCCCGCGAGGGCGGCGCCGAGGCCGAGCAGGGACCGACGGGTCGGGTCGCTGCCGCGACCCGACCCGTCTGCGTGCTGATCAGCCATTGCTTCCCATCGTCATGCCGGGGGTCATCGAGATCCCGGAACCGGAGGTCGCGCCAGGGGCGTAGCTTTCCTGGGCGGCCGAGTAGTTGCGCACCGGGGCGGCGACCTTCACGGTCGTGCCGTCGGAGAAGGTGAGGGTGAAGTCGACGGACGCGCCGGCCTTGAGCGGGCCGGCGAGCATCATGAGCATGATGTGGTCCTTGCCGGGGGCAAGGACGTGCTCGCCACCGGCCGGGACGAGGAAGCCGCCCTTCTTCTCCTGCATCTTCGTTCCGGCGCCGTCCGCGACGGTCTCGTGCAGCTGCACCATCGAGGACGCCGACGTCGAGGCGGACACAAGCGTGACGTCCTTGGTGCCGTGGTTCTCCAGGGCGCCGAACAGGGCCGTCATGCCGGCGTCAGCCGCCTTGACCCAGGGGTCACGCAGGAGCAGATTCCCCGTGGCCGGCGTCTTCGCGGCGGCACTCGTCGAGGCTGCCGTCGTGGTGGAGCCCGAGCCGCAGGCCGTGAGCCCCGCGACGGACAGACCCGTCGCGAGGCCGAGCGCAACTGCGCGGATCGCCGCACGGGAATGAGTGGTCGAACGTGTGGACATGTTGATTCCTTTACCCAGGTGTGAGTCACGCGCAGGGTGCGCGTGGGAGGCCGTGCCCGTGCGCACCCGCTGGCACGTCGTAGGCATGGCCGGCGACCCCGGTTCACGGGGTGCGCGAGAGAGTTCGGGATGGCTGTCGGATGCGCCCCCCCGAGGGACGTCGGACGGCATACCGAACCGGGGCGCGTCGGCGTCCGCCGGGGGACGGCGGAGGTCGACGCGGGACGGTCAGTGCGCGAACGCGGCGCGATCGGCCCGCAGCGGAGGGCCACGTGGCGAGGTGCCGACGACGACCGAAAAGGG
>JAKPEG010000004.1 GCA_029552065.1 Actinomycetes bacterium
TACACCGACACCGAGTTCATCGGCACCGCCAAGATGCGAGCCAGGTTCCGTCCGTGCTTCGACTCTGTGGTCGAGCACCTGAACGCCTGGTCACCGAAGGGTGAGGTCGACGCGACGGCCCGCAAGACGATGCGGGCCATCGACACCGACTCGGAGCTCTACGACTCCCGGAGGGACCTGTGGTTCTCGATCAGCAGGTGACCGGCCGGCATGTCGTCGTGCTCGGCGGCGGCGGCTTCATCGGAGCGAACCTGTGCAACCGGTTGTACGCGCTCGGCGCGCACGTGACCGCGGTCGACACCGTGTTTCCGTCGTGGCGTCGGCCTGACGTGATGTGCCGCCGAGCCGACCTGACGTCGCTCGCCGAGACGGTCCGCGCGATCGTCGGCGCCGAGCTCGTGTTCCATCTGGCGGCCGACATGGGCGGCGTCGGCTACTTCCACAGCAACGCCGATCTGGGCGCCTCGCTCGTCAACGGTCAGATCACCCTCAACGTCGCCCAGGCCGTCGAAGCGCACGAGACACCGACCACGTTCTACGCGTCGTCGGCGTGCGCGTACCCGGTCGAGCTGCAGCAGACCCCGGGGGAAGCGCCGGCGCTCTCCGAGGACCTGATCGGTCACGGCACGCCCGACGCCCTGTACGGGGCGGAGAAGCTCCACGGGCTGCGGATCATGGGCAAGGTGCCCGGCGCCCGGGTCGGTGTCCTGCACACGGTGTTCGGGCCGCTGCAGGAGCACGAGGGGCGCCGCATGAAGTTCCCCGCCGCGGTGGCGACGAAGGCGCTCGCCGCACGGTCGTCCGGCACGCTCGAGCTGTGGGGCGACGGGTCGCAGCTCCGCTCGTACCTGCACGTGGACGACGCGGTCGATCGGATCATCACGATCGCCACCGCGGACCGCTACGACGGGCCGGTGAACGTGGGGGCCGCGGGCCCGGTGACGTGCCGGGAGATCGCCGAGCTGTGCCTGGACATCGTCGGGGCTGACGCTGACATCGTGACGAACCCGGCGGAGCCGACCGGTGTGCTCGCTCGGGACTGCTCGAACGCCCGCTACGACGACCTGTACGGGCCCGGGCCGCAGCGGTCCTACCGGGCCGGGTTCGAGTCGTTCATCTCCTGGCTGGACCGGCTGTGAGGGTGCACGTCGGGATCCCGTGGCGGGCCGGTGACCCGTGGCGCGAGCAGGCGTTCGCGTACGTCCAGATCCACCTGCGCGGCGCCGGCCTGGACCCGGTCCCGTACGACAACGGCGCCGACATCTTCTCCCGGGCAGGGTCCCGCAACCTCGCCGTCCGCTGCGCTGACGCCGACGTCGTCATCCTCCACGACGCCGACATGGTCCTGCCCGCCGCTGCGTACCTCGAGGCG
>JAKPEG010000023.1 GCA_029552065.1 Actinomycetes bacterium
TGGCGACGTCGTCGATCCGCGCCACGGCATACGAGGTGACGACGAGGTCCGCGCCCGCCACCGACTCGCTGATCGCCACCCCACGCCGCCGCTCGGTCTCCCCCAACAGCACCACGCGCAGGTCCGGCGCGAAACGCTCGGCCTCACCCCGCCAGGTCTCCAGCACCGACGTCGGCGCGACGACGAGGAAGGGATGGTCGAGCTCGCCACGATCCTTGGCGTGCAGCACGAGCGCGAGGGCCTGCAGGGTCTTGCCCAGGCCCATGTCGTCGGCGAGCACGCCACCCAGGCGCGCCTCCCACAGGGTCGCCAGCCACTGGAAACCGCTCACCTGGTAGGGCCGCAGGGTCGCCTTGAGCCCGATCGGGATCGGCCGGTCGGCCAGGTCGAGCGAGGCGAGGGCCTCGACCCGCTCCTGCCAGGCGGCACCACCGCTCAGCTCACCGAGGTCGGCCAACTCGTCCCAGAGCGAGACCTGGAAGCGGTTGAGTCGCGCCCCGTCGCGCGGTGGCCGGTCGTCCAGCTCGCGCGCCTCCCCGATGAGGTCGCGCAGCCGGATCAGGTCGGGGTGGTCGAGCCGGAACCACGTGCCCGAGTCGAGCACCATCGCCTCGTCGCCGCGCACAAGGGCTTGGAACAGCGGCTCGAAGGGCACCTCCTGGTCGTCGACGCGCACGGTGATCCGCAGGTCCAGCCAGTCGTTGTCGCCGTCGTCGGCCCCGATCTCGATCGTCGGGGCTTCCGTCACCTCTTGGTATGCCGGGAGCTCACCGTGGATGAGGACCCGCACCTGCGGATGGGTCTCGAGGTCGGGGAGCACGTCGAGCGCGAAGCGCGCGGACTCGACCGCCGACAGGGAGTGGCGGACCTTGGCCAGCCACCAGTGCTCGTTCTGCATGCCGCGTTGCCGGCTTCCGGGGAGGGCGTCGAGCAGGTCGAGGGCAGCGAGGAGCCTGCGCTCGGCGGCTGCGTCGCGCAGGGTGCCGGCAGCGGGATCGTCGAGCCGGACCAGGACGTCGCCACCGAGGTCGTAGGCGAGGGCGAGGTCGAGGTCGAGGCCGTTGGTGGCATTGGTGCGGACGTCGACGACGAGCACCGGGGTGGCATCGCGCAGCGAGTCGACGTTGCCGTCGCCGGAACGGATCCGGATGGCGCCCCCGAGGCGGGGCAGGAAGAGTCGCCGGAAGCGCTCGGCATCCGCGGCCGGCACGTGGAGCGGGACGTGGTCGAGGGCCACGGAGCGGAGGGTGTCGGGCAGGGGGCGGTCGAAACCGCGCAGGGCGAGGCGTCGGGTGGCACCCTCGGTCCACATCGCCCACAGTCCGTGCGCCGGTGCGCCGATGAGCCCGCGCTCGGCCCGCTCGGGGAAGACGTCGTCGCCGAGGTCGACGGTGACGGAGAGGTCGTCCTCGCCGGTGATGACCAGGGCGATCTGGGCGTCGTCGGGCTCGAGGGTGACCTCGAGGCCGGAGCCTCGGGGACCGACGAGCTCGACGCCGGCGCGCACCGCTCGATGGAGGATCGCCCACCCGTCGCCGCCGAGCTGGTCGAGCCGGAGCTCGGTGAGGGAGAGCTGGGAGTAGACCGGCAGGTGGGCGGAGCCGAGCCGATGCAGGGCCACCAGGGCCTCACGCTGGGCGGGAACTGCCGGGTGGCGCAGGGCGTCACCGATCTCGTTCCAGGGCAGGCGCTTGGCCCACTGCCCACCGATGAGCTGGCGGGTGGCCTGGAGGACGACGCGGCGCGCCGGGAGCCGGGCCGGTGGCGGTCCGGGCCGCGTGACGAGGTCGACGATCAGTCCGAGCGGTTGCCCTCCGAGCGGCAGGGGCTCACCGTCGGTCGCTCTGGGCCGGTCGAGCATCGGCGCGAGGACCGACTCCCAGTCCGGGGCGGGGTCGCTCGCCTCGGACCCGGCCGCGCGTGCGGCGACCGCGGCGGCCAGCACGGCGGCGACGTGCTTGCACTCCGAGCGCACCGGGCACGAGCAGCGCGAGGTCCAGGGGTGCTGCCCGCGGTCCAGCAGGCCGCGCAGGCCCTCGGCAGCGGCGCCCGCCGTCGCCGTGACGAGCGTCTGGTAGGGCCAGTCCCTGGAACCGGCGACCTCGGCGAGCAGCATCCGGCCGCGGTCGGCCGAGGTGATCGACAGGACGTTGCCCGCCGCGGCATACGCAAAGCCGCGCTCCCAGGCCGCGTCGCCGAGGGTCTCGCGACCGATGTCAGGGGTGAAGCCGGCGAGCCAGTTCGCACTCGCCACGTCGATCCCCATCGGACAAACCTAACCCCGGTCGGGGACAGTCCGGGACCGCTTTCCACAGGGTGCCGGAGCCTGCGGCACGCTGGTGCCATGACGGACTCGGAGGGCCCGGGCGGGCACGCGTTCTCCATCGGCGAGCTGCGCATCGGCGTGGCCACCTGTGCCACGCAGATCGAGGGCGGCCGGCGGGACACCAACTGGGCCGACTGGGCGGCACTCCCCGGCCGGCACTACGACTGGCTCGGCATCAACTACCACTCCCGCACCGCGGTCTCGGGCCTCGATGACGGGACCTTCCCGAACTCGCCCGTCAACGACCTCGGCTGGGAGATCCACCCGCAGGGCCTGGCCGACGTCGCCCGTTGGCTGCACGACCGCTACTCCGGACCGATCTGGATCACCGAGAACGGCACCGCCGACAACAGCGATTCATTCCGCTCGCGCTACCTCTACGACCACCTGCGCGCCATCGCCGGCTCCGGCCTGCCGATCGAGCGCTACTACCACTGGTGCTTCGTCGACAACTGGGAGTGGGCCGAGGGCGAGGTCCCGCGCTTCGGCATCGTCCGCCTCGACCACGCCACCCGGGAGCGCACCGTCAAGGACTCCGGGCGCTTCCTCGCGGCCGTCATCGCCGACCGGGGGGTCACCGAGGCCTCGTATGCCGCGCACGTCGCCTCCCAGCGCTACCGCATCGAGTCCGAACCGAGCCCGAGAGGCTGAAACCGTTGAGCGAGAGCATCTTCCACATTGCCGAGGCCGACAAGTGGCGGGCGGCGTTGGCTGCGGGCGAGTATCGCTGGTCGACCCTGGACCGGACCCTCGAGGAGGAGGGGTTCATCCACGCCAGCGAGGCGCACCAGTGGGAGGCCACGCTGGAACGCTTCTACGCGGCATACGAGGG
>JAKPEG010000042.1 GCA_029552065.1 Actinomycetes bacterium
ACCTCGGGGGCGCCGGGCCAGCTCGGGACCGGAGCTGGGGCGACTCCGGCAAGCCGAAGGATTCTGCACACCAGAGCGTGCGAAATCCTTCCTGCAGACGGGCACGAACCGAGGAACTGCCCCGGCAGGAGCCCCAGACGGTCGATCAGTCGTCGGTGAGGGTGAGTTGCACGCCGCCGACGAGGGAGGCGCAGATGTTGTAGAGGTAGGCGCCGAGGGTGCCCAGCGCGGTGAGCAGGATGACGTCGATCACCCCGACGACCATGGACAGGGCCGTGACCCGGGCGAAGCCGATGTAGTCCATGATCTGGAACGGCTCCGCGCTCGAGGGCTGCAGGCTCTTGACGAGGTTGTCGATGTCGCTGAAGACGTTCATCGCCGACAGGATCATCCACAGCGCCATCGTGCCCACGACGAGCCCGAGCGCCGCGGCGAAGGACAGCAGGAACGAGATCTTCATCGCCGACCACGGGTCGACCCGGGCGACCGCCAGACGCACCCGTCGGGTCGTCGTGCGGGCCCTGGGCACCGGATTCGACACACCCGCCGGTCGAGACGTCGTGGGTCCGGCCGGCCGAGGGGCGGCGGCCGCACCGGCGGCCGCACCTGTGGCCGCTGCACCTGTGGCCGCCGCTGCACCTGTGGCCGCCGCGCCTGTGGCCGTCGCACCGGCTCCCACCGGACGCGTGGCCGCCGGGGTCGGAGCGGGCCCGGAAGCCGCCGATCCAGCCCCTGCCGGACGGGTCGTGGGGACCGGGGCGGTCACCGGCCCGCTGTCGCTCGTCGGCCGCGAGGATGGCATGGGGACGGGGGCCGTCGGGGCGTCCCAGGCCTCCGACGTGTTGGCCCCCGGACGGGAGCCGGACGACGGCGAGGTCCCGGAGGGCGAGCCGGACGACGGGACGGCCGCCGACGGCATACCCGATCCGACGTCGGAAGCGGAGGTGGCCGCACCGGAAGCGGAGGTGGCCGCGCCGGTGGCGGCCGAGACGACCGGGCCGGTCGCCGAACTCGCCGAGGTCCCCGGACTCGCCGAGCTCGCCGCACGCGCCGCATCAGCGCGCGGGCGCTCGAACGGGGATCGGGGCGTGGTGCCCCCGGGCGTGCTCACTCACTACCTCCAGGCTGCTCCGGGTCCGGTCCCACGACTGGCTCGGCTGGTTGCGCGTCTTTGGCTGGTTCAGCTGGTGCACCCGGCTCGACCGCCCGATCGACCGCCTGGCCGGCCTCCGTCTGGTCAGACGGTACGCCATTGTCCTCGTCGGAGGTCGTTTCGGCGTTGCGCGCCACAGCCACGATGGCGTCGTCGTGGTCGGGGGTGGCGAACTTGACCCCCATGGTGAGCCGTCCCGTGTAGTTGACCTCGGAGACCGCCGACCGGACGATCTTGCCCTTCTCCATGACGACCATGACCTCGTCGGTGTCCTCGACGGTGAGGGCGCCGACGAGGTCGCCGCCCTTCTCCGAGAGCCGCGCGACGGCGACCCCGAGGATGCCGCGGCCCTTGACGTTCCACTCCGAGGCCTTCGAGCGCTTGGCCAGACCGTTCTCGAAGACGACGAACACGTCCGGGTCGGCGTCGGCGGGGATCACCGACATCGACAGCAGCCGGTCGTCGCCGCGGAAGCGCATCCCCGTGACGCCCGAAGTCGCCCGGCCCATCGGCCGCAGCGTCGAGTCGTCGGCGTGGAAGCGCACCGACATCCCCTTGCGCGAGACGAGCAGGAGGTCGTCGGTGGCCGAGGCGAGGTCGGCGCCCACGAGCATGTCGTCGTCGCGCAGGTTGACCGCGATGAGTCCGCCCGTGCGCGGCGAGTCGTATTCGGCGAGTCGGGTCTTCTTCACGAGGCCGCCGCGGGTGGCGAGCACGAGGTATGCCGCCTGCTGATAGTCGGCGATCGCCAGCACCTGCGCGATCTCCTCGCCGGGCTGGAAGGCGAGCAGGTTGGCCACGTGTTGGCCCTTGGCGTCCCGGCCACCCTCGGGCAGCTCGTAGGCCTTGGCTCGATAGACCCGGCCGAGGTTGGTGAAGAAGAGCAGCCACCGGTGGGTCGTCGTCGTGAAGAAGTGCTCGACGACGTCCTCGCCGCGCAGCTGCGCCCCGCGCACGCCCTTGCCGCCACGTCGTTGCGAGCGGTAGAGGTCGGTCTTGGTGCGCTTGGCGTAGCCGCCCCGGGTGATCGTGACGACGACGTCCTCCTCCGGGATGAGGTCCTCGACCGACATGTCGCCGTCGAAGAACTCGATCCGGGTGCGCCGCTCGTCGCCGTACTTGTCGACGATCTCGGCGAGCTCCTCGCTGATGATCGTGCGCTGCCGCTCCGGCCGGGCCAGGATGTCCTCGTAGTCGGCGATGAGCGTGGCGAGCCGGTCGTGCTCGTCGATGATCTTCTGCCGTTCGAGTGCAGCCAGCCGGCGCAGCTGCATGTTGAGGATGTCGGTGGCCTGCAGCTCGTCGATGTCGAGCAGCTCGATGAGCCCCTCACGGGCTATCTCGACGGTCGCCGAGGCCCGGATGAGCGCGATGACGGCGTCGAGCTGGTCGAGGGCCTTGAGCCGCCCGCGCAACAGGTGGATCTGGTTCTGTGCCTCGGCCAGCCGGTATGCCGTGCGCCGCACGACGACGTCGATCTGGTGCTCCACCCAGTGCCGGACGAAGGCGTCGATCGGCAGGGTCCGCGGCACGTCGTCGACGAGGGCGAGCATGTTCGCCCCGAAGGTGGTCTGCAGCTGGGTGTGCTTGTAGAGGTTGTTGAGCACGACCTTGGCGACCGCGTCGCGCTTGAGCACGATGACCAGCCGCTGGCCGGTCCGCCCGGAGGTCTCGTCGCGGATGTCGGCGATGCCGGCCAGCCGGCCCTCGCGAACCTGCTCGGCCATCTTGAGCGCGAGCGCGTCCGGGTTGACCTGGTAGGGCACCTCGGTGACGACCAGGCAGGTGCGGCCCTGGATCTCCTCGACCAGGACCTTGGCGCGCATGATGATCGCGCCGCGGCCGGTGCGGTAGGCGTCCTCGATCCCCTTGCGGCCCATGATGAGCGCGCCGGTCGGGAAGTCCGGGCCCTTGATCACCGAGAGGGCATGCTCGAGCAGCTCCTCGCGGCTGGCCTCCGGGTGGGCCAGGTACCACTGGGCGGCCGCGGCCACCTCACGGAGGTTGTGCGGCGGGATCTGGGTGGCCATCCCGACCGCGATGCCCGAGCTGCCGTTGACCAACAGGTTGGGGAACCGGCTGGGCAGGACGACCGGCTCGCGGGTCTTGCCGTCGTAGTTCTCCTTGAAGTCGACGGTGTCCTCGGTGATGTCCCGGACCATCTCCATGGCCAGCTGGGCCATCCGGCACTCGGTATAACGCGAGGCGGCGGCGCCGTCGTTGCCCGGGCTGCCGAAGTTGCCCTGCCCGTCGACGAGCGGATAGCGCAAGGACCACGGCTGCACCAGCCGGACCAGGGCGTCGTAGATCGCCATGTCGCCGTGCGGGTGGTACTGGCCCATGACGTCGCCGACGACCCGGGAGCACTTGTTGTAGCCCCGGTCCGGCCGGTAGCCGCCGTCGTACATCGCGTAGATGACCCGCCGATGCACCGGCTTGAGCCCGTCCCGCACGTCCGGCAACGCCCGGCTCACGATGACCGTCATCGCGTAGTCGATGTAGGACCGCTGCATCTCGGTGTTGAGATCGACCGGCACCACCCGGTCGCCGCCGGTCGACGGCGGCGAGGTCGTGCCGAGCTCCTCGACCGGCTCGTCGTCGAGCTCCTCGACGTGCTCGCTCAGGTCGTCACCCGCACCCAGGGCGTCCTCGTCCTCGGGCGGCTCGATCGGCGGCTGCTCACTCACTGAACATCCTTACTACTCAACGGGACTCACGGTTCGGGAGGCGAACAGCGGTGGGCGGGCGGCATACCGGAGTGAAGGCCGGGCGCACACCGTGCCCATTCAGATGTCCAGGAAGCGCACGTCACGGGCGTTGCGCTGGATGAATCCCCTCCTGGACTCGACGTCCTCGCCCATGAGGATGGAGAAGATCTCGTCCGCGGCGGCGGCATCGGCGAGGGTGACCTGCAGCAGGGTGCGGGTGTCCACGTCCATCGTCGTGTCGCGCAGCTCGCTCGGGTTCATCTCGCCCAGACCCTTGTAGCGCTGGATGCCGTTCTCCTTGGGCAGCCGGCGCCCGGCGGCCTGGCCGACCGCGACCAGCCCGTCGCGTTCCTTGTCGCTGTAGGCGAACTCGTGCGGGGCGTTGCTCCACTTGACCCGGTAGAGCGGCGGCTGCGCGAGGTAGACGTAGCCGGCGTCGATGAGCGGGCGCATGAAGCGGAACAGCAGCGTGAGCAGCAGGGTCCGGATGTGCATCCCGTCGACATCGGCGTCGGCCATGAGCACGATCTTGTGGTAGCGAGCCCGGGTGAGGTCGAAGTCTTCGCCGATGCCGGTGCCGAAGGCCGAGATGAGTGCCTGGACCTCGGCGTTGGCGAGGATCTTGTCGATCCGGGCCTTCTCGACGTTGAGGATCTTGCCCCGGATCGGCAGGATCGCCTGGGTGTGCGGGTCGCGGCCCTGGACCGCCGAGCCGCCGGCCGAGTCGCCCTCGACGATGAAGACCTCGCTGATCGTCGGGTCCTTGGCCTGGCAGTCGCGCAGCTTGCCGGGCAGGCCGCCGGACTCGAGCAGGCCCTTGCGCCGGGTGTTCTCCCGAGCCTTGCGCGCGGCGATCCGGGCGGCCGCGGCCTGGACCGACTTCTTGACGATGTCCCGGCCGTCGGCCGGGTGGGTCTCCAGCCAGTGCCCGAACTCGTCGGTCATCGCCCGCTGCACGAAGCCCTTGACCTCGGAGTTGCCCAGCTTGGTCTTGGTCTGGCCCTCGAACTGCGGCTCGCCGAGCTTGACCGAGACGACCGCGGTGAGACCCTCGCGGATGTCGTCGCCGGTGAGGTTCTCGTCCTTGTCCTTGAGGAGGTTCTGCTTGCGGGCGAAGTCGTTGACCAGCTTGGTCATCGCGGCCCGGAAACCCTCCTCGTGGGTGCCGCCCTCGTGCGTGTTGATCGTGTTGGCGTAGGTGTGCACGGACTCGCTGTAGGCCGTGGTCCACTGCATCGCCAGCTCGAGGGACAGGGTGCGAGCCTTGTCCTCGGCCTCGATGGTGATGATCTCCGGGTGCACCGGGTCGGCCTTCTTCGAGCCGACCAGGTGCGTGACGTAGTCGACGATGCCGCCGTCGTAGCGGTAGGACACCTGGCGCGGCTCACGCTCGGTCTCGTCGACGATCTCGGCCTCGTCGTCGGGCGACTCGTGGACCCGCTCGTCGGTGAGGGTGATCCGCAGCCCCTTGTTGAGGAAGGCCATCTGCTGGAAGCGGGCGCGTAACGTCTCGAAGTCGTAGACGGTCGTCTCGAAGATGTCGTCGTTGGCCCAGAAGGTGATCGTCGTGCCGGTCTCGTCGGTGGCCTCCTGCTGCTCCAGCGGGGCGACCGGCGCACCGTGGTCGAAGCTCATCCGGAAGGCGTGCCCCTTCTGGCGGATCTCCGCGTCGAGCCGCGAGGACAACGCGTTGACCACCGAGGAGCCGACGCCGTGCAGGCCGCCGGACACCTTGTAACCGCCGCCACCGAACTTGCCGCCGGCGTGCAGCTGGGTGAGCACGAGCTCGACGGTCGAGATCCCGTAGGCCTCGTTCATCCCTGTGGGGATGCCGCGGCCGTTGTCGGTGACCCGGACACCGCCGTCGGCCAGCAGGACCACGTCGACGGTGTCCGCCTCGCCGGCCAGTGCCTCGTCGACGGCGTTGTCGACGATCTCGTAGACGAGGTGATGCAGACCGCGTTCGCCGGTCGAGCCGATGTACATGCCGGGGCGCTTGCGCACCGCCTCGAGACCCTCGAGCACCTGGATGGCGTTCTCGTCGTATGCCGTCGCGTCGGCACCGGGCGAGGCCGGACTCCCGTGGTCCGCAGCGAGCGCAGGGGCCTGGGCGTCGGCGGCATCGGCGGGCTCGGCGCGCTTGGCGGGGCTGGCGGGGCTGGCGGGGCTGGTCGACCCGGGCTGGCCGATCGGTGCGATCTCGGCGCCCCCGACGGGGTCGGGACGGGCGCTGGAGTCTGCCACGATTCTCCTGACTGCGGACGACGAACAAATCTCCTCATCCTACTTCGCCGGCGGCACCCGGATCGCACGGCGAGGGCCCGACACGCGCCCGAGAGGGCGTCATGCAGCCCCGCGGAGCCGGTCCGCCGACCCCGGATACGTGTCCCCGGCTGCACACGCCCCTGCGGGCGATTCATCCTCCGTCGTCCACCGGTCGTCCACAAGTCTCATCCACAGGTCTGTGGACAGGCGGGGGCGGGGCGGTGCGCCTTCTGTCGGCGCCGGTGATCGGCAGAGGTCGCTGCGGTCGGGAGAGGTCGCTGCGGTCGGGAGCACCCGGGGGCTACCGTGCGGGAATGGCCTCACCCCGCCAGGTGCCCAGGAACCGCACCCATCCGGGCACAGGGTGCGGGGATGGGCCGGTCGATGTCCGATTCAGCGGCCCATATCCGCACGCAACGCGTCCTCTCGTCCTGGCCGTCGGCCTCGTCACCGTCGACGTCGTCCACCGGGTCGACCGGCTGGCCGGGTCGGACGAGAAGGTCGTCGGCCACGACCAGCGGATCGAGCCCGGCGGCCCGGCCGCCAATGCCGCCCGGGTCGCTGCCATGCTCCACGACGGGCTCCAGAACGAGCCCCACAGCGAGCCCCACGGCACGCCTCTCGGCGACGCCTACGACAGGCCTCACGAGTCGGCCCGGCTGCTCGCGCCCTTCGGTCGCAGTCCGCTGCGTCCGGTGCTCGCCCGCAGCCTGCGTGACGCCGGCGTGTCCTGGCACGACCCACGCTCCCACGTCCCGCACGAAGCCCCCGTGTCGAGCATCCTCGTCGAGCCCTCGGGAGCGCGCGCCGTAGTCTCCGGGGGAGCGCCGAGCCTGCCGGCGACGGCCCGGCTCGGGCGGCATACCGTCGAGCGCCTGCTCGCGGACGTCGGGGCGGTGCTGGTCGACGGTCACGCGCTGCCCTATGCCCTCGCCGTCGCGCGTGCGGCGCGCGAGCGCGGCATACCGGTCGTCTTCGACGGCGGATCGGCGAAGCCGGGCACTCGGGAGCTGCTCGCACACGTCGACCTCGCCATCCTGTCCGCGGCTTTCCGGGCTCCCGGCGGCGGCGACCCGCTCGACTGGGTGCAGGCCGCGGGGGTCGCCCTCGTCGCCCGCAGCGACGGCCCTCGACCGGTCCACGCCCGCATCGGCGCGCGTCGGATCCGCATCCCGGTCCCGCACGTGCCGGTCGTCGACACGACGGGCGCCGGCGACGTCCTGCACGGGGCCGCCGCCCAGGCCGTCGCGCTGCTCGGCCTCACCCCCGCGACCGTCCCGGACATCCTGCGGTATGCCGTGCAGATCGCCTCGCAGTCGTGTGCTCACGCAGGCGTGACCTTGCGCGGCAATCCCTTGAAAATTAATTTGGATCAATTCCTGAGATGGTGACACGGAGTTGGTAAAGCGATAGTAAAGTCGCCCTCGGCGCCGAAGCTCGCCCACCCCGAGTCTCCGGCGGCGGCTCCTCGGGCCCGGTCTCCGGGCCGGAGGAGCGTCCGGCACGACATGCGTGAGAGCGACCGGTGAAGGGGCAAACCCGGTCGTGCGCAGGGCATCCGTGCGGGTAGGCAGGACGCACGCAGGGTTAGGCCCGGCTCCGATCGGTTGGGACATCGCACATGTGGGGGCGGTCCCGGGGCGACAGACGTGCGTCATGACGGGGCTGGCGAGGACTGCTCGCCAGCCCCGTCATGCTGTTCCGGCCCAGGGCGGCCAACCAGTCATGAGGCTCCGATGGCCACCGCTCGACCGGGCGTATTGCACCAGGCCGACCACGAGCCCGGGTAGAGCGCGACCGTGACCCCGAGGGTGGCAAGTGCGAGAACGGCATGGGCGGCCGAAACCCCCGAGCCACAGGACACGGCAACCGGGCGTCCCTCGGCGACCACCGCGAGAACCGGCGCGAGGATCGCCCGCAACTCCGGCTCCGGAGGGAGCGTGCCGTCGACGGCGAAGAGCTGGGCGACCGGGAGGTTGACCGCCCCGGGGATGTGACCGGCCACCGGATCGAGCGGCTCGACCTCTCCCCGGAATCGCTCGGCGGCCCGCACGTCGACGAGCAGGCCGTCGCGCGCCGACTCGGCGGCCCCGTCGATGTCGACCGTGGGCAGAGTCGCGGCGCTGGAGCCCGCTGGCGCCGGATCGACCGGCCGAATCGGCGCCGCCGGCTCCGTCGTGAGCGGCAGACCCGCTGCGGTCCACGCGTCGACCCCACCGTCGAGGACCCGGACCCGCAGCCCCGCCCACCTCAGCACCCACCAGGCCCGGGCAGCCGCGAAGGACCCGGCCTCGTCATAGACGACGATCTGCGACCGCGACCCCACCCCCAGTTCCCCGAGCGCCGCGACGAGCGCCGCCGGGTCCGGGAGTGGGTGACGCCCGTCGCGTGGGTCGCCGGTATGCCGCGTGAGCACCCGTTCGAGGTCGAGGAAACGCGCGCTGGGGAGGTGGCCCGCGGCATACCGCTGCGCGCCTGCACCCGGTGACTCGCCGAGCCGCCACCGGACGTCGAACAGGACGAATCGCGAATCCCCCTGTGCCGCAATGCCTTCCCGCTGAATCGCCGCGGCGAGCTGGGGCACCTGGACGAGAACGTCGGCACGGGCGGACATGAGCCGAGCCTAGCCGTAGGTGTCGCGGGGGCCCTCGCCACGCACGCGGCGACGTCCCTTCACCCACGAGGGAGCGGCCGGTCCGCGGACAGTGAACTCGGTGACCACGCCCGGACCCACCTCGGCGTCGATCCGGCCGAGGATCACCGACGTGAGCAACCGCATCTGGGTGGCCCACGCGGACGAATCGGCCTGCACGGTGAGGTGCGTGCTCTCGAAGCCGAGTGGGCGGACGTGGGCGGCCACATCGGGCCCGACGATCTCGGCCCACCGGCCGAGGACCGAGCCCACCGTGACATCTGCGGACCACCCCCGGTCCGCGAGCAGTCGACTCACCTGATCGCCGAGGGTTGCTGGGTCCCGGTCCTCGCCCGCGGTGGCCCGACGGGCGGCACCCGGCAGGCGACGACCTCGCGGAAGTGGCTTCATCCCGGGTCGCAGGCCCTTGTCGCGCGCGACCCGTCGTGCGCGGGAAAGAGCCTCTCGCGCAGCCGATTCCGCGTCTGCAGACGCGTCCTCGGCGAGATCCCCAGCCACGTCCGGGATGACGGCATCGGGCTCGTCGGGCTCGTCGGACGGGTCTGACCGCCTGGGCCCGGTCGGGTCACGGCGCACGGGTGACCTCCCCGAGGGTGACGGCGAAGGTCGTGCCGGCCGTGCGCAGGGCCTCGGGGACGTCGCCGGCCACGGCGGCCGTCACGAGCACCTGCTCGCACCCGCTCACGAGATCGGCCAACCGGGTCCGCCGAGCACCGTCGAGCTCGGCGAAGACGTCGTCGAGGACGAGCACCGGATCCTCGCCGAGGTCAGCACGCAGGATCTCGTATGCCGCGAGCTTGAGTCCCAGTGCGAGAGACCATGATTCGCCGTGGCTGGCGTAGCCGCGGGCCGGCATCGGCCCGAGGCTGAGGAGAACGTCGTCGCGGTGTGGACCGACGAGCGACACCCCACGCTCGATCTCCTCGGCCCGATGTTCTTCGAAGCTTGCGAGCAGTTCGGCCTGCAGAGCCTGCGCGTCAGGGACCTCTCCGGCCGCGACCGCGGCCGCGACCGGCTCGCGCAGCCCCACCCGGTAGACGGCCGTCGCCCCTGCCTCGTGCTCGGCGACCTGCGCGTATGCCGCCGCGAGCAGGGGCCGCAGATCGTGCAGCAGCCGCAGTCTGCCGGCGAGCAGTCGTGCGCCCACCTCTGCGAGATGGTGGTTCCACACGTCGAGGGTGTGCAGGGCCGATTCCCTTGCGTCCTGCGGGTTCTCGCCGTCCGCGATGCTCGCGGAGCGACGGCGGCTCCCACCGCGGCGGAGGACGGGAGCTGCGGACTTGAGCAGGGCGTTGCGCTGGCGCAGGATCCGCTCGTAGTCGGCGCGCACGCCGGCCCACCGGGGCTGGCGTGCGACGAGCAGCTCGTCGAGGAAGGCACGTCGGCCGGCGGGATCGCCCTTGACGAGTGCGAGGTCCTCGGGCGCGAAGAGCACGGTGAGCAGCGTGCCCAGGACATCGCGCGTGCGCGGGAGCGGGCTTCGGTTGAGGCGGGCCCGGTTGGCGCGGCCGGGAGCGATCTCGATCTCGACGAGGGCCGCACGACCCTGGCGCTCGACGGCGACCCGGATGACAGCCCGCTCGGCGCCGAAGCGTACGAGGGGGGCGTCCACGGCGACCCGATGACTGCCGAGCGTCGCGGCATACCCGATCGCCTCGACAAGGTTGGTCTTGCCGCGTCCGTTGCCGCCGAGGAAGGTGACCACTCCGGGTGCCAGCTCGATCGAGGCGGCGGGATAGGAGCGGAAGTCGACGAGCTCGACCCCCCGGACGTGCACGGGCGGACCTAGGCGTGCGGCGCTGGTGTGCCCGCCTCGCCGCGGCGCAGCGCCTCGCCCTCGGCGATGGTCATCACCTCATGTCCGCCGAACTGTCCGCGCAGCGCGGCGACCGCCTGCATCTGCGGGCTGAGCTCCTGGCGGGAGGCGAACCGGGCGAACAAGGCCGCGGAGATCACCGGCATCGGCACCCCGAGCTCGACCGCCTCCTCGACCGTCCAGCGGCCCTCGCCCGAGTCGACCGTGTAGTCGGAGACCCCTTCGAGGGTGGGGTTGGCCTCGAGCGCGGCCACCATGAGGTCGAGCAGCCAGGACCGCACGACCGTGCCACGCGACCAGGCCTTGAACGCACCCGGGACGTCGCGGACGATGTCCTTGCGGACGAGCAATTCGTAGCCCTCGGCATAGGCCGCCATGAGGCCGTATTCGATCCCGTTGTGGACCATCTTCGTGTAGTGGCCCGCTCCCACGTCACCGGCGTGGACGAAGCCCTCGTCACGGGGCCCCTCGGGGCGCAGGGCGTCGAAGATCGGCATCGCCCGCGCGACCCACTTCTTCGCGCCGCCGACCATGAGGCCGTAGCCATTGTCCAGGCCCCAGATACCGCCGCTCACACCGCAGTCGAGGTAGCCGATCTTGTTGCGGGACAATAGCTTTGCGTTGACATCGTCGTCAGTGAACTTGGAATTGCCTCCATCGATCACCAGATCGCCGGGCTCGAGCAGCCGCGCGAGGGTGGCGACCGTGTCCCGCGTCGGTGCACCGGAGGGCACCATCACCCAGACGACCCGTGGGGCGGCAAGGGCCTTGACCATGGCGGCGAGGGTGGGGACGTCCGTGACGGCCCGGTTACGGTCGTAGCCGACCACCTCGTGCCCCGCCCGTCGCAGGCGCTCGCGCATGTTGCCGCCCATCTTGCCCAAACCCACGAGACCCAGCTGCATGAGGTGCCTTTCCGGATGGGAGAGCGGTGTGATCGGGTGTGAGGCGAGGTCCGCGGTGACGGCGCTGGGCCGTCGCCCGGTCAGGACGCGAAGCGGACCGGCATGAGGACGTAGCGATAGGCGGTGTCGGCGACGCCGTCGACCTCTGCCTGGCCGGTCAGGACGGCTGGGCGGCTGGGCTGCGTGAAGGACAGTCGGGTGAAGGCCGTGCCGAGCACGCCGAGACCGTCGAGGAGGAAGTGCGGGTTGAAGGCGATCTCGATCTCGGGCCCGGTGAGCGTGCATTCGACCGCCTCCGAGGCCTGGGCGTCCTCACCGGCGCCGGCCTCGATCGCCAGCTGGCCGTCGGTGAAGCGCAGCCGCACCGGGGTGTTGCGCTCGGCCACGAGGGCGACCCGCTTGACCGCCTCGACGAGAGCAGCCGTGGGCACGACCGCCTCGGTGTCAACGCTCGTGGGGAAGATCGAGGTCACCTTGGGATATTCGCCGTCGAGCAACCGGGTCGTCGAGCGCCGCTGCCCGGCCTCGAAGCCGACCAGTCCATCGCCCCCGGCATTGCTGCCCAGGGCCAGTTCGATCGACGCCGAGGCACCGAGCGCCTTGGCCGTGTCGTTGAGCGTGCGAGCCGGGACGAGCGCGATGTATGCCGCGTCCGGGCTCGCCGGGTTCCACGTGAGCTCACGCATCGCCAGGCGATAGCGGTCGGTGGCGAGCATCGTCACCTTCTCGCCGTCGATCTGGACGCGCACTCCGGTGAGGATGGGCAGCGTGTCGCCACGGTCGGCCGCCACGGCGACCTGGGCGACCGCCTGGGTGAAGACGTCGCCGGCGATCGTGCCGGAGGGGTCCGGCGCAGCCGGCAGGGTCGGGTATTCGTCGGCGGACATCATGAGCAGGCTGAATCGGCTCGTGCCGCAGACGACGTTGACCTTGCTCCCCTCGGTGCTCACGTCGACCGGGCGCGGAGGAAGGTTGCGGGAGATGTCGGCGAGCAGCCGGCCGAGGACGAGGACGGTGCCACTTTCGTCGACGTCGGCGGCGATGGTCACCTTGGCCGATACCTCGTAGTCGAAGGAGGACAGCGTGACGGTGCCGGCGCGGTCCGCCTCGACGAGGACACCGGCCAGGACGGGGACCGGCGGCCGCGCGGGGAGCCCACGGGCGACCCAGGACACCGCATCGGCCAGGACCTCACGCTCAACCCGGAACTTCACGGTTCGTTCTCCGCCCTCTGCGACATCGTTCGGCGCCGGGCCATCCGCCGCGGACCTCACCCAGGCAGGACCGCGGGTCGCGTCGGCGACGCGACTGGCGATGTCCCCCAGGGACCTATGACCCTAGTCGGTTGGTGCTGTTATGCAAGACCTGCCCCTCGATCGGTGCCGGATCGATTCCCGGGTCGGTCTGCCCGAGTCCCTCGTTCTCGGAGAAGTGGAGATCCTTGGTGGTCTCATCGTCGTCATAGGTGTTGTGGATCCTGTGGACGACCGACGTCTGGCCTGGTGGGAGCGGGGGAGGCCCTGTGGACGGGCGGTGGATCCCGCGGGGGGCCACCCCGAGGGCCGGTGGACGGCCGGGCGGTGTCCACACGGCATACACCGTGGTGGCCGGGCGGGAGGGGGGATGTCCCCCGTTTGGGGGATGTCGTCCACAGTCGTCCACAGGCCTCTGTGGACGACTGTGCGAGTCGCCCCGGGCGCCCGCAGGCAATCCCCACACTGGGGATGAGGGTGTGGAGAAAGTGGCTGGTGGGTCCGGTGTGATTCGTCCGGGATCGGCTAGCGGTAGACAGAACTGTGGACAGGGCTGTGGACGAAACCTGTGGATGACGGGCATGCGGATGATGCCTCGTCGGGTTCCCGCTGGGAAAGGCTCAGGGGAAAAGGCTTCGGAGAGGAGCGGGCCAGGGGCGGGTCAGGAGGATCGGTGCTTGATCCGGTTGGTGAGCTCGGTGACCTGGTTGTAGATCGCCCGACGCTCGCGCATGAGCTCGCGGATCTTGCGGTCGGCATGCATGACCGTCGTGTGGTCGCGGTTGCCGAAGGCCTGGCCGATCTTGGGCAGGGAGAGCTCGGTGAGCTCGCGGCAGAGGTACATGGCGATCTGACGCGCGATGACCAGCTGGCGGGAACGGGAGCTGCCGCACAGATCCTCGACCGTGAAGCCGAAGTAGACGGCGGTCGCCTCCTGAATCGCCGAAACGGTGATCTGGGTGGGCTGGTCGCTCGGCACGAGGTGCTTGAGCACCTCCTCCGCGAGGGCGAGGTCGACCGGCTGGCGATTGAGGCTGGCGAACGCGGTCACCCGGATGAGGGCGCCCTCGAGCTCGCGGATGTTCGAGGTGATCCGGGTGGCGATGAACTCGAGCACCTCCGCGGGCACGCTCATCCCCTCCTGGCCGGTCTTCTTGCGCAGGATCGCGATCCGGGTTTCCAGGTCGGGGGCCTGGACGTCGGTGATGAGTCCCCATTCGAACCGGCTGCGCAGGCGCTCCTCGAAGCCGGACAGTTGCTTGGGCGGCAGGTCGGAGGTGATGACGACCTGCTTGCTGTTGTTGTGCAGGACGTTGAAGGTGTGGAAGAACTCCTCCTGCGTCTGCACCTTGTTGGCGAGGAACTGGATGTCGTCGATGAGCAGGACGTCGACGTCCCGGTAGATGCTCTGGAAGGCGCTGGCCCGGTCGTCGCGGATGCTGTTGATGAACTCGTTGGTGAACTCCTCGGAGTTCACGTAACGCACGCGCGAGGCGGGGTACATCTGCCGGACGTAGTGACCGATCGCGTGCAGCAGGTGGGTCTTGCCCAGCCCGGAGGAGCCGTAGACGAACAGCGGGTTGTAGCTCTTGGCCGGCGCCTCGGCGACGGCACTCGCGGCCGCGTGGGCGAACCGGTTGCTCGATCCGGCGACGAAGGTGTCGAAGGTGTACTTCGGGTTGAGCCGGGTCCGGTCGACGTCGCCGTCGCGTCGCGGGCTCGGGATCGTGGCCGTGGGGCCGACGGTATGCCGGTCGCCCGCCTGGGCGAAGCGCTCGTCGCCGATCCGGTGGAACAGATCGTCCACCCGGTGCCCGTCGTGCCCGTCGAAGGGCTGCGGCACGGCCCCGTTGTCGGTGTCGGCCGGTGAACCGACCGAGAAGCCGGTCGGGTCGCTGCCCTCGAGGTTGCTGTCCACGCTCACCGCGAGGTTGACCTCGTGGCCGAGGACGGCGCTGAGCGCTCGCGTGACGGCGTCGGACAGTCCGTGCTCGATGGTCGATTTGGTGTAGTCGTTGGGGACGGCCAGGACCGCGGTCTGACCGAGGACGCCGACAAGCTTCCCCAGCCCGACGAAGGCCTTCTCCCGATCCGAGAGGCCCGCGTCGTCGAGCCGGGTGAGGGCACGCCGCCATAGGGTGTCGAGGTCTGCCTCGGGGTCTGCCAACGGGTCCCTCCCACCCTCGCGCGACTCCGGATGATGAATCGTCCACAGCCCCGTCCACAGGGTGTGCACAACGTTCTGCGCGGGGAACCTTCAGCCGTCGGTTCCCTCGGCAAGCGGGGAGACCGCGTGCGCGGCACCGAGAGTACACCCCGGCCGGGCGTGTCGCGGACGGTGTCGGCGTGTCTGCTGTGCAGACTGGGGGGTTGGCCTCCGGGCGCTGGTTTGACCCTGTGCCGCCGGGGCACGTACCCTGTCCCGAGCCTTCCGGCCGCTTTCGCATGCCCGTGCCGTGCACATCGGAGAAACTCCTCCGCTGGCGGGGCGGGCCTCCGATTGCGACCGGCGACCGACCCACACGCCGCCAGGCGCAGCCGACCCGACGGAGACGAGCCACCGTGAGCAAGCGCACCTTCCAGCCGAACAACCGCCGCCGGGCCAAGACCCACGGCTTCCGGGTGCGGATGCGCACGCGCGCCGGTCGGGCCATCATCGCCGGCCGTCGCCGCAAGGGCCGCGCCGAGCTGTCCGCCTGAGGTCACGGTGTGCTGCCGGCGCGGCACCGCCTGCGAGACGCGAGCCAATTCCGGGCGGTCCTGCGCGGTGCGCGCACCGCGCGGTCCGGCGGACGGTCACTCGTCGTGCATGCCGCGGTAACCGACCCCACGGGGGAACGTGCGCCCCGCGTCGGATTCGTCGTGAGCGCCGCCGTGGGCGGTGCTGTCGTGCGCAATCGCGTGAAGCGTCGACTGCGGGCCCTCGTCCGTGACCGCTTGTCCGCCCTGCCCACCGGCTGGGACTTTGTCGTCCGCGCACAATCCGCGGCCGCCGGGGCCTCGAGCGCCGACCTCGCGCGCGATCTCGACCGCGCCCTCGCGGCCGTGGAACGCAGGTTGCGATGACCTCCGACGAGTCGACGCGGCTGTGGTCGGGTCCGTGGACCTGGCAGAAGGTCTGTGCCTTCCCGTTGCTCGTGCTCGTGCGGGTCTACCAGCTGGTCATCTCGCCGATGACCCCGCCCTCCTGCCGCTTCTACCCGTCCTGCTCGGCGTATGCCGTCACGGCCCTCCTGCGCTTCGGCCCGTTCCGGGGCGGTTGGCTGGCGGTGCGGCGCCTCGCTCGTTGTCACCCGTGGAACCCGGGGGGCGTCGACCACGTTCCGCCACGCGAGTGCGCGCACGGAGCCGCCCGCTGACCGACCAGACGCGGGAACACGGCATACCAGTCGTGCTGCCGCGAACGACCGAAAGGTGAGACCCGCGTCTCACCACAACCACCGAGGACCACTGTGGGCGATTTCTTCAACGCGATCCTCTCGCCGCTGACCGTCGGCGAGGCCTGGGTCATGATCGGCTGGCACAGGCTGTGGACGCTCCTGGGCATCGGCGGTGGCTGGGCCTGGGCGCTGTCCATCGTCGGTCTCACCGTGGTCGTGCGGATCGTGCTCATCCCGCTGTTCGTCAAGCAGATCCACGCGAGTCGGCGGATGCAGCTCATCCAGCCGGAGATGCAGAAGATCCAGGCCAAGTACAAGGGCAAGACCGATCCCGAGTCCCGTCAGGCGATGACTCAGGAGACGATGGATCTCTACAAGCGGACCGGCACCAACCCGCTGAGCTCCTGTTTGCCGATCCTGCTGCAGTCGCCGTTCTTCTTCGCGCTGTTCACCGTGCTCAACCACCTCAAGGCGATCGCCGAGGGAACGTGGGGAGCCATCGGGCCGATCGACGCGACCGTCGCGCAGGAGATCGAGAGCACCAACATCTTCGGGGCACCGTTCTCGTCGACCTTCGTCGGAGCGACGGACGCGCCGACGAAGATCCTCACCGTCGTGCTCATCGTCCTCATGTCGGTGACGCAGTTCATCATCCAGCGCCAGCTCATGCGCAAGAACCTGCCGGATTCGGCGCTGGACAACCCGTACATGAAGCAGCAGACGATCATCCTCTATCTCATGCCGATCTTCTTCGCCTTGTCCGGCATCAACTTCCCGATCGGCGTGCTCATTTACTGGCTCACGACCAACGTGTGGTCGTTCGGCCAGCAGTTCTACGTCATCCGCCGGATGCCCGCGCCGGGGTCCGCCGCCGAGCGTGCGCTACACGAGCGCCAGGCCCGCAAGGGCAAGGAGGTCAAGGTCTTCACGCTGCCGGGGCTCGAGCGCGACGTCCCGGAAGCGACCCCGCAGGACGCCGGCCCGGTCAACCGCCAACGCCAGCAGCCGATGAGCAAGAAGCGTGCCAAGCGCGCCGGTCCGAGCGGGGGAGCTGCCACGCCGCCCCCCGCGGACACCCCGAACCCATGAGGTATGCCGGTGGGTCACCGGCCGCCGTTGCCCCCGGGCAGCGACCGCCGTGCACCTCCGGCCGTTGCGAAGGAGAGCCTGCATGACCGACACACCCATGACCGCCCTCGCCGAGGGCGAATCCACGGCACCGGAGTCTGCGCTCGAGCAGATCGACGGGGTTGACTCCGGTTCGCCGGACCTCGGTGCGCCGTCCGGTGAAGAGAGCACCATCGACGCCGTCGACATCGAGGTCGACACTGAGGTCGAGCTGGCCGAGACCGAGCTGATCGAGGTCGAGGCGGACGCCGACGCTGCCGAGGCCGGGGCGGACGCCGACGCTGCCGAGGCCGGGGCCGCGGACTCGACGGGGCCTGCGTCCGGTGGATCGCGCAAGCGCAGCCGGGTCGAGTCGCTCGAGCGTGAGGGCGAAGTGGCCGCGGACTTCCTCGAGCGGTTGCTCGACATCGCGGACCTCGACGGGGACATCGACGTGGACATCGACGGGGACCGGGCCGCCGTGGCCGTCGTCGACTCCGAGGAGGGTCGCGTCCCGCGCCGCCTCGTCGGCCCGGAGGGTCGGGTGCTCGAGGCGCTCCAGGAGCTCACCCGTCTTGCGGTGCAGACCGCCACGGGCGAGCGCAGCCGGCTCATGCTCGACGTCGCGGGCTTCCGGGCCGAACGTCGGACGACGCTCGTGCGCCTTGCCCAGGCCGCGATCACCGAGGTGCGCGAGAGCGGGGTCGCCAAGACGCTCGCGGACATGCCGGCCTTCGAACGCAAGGTCGTCCATGACGAGGTCACCGCTGCCGGTCTCACCTCCGAGTCCGAGGGCGTCGAACCGCACCGTCACATCGTCATCTCCCCGGCCTGAGCGATCCCGACCGCGCAGGTTGTTTCACGTGAAACACCAGCCGCCACCCGCGGGGGACCCCGGCCACCACGAGGCGTTTCAGCCGGAGCGCAGCCCGGCGGGGACGCCTCGTGCGGAGCCCCGGGATGTGCAGCCCTCGCGGGGGGTCGGTGACACACCGGTCGTGGCGAGAGGGATGTTCGGTGCCCGCCTCGACCTCGCCGAGCGCTATGTGGCTCTGCTGGCCGACACCGGAATCAGCCACGGCCTGATCGGGCCACGTGAGGCGCCCCGGCTCTGGGACCGGCACGTCATCAACTGCGCGGTGACCGCCGGGTTCTTCGACCCAGCGGCCAGCGTCATCGATCTCGGCTCGGGTGCGGGGTTGCCTGGTCTCGTCCTTGCGATCGCCCGACCGGATCTGCGGCTGCACCTGGTCGAGCCGCTACTGCGTCGGACCACCTGGCTGGAGTCCGCCGTGCGGGAACTCGGCCTCACGAACGTGCGCGTCCATCGCGCGCGGGGGGAGAGCTTCGTGCCTGAGTCCCCCGCTGACCACGTCACCGCGCGCGCCGTCACCGGGCTGGACCGCCTTGTCGAACTGTCCTTCCCGCTCCTTCGAGCGGGCGGCTCGCTCGTCGCACTCAAGGGCGCCAACGTCGCTGCGGAGATCGAGGCGGCCGCACCCACCCTGCGCCGGTATGCCGTCGCCTCGACCGAGGTGCGTGAAGCTGGCGTCGGGGTGGTCGATCCACCGACGACCCTCGTGATCGTCACCGCCGGTGCAGGGCATCGGTCGGGCACCCCAACCCGATCACCGCGCCGATCCGGGGACGTGCGACGCTCGGCGGACGCACGCGGACGCTCCGGTGGTCGGGCGAGCCGGGGCCGCCAAGACCGGTGAGGCCACTGAGACCACTGAGACCACTTAAGCCTCACTTAAGCCGCAGGGTCGAACGTCCTCGGGTCGCCGAAACGACTGGGTCGGGTGCTGCCGTCAGCTGTCCGAAGGCATCGAGGGAGGAACTGCCCGGGACAGCGTGCCCCGACCCGGTCAACACCTGCGCAGGTGGGCAGTAGCCTCGAGCGGACCATCGATCCGCCTTTCGGCGTGGCCGAGAGAGGACAGGGCTCGGCGCGCTGCTGTGGTTGGATGACGGTCATGCATGACGTGGTGACCGTGGCCGGCTTGGGGTGGCCGACCGGTCGACCCACGATCGCAGCCGGTCTGGGTTGGCCGCCGCGTGAGTCGGCGAGCGAGCGGGTGCGGACGACAACGGCGCCACCGTCGACGGTTTCACGTGAAACATCGGGTGAAGGCGACCCCGCGTCGCTCGACGACTCCCTCCTCGGAACGCCCGCAGCCACCCAGGACGAAGGGGCGGCGGCCCCGGCGTCGGCCGGCGACGTTTCACGTGAAACATCGGTGGATCCGTTGGATCCGCCGGACCGCCCGGTCGATGCGGTCGAGGCTTCCCGCTCGATCGCGACCGTTTCGGTCGATGCCGTCGCTGCGATCGACGCGGTCGTTGCCGCGCTGCCGGACGACGACGATGGCGACACCCCGCTGGCGGCGGCCATCGCGGTCGACACCCGACGTCGGCTCGTCCTCACCGGCCGACCACTGCCGCCTCCGACACACACCCGGGTGCTCACCGTGGCAAACCAGAAGGGCGGCGTCGGCAAGACGACCACCGCGGTCAACATCGCGGCGGCCCTCGCCCAGTCAGGCCTCAAGGTCCTCGTGGTCGACCTCGACCCGCAAGGCAACGCGAGCACGGCGCTCGGTGTCGACCACCGTTCCGGGGTGCCGTCGGTCTACGAGGTCCTCGTCGACGGGGCGGAGATGACCGGTGTCGTCGTGGAGTCGCCGACCGTGGCCGGGCTGTTCTGCGTTCCGGCCACGATCGACCTCGCCGGCGCGGAGATCGAGCTCGTGTCCCTCGTCGCCCGCGAGGGCCGGCTCGCCCGGGCGCTCGCCGCGCACCTGGCCGACACGGCATACGACTATGTCTTCATCGACTGCCCGCCTAGCCTCGGCCTGCTCACGGTGAACGCCTTCGTGGCGGCGCGCGAGGTCTTCATCCCGATCCAGTGCGAGTACTACGCGCTCGAGGGTCTCTCCCAGCTGCTGCGCAGCGTCGAGATGATCCGCAGCCATCTCAACCCGGAGCTCGCGGTCTCGACGATCCTGCTCACCATGCATGACGGGAGGACGAGGTTGTCCTCCCAGGTGGCCGACGAGGTGCGCGAGCACTTCCCCGAGCAGACCCTGCGCACGACGATCCCGCGCTCGGTCCGGGTGTCCGAGGCACCAAGCTTCGGCGAGACGGTGATGACCTATGACCCGCTTAACAGCGCGGCCCTCGCCTATCTCGAGGCCGCGGCGCAGATCGCCGAACGTGGCGCGCAGGGCTCGAGATGACCCGCGGGGGTCGGCGCACCGATCATCGAGCAGGGCGCCGCGAAGCGGCAGGGGGATGCAGGACGGGTGGAAGGACGGAACTGCGGTGAAGGACGGAATGCGGTGAAGGACAAGGAGAAGCGGCGCGCGCTCGGACGCGGACTCGGTGCGCTCATCCCCACCGGACCCTCCGGGGAACGTCCGGTGGACGTCTTCTTCGGACCGGCGTCGGCGCCGGACGGGGGGCGCGAGACGCTGTCCGGCGGGGAGGGCGGCGAGAACGCACCCGCCTCGTATGCCGCGCAGCCCGCGACCGACCCGAAGACGACCGACCCGAAGACGACGGCGGCCGGTGCGGAGAGCACCGACGGTTCCGACGGGTTGCGACCGGTGCCGGGCGCACGGTTCGCCGAGGTGCCCATCGCGGCCATCCGACCCAATCCGCGGCAGCCGCGCACCGTCTTCGACGAGGACGAACTCGCGGAACTCGTCCACTCGGTCCGCGAGATCGGCATCCTCCAACCGGTCGTCGTGCGCCCTGTCGCGGCCGGCGACGATGAGCCCGGGCAACCGGCATACGAACTGGTCATGGGGGAGCGGCGTTGGCGGGCGGCGACAGCCGCCGGGCTCACCGAGATCCCCGCGATCGTCCGCACGACCGCGGACGACGACCTGCTGCGCGACGCATTGCTGGAGAACCTGCACCGCAGCCAGCTCAACCCGCTCGAGGAGGCTGCGGCGTACCGTCAGCTGCTCGATGACTTCGGGTGCACCCAAGACGAGCTCGCCGCGCGGCTGGGCCGCTCGCGCCCGCAGGTGACCAACACCCTGCGGCTGCTGCGGCTGCCCGCGCTGGTCCAGCGCCGGGTGGCCGCCGGCGTGTTGAGCGCGGGGCACGCGCGGGCGCTTCTCGGCCTGGACAACCCGGCGGCGATGGAGCGACTCGCCCAGCGGATCGTCGCGGAGGGGCTCTCCGTGCGGTCGGTCGAGGAGATCGTCGCGCTCGGCGGTCCGGAGTCGGCGCGCCCGAAGAAGCCCCGACCGGGCGCCCGGCGCCCGCAGCTCGACGACCTCGCCGCGCGCCTGGCCGACCGTTTCGACACGCGCGTCCAGATCGCGCTGGGGCGTCGGCGCGGGAAGGTCGTCGTCGAGTTCGCCTCCGTGGAGGACCTCCATCGCATCCTCGGTGTCATGGGCGTCGAGCGGGACTGACGGTGTCCGGGCCCGAGGCACCTGGACCGACGCGACGACGCGGGGGCCGCGGCCGTGAGGTCCGGCCGCTCACCCTGGACCGGCTGGCCGATCTGCCCGAGCCGTGCGCGACCTGCGGCTTCTGGGAGACGTCCGGAGCTCGCATCGCCGGGACCCCGGCCGTCGAGACCAAGCGCGCCTGGCTCGGGGCCACGGCGCTCGACTGGGGTGCGCCGGGCCGGGTCTGCTACGTCGACGGCCAGCCGGCCGGCTACCTCACCTTCGCTCCCGCGGGCTTCGTGCCGCGGGGCCTGGCCTTTCCCACATCACCGGTCGCGAGCGACGCGCTCGTCCTGCTCACCGCCCGCGTCCGCCCCGAGTATGCCGGCCAGGGCCTCGGGCGCATGCTCGTCCAGACCGCGGCCAAGGACGCACTGCGCCGGGGACACCGGGCGCTCGAGGCCTTTGCGACGACCTCCGGCACCGGCTGTCTTCTGCCGGCGGACTTCCTCGCGGCGGTGGGCTTCGCGACGGTGCGGGACCACCCGGCATACCCGCGGATGCGGCTGGATCTGGGCGGAACGCGCAGCTGGCTCACCGAGATGGAGACCGCGGTCGAGAGGTTGCTCGCTCCCGTGCGCGATTTCGGCCGCGGTCGACCGGTCGGCAGCGCGCCCCGCGAGGTCAGCCAGCCAGATCGGCCATGAACGAGCGCAACTCGGCCAACCGGAAGACGCCGGTGCGGACCGAGTCCTCGTCGCCGAGGTAGAGCCGCTGGATCGCGACGACGATCGCCTCGGCCATGACGTCGCGCAGCGCCGGGTCGCTCAGTCGGGCCGCATCGGTCGGGTTGGAGACGTGGCCGACCTCGACCCGCACCGCGGGCATCTCGGTGCGCTGGAGCAGGGTCCACGACCGGGCGTGACTGCGGCAGTCGATCATCCCGGTGCGGGCGACCAGCTCGCGCTGGATGAGGTCGGCCAGGTGCTCGCCGACGACCGACCAGGCACCGAAGCGGTCGGTGCCGTAGTAGTAGGTGGCGATTCCGCTCGCCTGGGCCTGTGCGGCCGCGTCGCAGTGCAGGGAGATCACCAGATCGGCGGCCAGGTCGTTGGCCAGGGCCGATCGAACCGTCTCGTCGCCACCGTCGCCGTGGATGCGGCTGAACAGGACGTCGACGCCTTGGGCGAGCAGGCGACCCTCGACCCGGCGGGCAAGGTCGAGGACGAGATCGGCCTCGACCACCCCGTTGGCGACGCAGCCGAGGTCCGGGCCGCCGTGACCGGGGTCGAGGAGAATGGTCCGTCCCACGAGTGAGCGGCCGGCCCGACGCAGGGTCTCGCGCTCCCGCAGGGCATGCGGATTGCCGCCCCGTACCGCCCGACGCAGTCCGGCCAGGCCCCGGAGCGTGTCCGGGCCGACGATGCCGTCCCCGGGCAGCCCGATGCCGCGCTGGAAGTCGCGCACCGCCGCCTCGGTCCGCGGTCCGAAGACCGCGTCGACCCGGTCCGGGCCGAGGCCCAGTCCGAGCAGCCGCGACTGCAGGTCGGCCACGTCGTCGCCGTGCAGGAGATGCCCGGGGATGTGGGCGAGGATCCGGTCGCCCAGGCGCCAACGCGCCGCCGCGAGCGCTCGGGCCGTCTCGGGTCCGACGACCCCGTCCGCGACGAGACCCCGGCGTTGTTGGAAGGCCCGGACGGCCTGCTGGACCGGCAGGTCGAAGACGAGGGGGTCGATCGACTGATCGGGGCGCGCACCGGCCGCCTCCGCGTCACCGGTCGAGGTGAGCGCCACCCGCAGGTCGAAGACGGCCGCACCGCGGTCGCCGAGGCGGCATACCGCATGAGCGTCGCGCGCACCCGCGGGTGCGACACGCGTCTGGGACATTCACCCTCCCTGGGCGCTCGTTCACGGGGGCCGACCACGACGCTACCCCAGCCGGGGGCGTCCGGGTCGCCGCGGGGGCGTGTCGCCGCGCGGTGCGCCGCTGCCGGCCCGTCCCACGACAGGGCACTCAGCCGAGGTAGTCCTCCAGCTCGCGCAGGAGCACCCGCTTGGGCTTCGCGCCCACGATCGTCTTGACCACCTGGCCCCCGACGTAGACATTCATCGTCGGGATGCCGGTCACCTTGTAGCGCATCGTCGTCGCGGGGTTGGCGTCGGTGTCGAGCTTGCGGATCTCGAGCTTGTCCCCGTATTCCGCGTAGATCTCCTCGAGCACCGGGGCGATCTGCTTGCACGGCCCGCACCAGGCCGCCCAGAAGTCCACGAGCACGGGCTTGCTGCTCGCGAGCACGTCGGTGTCGAAGGTGGCGTCGCTCGTCGCGGCGATGGTGCCCATGGGGGTCCTCTCGGGTCGGGTTGCGCGCTCGGGTCGCGCGGTGCGTGGGTTCTGGGGTTGATCGTATGCCGGGTGGCCGACAGCCGTGCTCCGGCTGGCCCGGCCCGGCCCGGGCCGTTCCTGGCTAGATCGTCTCGGCGGCGGCCAAGGCCGCGAGGTGGTGCTGGGCTTCGAGGTGCCGTTGGGCGTCCAGGGCTGCGGCACAACCGGATCCGGCTGCGGTGATCGCCTGTCGGTAGGTGTGGTCGACGAGGTCCCCGCACGCGAAGACGCCCGGGATGCTCGTGCGGGTGCTGCGCTCCTGGCACACGACGTAGCCCTCCTCGTCGGTCTCGAGGACGTCGCGGACGAGCTCGTTGCGGGGGTCGTGGCCGATGGCGACGAACAGCCCGGTGACGGCCAGCTCGCGAGTCTGGCCGGTCCGCGTGTCGGTGAGGGTGACGCCGGTGAGGCTGGCGTCGCCGTGCAGGGCGGTGACCTGGGAGTTCCAGGCGAAGCGGATCTTCGGGTTGGCCATCGCGCGGTCGGCCATGATCTTGCTCGCCCGCAGCTCCTCTCGCCGGTGCACGAGGGTGACCGAGCGGGCGAACCGGGTGAGGAAGGTCGCCTCCTCGACCGCGGAGTCGCCGCCGCCGACGACGGCGATGTCCTGGTCACGGAAGAAGAAGCCGTCGCAGGTCGCACACCACGAGACGCCGTGGCCGGACAGGCGCTTCTCGTCGGGCAGCCCGAGCTCGCGGTAGGCCGAGCCGGTCGCGAGGATCACCGTGTGCGCCGCCCAGGTGCGTCCCTCGCCGTCGGTCACGGTCTTCACCGGCCCGCCGAGGTCGACCGAGACGACGTCGTCGGTGACCAGCTCGGCACCGAAGCGCTCGGCCTGGGCCCGCATCCCGAACATGAGGTCGGGACCCTGGATGCCCTCGGCGAAGCCGGGGAAGTTCTCGACCTCGGTCGTGTTCATGAGGGCGCCGCCGGCCGTCACCGCACCCTCGAAGACCACGGGCCGCAGACTGGCGCGCGCGGCATACACCGCGGCGGTGTAGCCCGCGGGGCCCGACCCGATGATCACCACGTCGCGCACCTCACCGTGGGCGGTGGCGCTGGTGCTGGCTGACTCGGACACGGGTGACCTCCGGTGACGCGGGGACGGCAGATGTAGTGGGGCGGCGAGGCGCGCAGCCCAAGATAGCCGGTATGCCGTGGTGAACCCGCGAGGTGCCCGGCGTGTTCCCGAGGCGGCTCAGGGCATCGGCACGGGGCCGACCACGAGCTCGGGATCGCCCTTGCTGCACGCGCGAGACACGACGTAGGCATGTCGGACGCCGCCGTCGACCTCGATGACGACGAGGACGGGCGCTCCCTCGTAGCTCGCCAGGTCCCCAGCCACGGCGTCGGCGTCGGACAGGCCGAGGGTGGCGGCGCATTCGGCGAACCCGGCCCTCGTGCCCACCACGCCCCAGGCAGTGCTCGCACTGTCCGCGACGACCTCCGGCCCCGGGGTGTCCAGGAGCGCCTGGGAGTCGGTCGCGAGAGTGTCCCGCCGGTAGTCCCGGCCGCTGGCCTCGAGGTGGACCAGCTGGGCGGGATTGGCGGGCAGGACCGCACCCGGGTCCGTGGGGATCTCGGCCGACGAGGTGTCCGGGTCGGAGTCCAGCGGGGTGGCCGAGGTCGGATCGTTCGCCTTGCCGGCTGTGTCGGACGTGCCGGCGGCGGCCGCGGCGGCCGGTGCCTCCACACGGTCGGCCGTCCGCCCGGCCATCGACGCCGCCGTGATGGTGTCCGGCCGCTTGACGATGCCGACGCCCAGCGCGAGCGCCGCCACCGACGCGGCGGCGGCGAGGCCGAAGACCCACCGGCGGGTCCGGGGCGGTCGCGGCCGAGAGTCGCCGGTGCCGCCACCGGGACGGCTCGTGTGGACGACGCGCAGTCCGGATGCGTCGAGCAGGTCCGAACCGTCGTCGAATACCAGTTCGCCTTCGTGGACGTGCGCTCCGTCGACGCGCGGGGCGAGGGCTTCGCGGTGGAGGGCGGCCAGGATGCGCGCCTCGACGTCCTCGGGCAGGGGACCGGGGTCGGGCAGGGCGCCGAGCAGCGCGCGGACGCCGGCGAAGTCGGCGTCCTCGTCCGGCCGCGGGGCCTGGCTCATCGCATCTCCCTCCGGATGGCAACGGCGTTCCCGCTCCCCCTCGGAAGGCCGATCGGCGACCGCGGGCGGGCCACCGACACGGATGAGACGTCGGCGACCGGGCTCGGGTTCCCCCGCGCCGTGCCCCGACTCGGTGCCGGGGACGGCATACGGTATGCCGCCGTGCCCGCCTGCGCCGGGCGGCGCGCCCGGGTGGTCATCGGCGCTCCACCCCGAGGGCCTGCGCGAGCGCCGCACGACCGCGGGCGCACCTCGATTTCACCGTGCCCTCGGGGACCTCGAGGATCTCGGCGGCCTCGGCGACCGACCACCCCTCCATGTCGACGAGGACGAGGGCGATCCGCTGACCCTCGGGGAGCCGGTCCAGCGCCTCGTGCAGGTCGAGGCGCAACTCGGTCTGGGCATGCTCGTCACCCCTGGCGGCCAGCTCGTAGTCGGGCAGCGGCACGGTCGGGCGCATCCGCCGGAGCCGGTCGAGGCAGGCGTTGACGACGATCCGGTGCAGCCAGGTGGTCACCGCGGACTCCCCGCGAAAGGATCCCGCCCGCCGGTATGCCGCGAGGAAGGCGTCCTGGAGGCAGTCGGCCGCCAGCTCACGGTCGTGGCAGGTGCGCACGGCGACGGCCCACATCCGATCCTTGTGCCGGCGGAAGATCTCACCGAAGGCGTGGGGGTCGCCTGCGCAGTGGGCGGCGAGCAGCTCCGCGTCGGCGCGCTCGTCCGAGCTGCCGGTCATGCGGCCACCTGGACCTCCGAGATCTGGGCGCGGAAATGGCCCTCCCCGTCGGGCGCGAGTGTGGTGACGACGATGATGACGAGTTGTCCGGTGAGCGGTCCCTGGGCGGCGTCGAGCACGACCTGGCCGCTCGCACCCGTGCTCGTACCGAGCACCTGGGCGCCCGCGAGGGAGGCCCGCGAGGCGACGTAGACGGTGACGTCCTGGGCCGCCGGCAGCGTGAGGGTCACCCGGCGGACCGCAACCGGATTGCCCAGGTCGGCGACGACACCGATGCCGCTCACCTGCAGGCCGCCGAACTTGGCGGAGCTGTACCACTTGGAGCGCCACAGGGTGGCCGGCTTGCCGTCGAAGGCCCGCGCCGCGGTCGTCGACGCCACCTGGCCGGCCCCCGAGGGCTCGAAGCCGGCCGACCCGACGACGCCGACGGGGGTGAAGCCGTCGGCGCCTCCGGTGCCTCCGGTGCCCTGGGTGCCCGCCGAAGCGCCGGTGCCGCCGGTGCTGCCCGTGCTGCCCGTGGACGAGCCCGCGGTTGGGCTGCCGGTCGCGCTCGGCCGGGGCGTGGCGGGGCTGTTGCCGCCGCCACCGCCGAAGCCGAGCTTGGGCAGGCCCCACACGCCGAGGATGGCGATGAGGACGAGCAGACCGGCGACGAAGGCGAGGGCGATCTTCGACTCGTCGCGGGTGGGCTCCTCGCCGAGGTCTTCGGGCAGCAACGGGGCGGGGGCTCCCAAGCCCTCCTCGGTCTCCTCGAGGACGTCCGACAGATGGGTGTCGAGCGGTTCGGGTTCCAGCGGCGTGTGCTCGTAGGCACGGCGCTCGGCGCGCTCGGCGCTGCGCTCCGTGAGGCGGTCGGCTGCGCCTCGGGCGAAAGCTCCCACCCGACCGGCGGCGGCCGCGGCCGCGCTGCCGGCGCCGCTCAGGGCCTCGCCCACGCCGCGCACGAGGGCGGCGGGTGCGCTCGGCGCTGCGGCGTCGTCCGCACCCCCCGCGGCCTCCTCCGACGGCCCAGGCGGGCCAGTCGTCCCGGTCGTGCCAGTCGTCCCGGTCGGGGTCGCGCTCCCCACGGGTCCGGCGCCGCTCCTCGCGGCCGCCCCCGTGCTCGCCGGCTTCGTCGTTGGTCGTGGAGGCATCGGATAGGGGACGGTGGGCTCCCCCGCGGTATGCCGTGTGGGCACCACGCTGTCGCCCGGCTCGGTCACCGGCACGGCCGACCAGGGCCGCAGGGCGGCGGCGAACAGGGCGGGCGTCGCCGGCCCCTTGCCCTCGTTGAGGGTGACGGTGGTGAGCCGGTCGAGGTCCGCGGTCACTCCGGCCGCGAGCTCCCCCGGGGCCGCGACCCCGGCGCCGAGGCGAGGCGCGGCCTCCAGCCCCGCGTCGGGCCCGGGCAGCGGCCACCGGCCGGTGAGCCCGGCATAGAGGACCCCCGCGAGCGCGGCGACGTCGGCGTGCGAGGCCAGCTCGACGGGCAGGTCCTCCTCGCCGACGAGAGCGGCCTGGGTGGCCAGGCCGCGGACCTTCACCGCGCCGTCGGGCAGGACGAGGATGTCGCGCGGGGTGAGCTGGCCGTGGTGCAGGCCCCGGGTGGCGGCCGCGGCGAGCGCGGTGGCGGACTCGCCGGCGATCCGGCGGGCCTCCTCGGCGGGGAGACCACCTGCCTCGACGAGGGCGCGCACGCTGTGCGACCCGGTGAGCGGCTCCTCGACGACGAACGAGGTGTCGGGGCCCGCGCCGACGTCGAGCACGCGCACGAGCCGGGAGTCCTCGATCCCGGCGGCGCGTCGAGCGGCGTCGAGCGCGGCGGCCGCGGTGGGCGCGTCGAGCGGGAAGCAGAGCAGGACGACGTCGCGTTCGAGCGTGGCGTCGCGGGCGGTCCACCGCTCCCAGCGCGGGTGCTGCTGGACCCGCCCGACGACGGTGTAGCGCGCGGCCAACACGGATCCGGGACCGACGGGCATGCCGTCCTCCCTCCTGTCGGTCGTCGCGGCCATCCTAGGCCGGGGCCTGGGGCCCATCGGCCCCTCGCGACGTCGCGTGTCGGCGATCGCCGGGCCGGGGCGCCTCGGTCAGGGGGTGTCGATCGGGTCCTCGAGCTGCACCTCGGGGGTCGGCAGCACCGGGTCGAGTTCCACCCCGAGGGCGCGGGTGCGAGGTCGGCGCAGCGCGCGGACGATCCCCACGAGGAGCACGACGCCGGTGAGCCCGCCGAGCGCGACGTAGAGCCACGCGCCCGGAGGCGCGGCCCGGACGCTCAACTCCTGCGGCGCACCCACCGGCAACCCGAGGGGTGTGGTGAGCCAGGCGGTCACGGGGACCAGGCCCTGGGCGGCGGCGGCCATCCGAACGGCGACGATGGCACGGCTGTGCGCCCCCACGGAGACCGGGGCCGGCGGCTCGATAACCCGCAGTCGCCCGTTGCCGGGGACGAGCACGACGCGGACCCCGGTGACCGGTTCGTCGAGGTCGTTGACGACGGTCACCTGCAGCAGCCCCTCGTCCGCGAGGAAGTTCGTCGTCTGCGGAGCGATCGACAGGGTTCCCACGAGCGCGTCGGTCGTCTCGGCGAGCAGGTCGAGGACGGACTGTCGGGCGGGGGTGTCCCGCCACCGCAGTCCACAGGCCAACTCGGCCTGGCTGCTCCAGGTGCCCAGCCGCGTGCTCGTCGCGGGCAGCACCTCGGCGAAGGTGTCGACGAGTTCGCGGCCACGGCCCACGGTGGCCAGCGGTTCCCGTGCCCGGCTCGGTGCGTGGCTGGTCCCCGCCGGGGTGGTCACGTTCTCGGCGCCGGTCAGGCCGTCGGTCCCCCCACCCGTCCGGGCCGACAGCAGGGAGCTCATCGGGACGACCTGCAGCCAGGGCAACTGGCTCGCCTGACCGAGGAAGCGGGCGAGCGACTCGGGTGCCGGGTCGAAGCCGGCGGGGGCGACCGCGAGGAAGGACCGGGCGATCGACGGGCGCTCGGCGTAGAGCGCGGCGGTCTGGGCGACGAACTCCTGGGTCGTGAGCGGCCCGGACTCGGGTCGGCCGGCTGCGGCGAACAGTGCGTCGAGGCGGTCGTCGTGGCGCAGCACGGGGGTGCCGGCGCTCGTCGTGGCCGGTGCGGGGGAGGTGAGCCGCCCGGCTCCGGCGTCGCTGCCGGCGAGCAGGATCGAGGGGAGGTCCGAGCCGTATGCCGCCCGCAGCGCACGTTCCTCCTCGGCGGTGAGGGGGCCGTCCGCCGGCCAGGCCAGGCGTCCGGCGACTGGTATGCCGTGCGCGGACAGTCCGTCGGCGACCACCAGGTCCCGGGTGAGGCCGGCGACGGCCCGGGCGACGTCCGGCGGCGTGGCCTCGCCGCCCGCGGCGAGGGAGAGCAGCCCCGACAGGTCGGCGTCGCCGCGGGGCAGGGCGAGGATCGGATGGCTGGCGGCGGCGGCGGTCAGGGTCTGCGCGAGCGCCTCGCGTGCGGCGGCCAGGGTCGTCGGTTCTCCGGTCGACCCGGTGACGGGGCCGGTGGCGGTCGGCCCGGTCGCCGTCGCGGGCGCAGCGGTGGCCGAGACGAGGGCGGGGTCGACGGCATACCCGACGGTGGCGTTGGCGGTCGCACCCAGCAGCCGGGCCAGTCGCGAGGTGGGGCCGAGCTGGGTCAACCAGGCGGCGGTGCGGGTGTCGGTGCCCGCGGCAAGGGCCGCGTCAGGGTCGACCGTGAGCGGCACGAGCAGGCCCAGGGAGAGCCGTGGTGAGTCGACCGACCGTGCCCATCCGACGAAGGTCCGCACCCAGCCGAGTCGCGCGTCGCCGGCGCCGAGCACCTCGACGGCGATCGGGACGGCGCCCACCGCGGCGCTCACCCGCAGGCTCTCGGGGGTCAGGGTGATCCGGAAGGGGACGGGCGTATCGGGGCCGGCGGGCGCGTCGGGGGTCGTCGGCGCCGCCGAACCGATCGCCGTCCGGCCGAGCTCGGTGCCGGTGGGAGTGGTGGTCGCGGTCGCCCACGCGTCGACCTCACTGCGGCTGGCGAGCGAGGTGCGAGCGCGCAGGACCCGAACGGCGCGCGGCGCGGCCGCGCCACCGGTCGCGCGGACGGTGCCGGCGATGGTCACCGGGACTTCGGGCCCGGCGACCGCCGGGGTCACCTCGGTGAGGACGAGGTCGACCCCCGTCGTGGTCGCCTGCGGGTGGGCCGCCGGCGCCGCAGCGGGGTCGGCAGTGGCCTCGCCGACCGCGGTGACCAGGGGGAGCAGGGCGACCACGAGGGCGAGCCCGACCCGGGTGAGGGCCCGGGAACGCCGGGGGACGGGCGTGGACCCGCCGCCACCGGCGCTCACGCGCTGCCTGCGAGTCGCTCCCAGGCCACCTTGGCGATCCGCCGCTCGTTGGGGAAGGTCAGGTGGTGGTGCACCTCGTCGAGCCGGAACCAGGCGACGTCGACGGCCTCCTGGTCGGGGTCGTTCTCGACGGTGAGCTCGCCGCCGGTCGCCTCGAGCAGGTAGTGGTGGACGAATTTGTGCACGCGCTTGTCGCCGGTCGCGAACCAGTAGTCGATCGTGCCGAGCTCGGCGAGCACTCGACCGGTGATGCCGGTCTCCTCCGCGACCTCGCGTGCGGCGGTCTCGGGCAGCGACTCGCCCGGCTCGATGTGCCCCTTGGGCAGACACCATTCGAGCCGTCCGGCCCGGTTGCGCCGGGCGATGACCGCGATCCGCGCCGAGCCCTCGTGGACGTCGACGACGATCCCGCCCGCCGAGCGCTCCTCGACCCAGGGCAGCCGGCGGGGCGGCGGCTCGGGGAGGGGGACGGCGGCATTGCTCACCCACTCACTCTAAGACTCGCCGCGGGGACGGTATGCCGTGCCGCACCGAGCGCGGGTCGCCCCGTGCCGCGGGGCGGTGGGCCCGGCGGTCCCGGGTGATCCCGGGCGATCCCGGGTGATCCTGGGCGGCCGCACGGCATACGAGTGGGCTTCGAGTGGGCCGCTGGGCCTTCTCGGTAGGCTTCCCCCTCGTGCCGAGCACCTCCGAGGGCCCGTCGCCCGGTTTCGCGCCCGAGACCGGGCCGCTGCTGCGCGCCGCGGTGGCGGCCCTCGCCCCGCAACTCGACCTGCTCACCGAGCTCGGCCGGCGGTTCGAGTCGGCCGGGCACGAGCTCGCGCTCGTCGGGGGTCCGGTGCGCGACGCCTTCCTCGGGCGGACCTCGCCGGATCTCGATTTCACCACGGACGCGACGCCCGAGCAGGTGCTCGGCCTGCTGTCGTCGTGGGCCGATGCCCACTGGGACATCGGTCGGGCCTTCGGCACGATCGGGTTGCGCAAGGGCCCCGCCGTCATCGAGATCACCACCTACCGCGCCGACGCCTACGACCGGGAGACCCGCAAACCGCAGGTCGCCTTCGGCAGGTCGCTCGACGAGGACCTCGTCAGGCGCGACTTCACCGTCAACGCGATGGCGTTGCGCCTGCCGTCGCTCGAGTTCGTCGACCGGCACGACGGGCTTGTCGACCTCGCCGCGCGCCGCCTGCGCACCCCCGCGACTCCCGAGGAGTCCTTCGCCGACGACCCCCTGCGGATGATGCGGGCCGCCCGGTTCTCCGCGCAGCTCGGCTTCACCGTCGACGGGGACGTGGCGGCGGCGATGACGGCGCGCGCCGACACCCTCGCGATCGTCTCGGCCGAGCGGATCCGTGAGGAGTTCACCAAGCTCCTCCTGTCGGTCACGCCCCGGGCCGGGCTCACCCTGCTGGTCGACACCGGACTCGCCGAGGTTTTCCTCCCCGAGCTGCCGGCCCTGCGGTTGGAGGTCGACGAACACCACCGCCACAAGGACGTCTACGAACACTCGCTCACCGTGCTCGAGCAGGCGATCGCGCTGGAGACCGACGGTCCCGATCTGATCCTGCGGCTGGCAGCGCTCCTGCACGACGTGGGCAAGCCGGCCACCCGCCGGTTCGAGGCGGGTGGGGGGGTGTCCTTCCACCACCACGAGCTCGTCGGCGCACGCATGGTGACCAAGCGGCTCAAGGCCATGCGCTACGACAAGGAGACGGTGCGCGAGGTCGCCCGGCTCGTCGAGTTGCACCTGCGCTTCCACGGTTACGGCGACGGGCAGTGGACCGACTCGGCAGTCCGTCGTTATGTCACCGATGCCGGCCCGTTGCTGCTGCGCCTGCACGCGCTCACCAGGTCGGACTGCACGACCCGCAATCCGCGCAAAGCCGCGCGACTGGCCCGCACCTATGACGAGCTCGAGGACCGGATCGAGCGGCTCGCCGCCGAGGAGGAGCTGGCCGCGGTCCGTCCCGAGCTCGACGGGAACGAGATCGGCGAAATCCTCGGCATCCCTCCTGGCCCGGTGATCGGCGAGGCCTACCGCTTCCTGCTGGGGCTGCGACTGGACGAGGGCCCGATCGGTCGCGAAGCCGCGACCGCCCGGCTGCGCACCTGGTGGCAGACGCGGCGATAGGGGTCGGGAACCTCCGGGCCCTTCTCCGGGGTACCTCACGTTCGGTTGATGTCCCCATTTCAGGTGACATCGCTGTGGGCGACTCCCGCTCGGGTGGAGCCCGTCCCTAGCATGCACGGGGGGGCCTGCGCCGATGACCCCTGACGAAGGGACGGCCATGTCGGAGGATCCACGCACCTGCGTGACCTGCGGACTGCCCCAAGAACCGCGGGCCCAGGTGTGCCCTCGCTGTGGGCAGTCGCTGGCGGGGAGGTCTGGCCAGGGACCGGGGATGGGCCTTTCGCCGGCCTGGGAGCCGACTGCGAACCAGACAGTCCGGCGGGCGACTCTGCCCCACGGGTCGCCACCCGTCGTCGTCCCGGAGGAAGGCAGCCCGGCTGTCACTTCGGCCGCATCCTCCGGTGCGCGCATCGCCACCGAGTCCTTCACCACCGAGTCCCCGACCACCGAGTCCCCGAACCTCTCGACCGGGGGCCGACCACGGACGACGCCGGAGGGAGAGGCGATCCCGTTGGGGCATCCAGTTGACCTCGGCACGCGATTCGGCGCGTCACTGCTCGACGGCGTGGTCATGACCGCAGTGTTCTTCGCCGTCTACCTCGTTCTCGGCGCCCTCATGCTCGTGGCCGGGATGGTCAACAGCTCGGTCGTCAGCGCGATCGTGAGCCTCCTCGGCGCCCTCCTCTACATCGCCCTCGTCGTGGGCCTCGTTGCCTATCCCGTTCTCTCCATCGGTCGCCTCGGGCAGACCATCGGCAAACGCACGCTCGGCGTGCACGTCGTCGATCTGCGCACCGGCGAACCCATCGGGGCGGGAAGGTCGTTCGCCCGGTATCTGTGCCTCGGGCTCATGGGCGCGCCCTGCTATCTCGGCTACCTCACGATCCTTCTCGACAAGTCCGGCTGGCATCGCGGGTGGCACGACACGATGGTTTCGTCCGTCGTCGTGCGCACCGAGCCTGTTCCCTTCGGCCGGTCCCTGCGGGACGTGCTGCGCGCCATGACGCGGCGCTGATCCGGGCTTTTCGTGAACGAGATCCGCGCCCATGTGGCGGCGAGCACAGGGCTCGTGAGATCGGTCAACGAAGACTCCTGGTATGCCGGCGAGCACCTCTTCGTCGTGGCGGACGGCATGGGGGGACACGCGGCGGGTGACGTCGCGAGCCGACTGGTCGTCGATCTGCTGACCTCGCTCGATCGTGAGGGCGTCGAGCAGGCAGACGTCGACCTCGTCGTCCAACAGGCCAACGCTGCCGTCCTTGATCATGCGCGCCGCCATCCCGAGGCCGCGGGGATGGGCACGACAGTGTGCGGCCTCGTCCGAGGACCTCAGGGGTGGCTTGCTTTCAACGTCGGCGACTCCCGGTGCTACGAGGTGGCCCGCGGGATCCTTCGACAGGTGACCGTGGACCACTCGGAGGTGCAGGAACTGGTCGACCTGGGCCAGATCAGCCGGGAGGAGGCGCGCGTGCATCCGCGGCGGAACGTGGTCACTCGGGCGGTGGGGCAGGTGCCGGCCCCCGTCGTCGACTTCTTCCACGTCGTGGCCGAACAGGGCTCTCGGTTCCTCGTGACATCCGACGGTGTCACTCTCGAGGTCCGCGACGGTGACCTCGCCCGCATGTGTGCCGAGATCGCTGACGGGGCCTTGCTCGCCCAGCGCCTGGTGCAGGCTGCCGATGACGCGGGCGGATTCGACAACGCGACGGCAATCGTCATCGACGATGCGTTCTCGGGTGAGGCTCCGGAGCCGAGCTCCTCGACGATCCCCCGGGATCTCATCGTCCGTGAGGTGGCGCAATGACCGAGCCGCAGTCCCTATCCGTGACCTTCGCGCCGGGCACTCGTGCGGCGTGTGCGACCTCGACGATGGTCCTGCTCGTCGATCGGCCGCTGAGCGACGAGCTCGTCCTGCGGGCATGGGAGTCGATGAGTCGGGGCGACGAGGCGGCCCAGATCGTCGACATCCTCATGACCGACGGCATGATCCACGCGCCGCACTTTGCTCTCGTCGCCCTGCCGGATCACCACACCACCCGGATCGTCGTGCGCGGCAGTCTTTCGGTCCTCGGTGTCGAGGAGGGGGGCGAGTTCCACACGAGCGGCGGGAGCCTGCTCACCGACGAATCGCGGGGCCGGTTGGTCCGCGCCCGCATCACGGCGGAGGTGACCGACGATCCGGCCATGTTCCCGTTCGGCACGGGGGTCGTGCCGGCCTCGACGGTGGCGATGTCCTCGACCGGGTCCGACATTCGTCCTGAGATGGCGGCGGAGCCCGAGGCAGTGGCGGAACTCGAGGCAGTGGCGGAACCCGAGGCAGTGGCGGAACCAGAGGCAGTGGCGGAACCCGAGGCAGTGGCGGGGCCGGAGGCGGACCCGCCGGCAGTCCCCGACGCGCGGCCCGTGAGCGACGGGCCTGACACCTCCGATTCGTCCGCACCTGCACGAGAGACCGCTCTCGGTGAAGGGTCGCACGAGGAGTCCGAGGGTGTCGTTGCGACAGAAGCCGTCCCGACCGGCGGCTACGCACGCCTGTTCGGCCCGCCCAAGCCGTCCCGCCCTGGCATGCCGGGCCGCGACTCGCCGCCCCCCGCCGCTACCGTGGCGCCGCCCGACCCGGATCCCGACGAGTCGCGGCCGGCACACCCGGATCCCGGCGTGCCCACAGAGGTCGAGTTCGGGGACACGAACGATGTCTCCGTTGCGACGCACGGCACCCCCGAGGTCGCCCCCTATTCGGCGGATCGATCGGCCTCGGACGATGAAGTCATCGAAGGGCTCCCCGAGCACCTTTTCGGCGTGGGAGGCGTGGTGTCCCGCCGAGGATCAGCCGGTCCCGTGCCGACGAACCCCGTGCCGACGAACCCGGTGCCGACGAACCCCGAGCCGACGCGGGGCGACCGCAATGGTGGCACCGGGGCGGGCGAGCCGGACGGTGGGTCACCGCAGAGCCTCGGCTGCCCGACCGAAGCTGCCCGGTGGACCCACGGAAGGACGGACCACACCGTCAACCGGGCGAGCCTGGGGGTCACGCAGGGGCCGGTGATCGTCTGGGCGGCTCGCTGCCCCCTCGGGCACCCGAGCCAGGCCGCGGCGACGCATTGCCGGGTCTGTGGACGGTCGATGCCGCCGAACGCACCTCGGGAGGAGATCGAACGACCCGTCTTGGGGCGCCTCGTGCTCCCGACGGGCGGCACTGTCGAGCTTGGTGGCCCCCTCATCCTCGGTCGAGACCCGAAACTGCCGACGGAGGCGTCTCATCCGGCACCCGAGCTGGTCATCCTCAACGACCCGCGCCGTGAGGTCTCCAGCCAGCACGCCGCGATCACGCTCAACTACTGGGATGTCACCCTCACGGATCTCGGGTCGACCAACGGGACCGAACTCGTCACGCCCGACGGGCGCCGCCAACGGCTGGTCGCACACACCCCGATCGTCATCGTGCCGGGGACTCGGGTCATCCTCGCCGAGGTCTTCGAGATGACCTTCGAGGCCATGCCATGAGCCGTCCGGCTCCAACCATCGCGGGGCACGTCCACCTGCGACTTTTGAGTTCCGCGGGTGGCTACGGCGATGTGCACCTCTACGAGGAGACTGCCCTCGGCCGCCGGGTGGCCGTCAAGGTGATCCGTGAACTGGAGGTGGGGACCGACGCGGTGCGCAGGTTCCTCGCCGAGGCCAACACGATGGCCAAGCTGGAGCATCCAAACATCGTCCGGGTCTACGGCTCGGGACGCACGTCCGACGGGCGGCCCTACATCGCGATGCAGTACTGCCCGGGCGACACCTACGAGCGGCGAGTGGCGGGTGGGCCGATGTCCGTCGCCGAGGTGGTGTCGACGGGGGTGCGGGTCGGGTCTGCAGTCGAGACGGCCCATCGGGCGAGCCTGCTGCACCGGGACATCAAGCCGGCGAACATCCTCAAGACCCCGTGGGGTGCGCCGGGCCTCACCGACTTCGGCGTCGCCCATCAGATGTCCGGGGACGAAGCCGACAGCGGGGACGTGGGTGTGTCCGTGCCGTGGTCGCCCCCCGAGATGCTCTACACCTCCACCAACGGGTCGCCCGCCTCTGACGTCTATTCGCTGGCAGCCACCCTTTGGCACCTCCTCGTGGGCCGACCGCCCTTTTGGCTGCCGACCGGTGACAACGGCACCATGGCGACGATGTCGCGGATCCGCGACCTCCCTTCCCCCCGGACGCATCGCTCCGACGTTCCGGAGTCTCTCGAACGGGTGCTGCGTCAAGCACTCTCAAAACGTCCGGAGCAACGTCAGCAGTCGATGGCGGCATTCATCCGCGACCTGCAGGCAGTCGAATCCGAGCAACGGTGGCCGGTCACCGAGTCGGTGGTCACGGACCTCTCGGTCCCCGTGGCCGAGATTCCCGAGAACGTCGTGGGTCCGGTCGGGGGACCGTCCGCCGCGCACGGAAGCGGCACGGTCATGCGCCCGCGGATGACCGGCCAGGTCGACACTGCCGCAGCGGACCCGCAAGCGCCCCAGCGGACCCAGCTCCGGCCGGGATCGTCGGGAGCCGGGGGCAGCGCCCGCCCGCCGGGAACCATGGTCCGGCCGAGGGTCACTCATGTCGACGTCCCACCGGGTCCCGAGCCAACCGCGACCGGGCGGAACCGGCACAGACTGGTCGCGGCGGGAATCGCCCTTCTCCTGGTCGCCATCGTCCTCGGACTTGTCCTGCTCCGACGGGGCTCGACACCCGCGTCCTCGCCCCCGTCGCCCAGCACCTCGATCGATTCCGGCCATCTCGAGGATGCGGTGCCGCCGGGTCCGGTCGCCGTCAAGGGCAGTCGGTCCGGGAACGAGGTGACCTTCTCCTGGGACTACAGCGCTCGCCAGGCCGCGGATGAATTCCGTTGGCGGGTGGTGGGCGGACAGTCGGGAACCAGCAAGAGCCCGACCGTCAAACTCTCCGCCGCCAACGATGCCCCGATGTGTCTTCAGGTCATCGTCGTGCGCGCCGATGGCACGGGCGCCGCCCGGGATTGGTCTGCGCCCGGCTGCGCCTGATCGAAACTCCCACGTGCACGGCATTTCCAGCGATGTGCGCACCCGATTCCGATGTCCCTTCTTCTGGGGACAAATGCCCAGAAGGGCTCTTCTTTCGCGAATCGCCGAACTATCGTCCAGCGGTGGGGGTCGAGGCGACATTCGCGCTCGATAACGCATCAGGGGGAGGTTTCGGATGTCGCGTGGACGCCGGTTCGGTCTCACCCGTCCCAACCTCCGGCAGGTGCGAGTCATTGCGGCCGTGGTCGTGGGGGCCCTGGCCGCCACGTCGCTCGCGGTATTCGCCTACCTCAGTCGTGGCTACCCGGCCAACCGGGTGGATCTCAACGACGCCGGCGTCTGGGTGACGAATGACGCGAGGGGGCTGTTCGGTCGGCTCAACAAGTCGGTCAGTTCCCTCGACGCCTACTTCAACCCGACGGGTGGTGCCCAGACGGCATACACCCTGGATGTCGTCCAAGACGGTGCCACCGTCCTCGGCTGGGACCGGGCCGCGGGCAAGCTCAGCCCGGTCAATGTCGCCACGGCCCGGTTGGTCGACGACGGAAGCGTCCCCATGTCCAGCACGATGATCCTCGCGATGCGCGCGGGCACGCTCGCGACCCTCGACCCATTGACCGGCAAGGTCTGGGCCATCAGGTACTCGCCGGAGTCGCCGGCACCGATGTCGCTGTCCGGTGTCGCCGCCGGGTCGCGGCCGCTTGCCGAGCTGGGCGGCCCGCCGAAGGACCTCGTCCTCAAGGAGGGGGCCAGGTTCGCGGACCTGACCGTCGACAGCGTCGGGTCTGTGTACGCGGCGACCATCGCTGGCAAGGCGGTGACGATCCCGGTCGAGGGCGGCCAACTGCAGGAACCGGTCGGCAGCGAGGCGCCGAAGCGCGAGTCGATCGAGCTCACCGCGGTCGGTGCGCACGTGGCGGCCCTCGACGTCATCGGGGGAACCCTGGCCGTCGACGATCACGCCCCGGCGAAACGCGCTGAGCTTGGGGCCGGCGCGAGACTGCAACTGCCTGGGGCCGATGCCACCGAGGTGCTCGTCGCCACCCCGACATCGCTCTACGGCTTCTCGGTGACGACTCCGGAGGCGACGGCCCGGCTGCTCAGCGCCGCCGGCGCTGGTGCCCCGGCCGTTCCGGTCCGGGTCCGCGACTGCGCGTATGCCGCGTGGCCCGGTGCTCCGGGCGTGGCGGTGAAGGCATGTGGCGAGGGCGGCGCCGTGCCCATGACCATGCGCAACGCCGGCGCCGTGATCGAGCGGCCGGTCTTCCGGATCAATCGCGGCCAGGTGCTGCTCAACGACACGGCCGACGGTGAGATCTACGACGTCGGGACCCTCGAGCGCGTGGACAACTGGGAACAAGTGAGGGATGCCGTCGCCTCGGACACGGTCGTCGACAAGCAACTGGTCAGCCAGGAAAAGGAGAAGCCGAAGGCCGGCGGCGACGACCTCGGTGCCCGGCCCGGCCGCACGACGATCCTCAACGTCCTGGACAACGACACCGACAAGGGCGGACGCATCCTCTCGGTGTCCTCGGTGACCCAGCCGGGCAACGCCCACGCCAAGGTGAGCATCGCGCCGGACGGTCAGACCCTGATCTACACGCTCGATGATCAAGGGGGCGACGCCGAGTTCAGCTATCAGCTGAGCAACGGGGTCGCCGAGGACAAGGGACAGGTCAGGGTCGAGGATCGCGGGCTCACCCGCAACGACCCTCCGCACCGTCGCGCGGGCGCAAGCGACCCGACGCTCACGGTCGCCTCCGGTGGGACCCTGCCGGTGCAGGTGCTCGACCAGTGGCGTGATCCCGATGGGGACCCGGTGGGACTCGCCTCGGCAGCGGCCACCGAGGGCTCGACCAACCTCACCTCGGACGGGCGGATCGAACTCACCGCGGCAGTCACGGCGACCGCGGGGCATACTCGAATCGCCTACGGGGTGAGCGACGGCCGGTCCGAGCCGGTCAAGCAGGACCTGGCGGTGTCGGTTCTCGGGTCTGGCGAGATCAACTCCACCCCCGCGGTCACCGAGCCTGACGTCGCCCGCGGTGAAGTGGGTCGTCAGATCGCACTGCTGCCGCTGCTCAACGACATCCCCGGGGCCGATCCGCTCAACCCCAAGGCCGTGCTCAAGATCGCAGCCTCGGTGGCACCCCGAGAGGGCCTGCAGGTGCAGACGGACCTCGTCTCCGGACGGGTGGCGGTGACCGGGGCGCAACCCGGCCACTACTTCCTCGACTATGCGGTCGCCTTCGGCAGCGCCGCCATCGCCAAGGGCGCGTTGCGCGTGGACATCGATCCGGCCAACGACGCCGAGAAGTCGCCCGTCGCGGTCCCCGACAAGGCCGTGGTCCGCGGGGGCGGCTCGATCCTCGTCGACGTGCTGTCCAACGACTCCGACCCACTCGGCTCGGTGCTTACTGTGCAGTCCGCGGTTGCGGCGAAGTCCTCGGAGTTGCAGGCAGCGGTTATCGACGGACGCTGGCTCAAGCTCACCCCCTCGACCCCCGCACTGTCCGAGAACCCCACACTGGTCACCTACCGGATCTCCAACGGGGTCGCCGCCCCCGTCGAGGGCACGGTGTCGGTGACCCAGCTCGAGGCGGCCAGCCCCGACACCATCCTCACGCGCACGGACTACGGCACGGTCCGGGCCGGCGACGCGACGACGATCCGAGTGCTCGACAACGATGCCGCCCTGTCCGGGGCGACCCTCACGCTGTTGGGCAACATCGAAGGGGCCAAGGCGGCCGGTCAGCTCAAGGTCTACAACCCTGGCGCCGCGGACGCGATGGCCGGCGACATCGGCGCGGCATACGTGAGCGGCGACGCGGTGCGCTTCGTCGCGCCGTTGCACAGCACGCAACCGATGAAGGTCGTCGTGGAGTACGTCGCGCAGACCCAGAACGGCGACCGGGGAAGCGGCCTGATCGAGGTCACGGTCAACCCCGAGCCGACCGCCACGTCAAGCAACCAGGCACCCACCCCACACCCCATCGAGGTGCGCGCTGTCTCGGGCGAGACCGTGACGATCCCCGTGGACCCCTACAACAACGACCCCGACGGCGACTCCACGTCAGTCGTGGGAATTGCGTCCGGTCCGACGCTGGGTCGCATCCTCGGCTTCTCACCGACCGGGCTCACCTACCAGGCCTACCCGGACGCGTTCGCACAGGGCACCGACTCGTTCAACTACGTCGTCGTCGACCGATTCGGTGCCACCGCGACCTCCACCGTGCGGGTGGGTGTGACTCCCCCCGCAGCCCCCCAAGTGGCTGTCGCGGCTCCGCTGTCGGTCACCGCGGCGCCCGGTGCGAAGGTGACCCTCTACCCGCTGCATTCCGCCTCCTTCGTCAAGACCGATCCCGTGCACGTGGTGCCGTGGGACGGCTCCGGCAACGAGTTGCCCGAAGGCACGTCGCTCGACGAGAGCACCCAGTCGATCAGCACGATCGTGGGCAGTGCGAGCGCGCATCCGAACCAGTTCACCTACAAACTCACCGGCAACGCGGGCGAGAGTGCTTCGGCCACGGTGACCGTCTATGCCGTGGAGGGGTTCAAGAACCCGCCACGCCTGCAGGACATGACGGTGAAGCCGGACGGCTCGGGCCGGGCCACAGTCGACGTGCTCGCCAGGGCATTCGACCCGGACGGCGATTCCGCCAGACTCAAGGTCACCCGAGTCGGCGACTCGTCGGCCACGGTCAGCGGCGGGAAGATCACGGTGCCGGTGACGACGTCGGTGCGCGCCATCCCGTTCGAGGTGACCGACGAGTCCGGGGCGACGTCCGCTGCCGTGATCCACGTCCCGCGCGAGGGCGCGGGCGGCCCCTATCTGCGGGCTGGGAGTGTGATCAAGGTCGACGAAGGCGCCTCGGTCACGGTCAAGGTCGCCGACTACGTCGACGACCCGACCGGAAAGCCGGTTCGACTCACCCTCACCGAGCTCATCACAGCCGGCCCGTCTGGCCACCTCACGGCATCGGCCTCGAGCGGCACCGAGTTGACCGTCACGGCGGGCGCGGGCTACATCGGCCCAGGCCAGGTGATCGCCGAGTTCACGAACGGGACGACTCTTGACGATCCGCTCGGCATCAAGACGTTCGTCGCCATCCCGGTCCAGGTGGGTCCAGAGACGCCTGTCCTGCGCTGCCCGTCGGACGTCATTGCGGTGGTGCGCGGTGGACGCGACGTCGTGCGCGACATCACGAGCATGTGCTCTGTCTGGTCACCGACCAAGGAGATGGCCGACTCGCTGCGCTTCGAGGGCACCTGGACAACCCCGCTCAGCGGAGTCGCGATCCGCAACGGTCGGGCCCTCACCATCGACGCCTCGAGCGCCGCGACACCGGGTGCGGCGGGCGTCATCGCGGTGACCGCCGCGGGGACCAAGGCCAAACCCTCGTCGCTCAACGTCGTCGTCCGCGAGGCACCGCCGGCCACGCTCGCCCAGATCACCCTCCCGGAGATGAAGGCCGGCGAGCGCCGCGACATCACCGTCGCCGACTACTTCACCTCGCCGCTCAAGGACCCGCACCCGCAGATCATCTCGTTCGCGAAATCCGCGGGGATGGGCGCCCAAACGGCGGCCGAGGGCATGCGCGTGTCCATCACCCCGGCGGCCGAGAGTTACGGCCGGATGGAGTTCCGAGTCGTCGTCACGGACGTGGTCGAGAAGGACGACGTCGACCGGGCCCGCCGGGTCACCGGCACGATCGCCTTCGACGTGTTCACCCGCCCGGATCCACCCGGGCAGCCGCAACCGCAGACGGCCCTGCTCTCTCGATCTGCGCAGCTGCTGTGGGCGGTCCCGGCAAGCCACGGGGCACCGATCCTCGACTACGAGGTGAGCTGGCCCGGCGGGACCCAGACCTGCTCCTCGACGCCGTGCACGATCACCGGGCTCGAGAACGGCAAGGACTACTCGTTCAAGGTCCGGGCCCGGAACAAGGCGGGCTGGTCGGACTTGTCGGCACCCTCCGCCAACACCCGGCCCAACGTCAAGCCACTCGACGTGGTGGCCAAGCAGACTGCGGCGGACGACAAGTCCGTCACCCTCGAGTGGTCGTCGGCCCAGGGCGACGGCTCGGCGATCACCGACTACATCGTCGCGTGGAACGGCCGCACGCAGTCGGTGGGTTCCGCACTCACCGGGACATTCCCCGTGCCGGCGAACGGCCCGCCATACACGTTCACCCTGGTCGCGAAGAACAACTCGACGAGCAGCAATCCCTCGACGGTTGTCGGCCACGCCGCCGGCATCCCCTCGATCGCGGGAGCGGTCGTGCCCTCCCAGGCCGCGCCTGCGGATTCGAGCACGACGACGGTGACGATCCAGGTCAACGATGCCGGCCCGAACGGCCCGGAACCGGTGAGCTACACAGTCCTGCGGGATGGGGCTGCCCTGCCCGCGTGCAAGGGGATCGCGGGTAGCGTCTGCACCGACCAGGGCGTGACCAACGGCAAGATCTACACCTACTCGGCGACGGTGTCGACGACCTTCCTCGGGGTCACTCGTACGTCCGCGGCCAAGAGCGCCCCACCCTTCACGCCGTACGGTCTGCCGGGTGCCTGGAGCGCGCCCACGGCACGGGCCGCCAACCTGAGCAACGGGGTGACCCTCACCTACACCGTCCCACCCTCACGCGGCAGTACCTCGGTGGTCACCGCCGACCTCGGTCTCGGCCCGGTGTCGGTGCCAGGCCCGGGGCCAAACGGGGGGGCGGCGACCGCGACGGTGCCCGGCAAACAGGGCGGTGGCCAGGTCGTCCTCAAGGTCTGCAACGAAGGCGGCAAGTGCAGCAGCTCACCAGCCGTCCCCTACAACGCCTATGCCGACACCCCCACCCCGACCTTCTTCAGCGGATCGGTCAACGGACCGCAGGTGTGTGTGGGGGCCACGTCTGCGGGCACCGGCTGGTCCGCGACTTTGACTCTCAGCGGTCCGGGCGTCAGCCAGAGCATCTCGGGCTCGGGCGCGCTTCAGATCGGCCCGCTGTGCGCCAACGTCGGGTACAGCACCTCGGCCACGTTCACTGCGACGGTGACCGATTCCGGCCACCCCAACGGGGAGCCGGGGCGGTCGACCAAGTCCAACTCATGGGGAGCAAGCACGGGACCGCCGCCCTTATCGGTGGTGCCGTACACCGAGGCCACTACAAGCCCCTATGGCATGTGTACGGCCAACTGCAAGTTCGTCGGAGCCACGATCGCCAACTTCGGAGGAAGCGCGACCTGCAAGATGATCAGCCCTTCAGATCCCGGCTTCGTGACATGGACCGTCCCGAACGACTCGTCCGCCAGGTCGTGGAACTACCTGAACGCAAATACCTTCCGACGGATCGAAGTCGAGTGCAGCGGCCCGAACGGCACCGCGAGTGGCTCGATTTCCTGGTAGCAGGCAGGAGAGGACATGCCCATTTCACCCGAACAGGCCCAGTGGTTCGCCGACACCTTCACCCAGATGGTGGACAACGTCGAGTTGGCAGTGCGCGGCAAGGAGAGGGTGGTGCGCCTCGCCCTCACCTGTCTGCTCTCCGAAGGTCACCTGCTCCTCGAGGACAATCCGGGGACCGGCAAGACCCAGCTCGCCAAGGCCATCGCGAACACGGTCAAGGGCAGTCACAGCCGGGTCCAGTTCACCCCGGATCTGCTCCCGAGCGATGTCACCGGCGTGACCATCTACGACCAGCGGACGCAGAAGTTCACCTTCCACCAGGGGCCGATCTTCGCGACAATCGTGCTGGCCGACGAGATCAACCGGGCCAGCCCCAAGACCCAGTCCGCGCTGCTGGAGGTGATGGAGGAGGGGCGGGTCACGGTCGACGGCACCAGCCATGAGGTGGGTGCCCCGTTCATGGTGATCGCCACCCAGAACCCCATAGAGCAGGCCGGGACCTATCGGCTACCCGAGGCCCAGCTGGACCGATTCCTCATGAAGACGAGCCTGGGCTACCCCGACCACGCGACGACGGTCGAGTTGTTGGCCCAGGCGGTGACCCGCGACCGGAGCGCCACCGTCCGCCCCTACATCGCCGCCCACGTCGTCGAACAGATGAGTGGCGTCGCCGGAGAGGTGAACGTCGACCCGACGATCCTCTCCTACGTCTCGCAACTTGCCGAGGAGTCGCGACGGCACCCGCACGTGAGCCTGGGCCTGTCCATCCGGGGCTGCCTGGCCTATGTGCGGTGCGCGAAGGTCTGGGCATTGAGCCAGGGTCGCGACCATGTGATCCCCGACGACATCAAGGACCTCGCGCATCCGGTCGTCGCCCACCGGCTCATGCTCAACGACGAGGCGCAGTTCACCGGCGTCGAGGTCGACCGGGTGATCGACCAGCTGCTCGCCGACATCCCGGCGCCGGCCTTCCGATTCGCCTGAGCGGACACCCGATGAGCACCCCGACGATCGAGGATGGCCGGGCCGCCGAGCCGACGAGCGGGTCCTCCCGGCGCACCGGACGCCGGACCGGTCAACATGCGGCACCCGGTCGCCCGATCGGCTCGCGGTTGGCCGCGTTCTCGGACGCCGTGCGGCAGAGGTGGGCCGACTGGACCGAGCTGGCGGCTCCGCTCCTCGGCCCGACCCGTGCCGCGCTCGCGTGTGTCACCGGGCTCGGATGGCTCGTGGCCGGTGGGGCCGTCGTCGCCTGGGGGCTCGCCCTCGCCCTCGGCTGGCGGGAGTTCGGGTATGCCGCGGCCGTCCTGGCCGCGCTCTTCGGCCTGTCCTGTCTGCTCACGCTTGGGCGAACCAACCTCGAGGTGGAGGTCCGGGTCCAGCCCCAGCGAGTCGTCGAGGACGACTCGGCGGCGGTCGAGGTGCGGGTGTGCAATGCCGGGAAGGCTCCCCTGCTCGCCCTCCCCCTCGATCTGCCGACCGGTGGCGATTCGATCACCCGGTTCAGCCTTCCGGGTCTGTCTCCGGGCGCCGAGTTCGACGACGTCGTGCCGATTCCCGGGCGTCGGCGAGGGGTATACCAGATCGGGCCCGCCCGCACGCAGCGTGGAGATCCCTTCGGCATCGTTCGGCGCGAGGTCGTCTGGACCGAGCCGGTGGAGCTGTTCGTCCATCCGCGCACGGTCCACCTCGACGAGCTCGGTTCCGGCATGCTCAAGGACCTCGAGGGGCGTTCGACGAACGACATGTCGATGTCCGACCTGGCCTTCCACACGCTGCGTGAATACGCGCCGGGCGACGACCGACGGCACATCCACTGGCTGAGTAGCGCGAAGCGGTCCGGGGCGGACGGCAGCGAGCAGTTCATGGTGCGGCAGTTCCTCGACACGCGGCGCTCCCACCTCGGAGTGGTCATCGACTGCGCGGAGCAATCCTGGCTGGACCCCGCCGAGTTCGAGACAGCGGTGTCCGGAGCGGCATCGGTCGCCGCGAGGGCACTTCGTGATGGTCAGGACGTGAGCGAGGCGTGCGGTCCCTTCGTCCTGGGCAAGCCGCGACGGCATACCGCCCTTGACCTGTTCGCTCGCGCACGGCTGGGTGAGGAGCGACTGGAGTCCGTGGTCGCCGACCTCACTCGCACCTCGCCGAACATCAGCGCGGCGCTGTTGTTCGTCGGCCCGCTCACGCCGATGGCGACGATCCGACGCAGTGCGGTGCTGTTCAGCCCGGACGTCAACGTCGTCACCGTGCGGGTGGAGCATGGTTCCGCCATCGGCCTCCAGCGGGCGGCAGGGCGATCCATCCTCACCATCGGGAGCCTCGCCGATCTCCCGCGGGCACTGGCCGGGAAGGTCTCCGGATGAGTGCCCCCGCCACGACAACAGCCAACCGCACCCGGGTGCGTCGGATCGTCACGGGTCGCCCGACCAGTGGCGACCTCGTCGATGCCGGGTTCGTGCTGCTCACCTGCATGGTCGCGCTGTGGGGCTTCCACACCACCTTCGACACGAGTCGATTCCTCTTCGTCGCTGCGGCCGGTCTGGTCCTGGGCATCGGCGTGGCGCATGTGGCGCGCGCACTCGACCAGTCGTGGTTCGTCCTCGTGCTCCTGGTCGTCGTCGCCTTCTTCCTGTTCGGGGGTGCGGTCGCCCTGTCGGACGTCGCGATCGGCGGCGTGCTGCCGAGTCTCCCCGTCCTGGGGCAGCTCGCCGAAATGACGGTGTCCGGGTGGCGGGACCTGTTGACGACACTGCCCCCAGTGGACGGCACCGGCCAGTTCCTCGTGCTGCCCTACCTGCTCGGTCTGGTCTTCGGTGCCGCCACCTTCACCTGGGCTCGACGCCGCCCGCGCGCGGCCGGACCGGGAATCCTCCCGGTGATCCTGCTCGCCATCGTCATCCTGCTCGGCACGCTCCAGCCGGCGGGGCTGCTCGTGCACGGCCTCGGGCTGTCCCTGGCGAGCTTCCTGTGGATCTCGCTACGCCGCCGACGCGGTTTCCACGTCGTCGGCACGGGGGCCGAGCTGCGTCAGCAGGGAGTCATCGGAGCGGTGCTGCTCGTCGCCGCGAGCGTCTTCGGAGCCCTCGCGGGTGGACACCTGCCCGGCCCGGACACCGAGCGGGTGATCCTGCGGACCTACGTCCAGCCGCCGTTCGACGTGTCCCAATTCCCGAGTCCGCTCGTGGGCTTCCGGAAGTACACCGAGGGCGCCAGGGTCGTGTGGGACCAGGAGCTTTTCACCGTGACCGGCGCGCCCGACGGCGCGTTGATCCGGGTCGCCGTCCTGGACGACTACAGCGGCACCGTGTGGAGCGCGGCGGGGACCTCCGGGGGCAGCGGGTTCAACTTCCGCAAGGTCGGCTCGACGATCGCCGCCCCGCCCGACCCGAGCGACGTGGCACCGATGCGAGCGACGGTGACCATCGGCGCGGCATACGCCGGTCTCGCCGACGCCAATCCCTGGGTGCCCTCGCTCGGCTATCCGACCTCCCTCGTCTTCCTCGGCGACCGCTCCCGGTCCCTCGCCGCATCGGTCCGCTACAACCCGGCCACCGGACAGGCCCTCGCGCCCGCACGATTGGGTGCCGGCGATCGAGTCGAGCTGGAGGCTTTGCCGATTCCCGTGCTCGGTGATGCCTTCGAGCCAGGGGTCGGATCGGCCTTGCTGCCGGAAGCCACCGGACCGGTCACGGCCAAGGCCGTCAAATGGGCGGACAAGAAGCCGACGCCGCTGAGCCAGATCCAGGCGGTGGCGACCACACTCAAGGCCGGCGCCTACAGTGACGGCACGAAGACGGGGGAGACCCAATTCCTGCCCGGACACGGTCTCGCCCGCCTGGGCACCTTCCTCAGCCGGCCTCAGCTGGTGGGGAACGACGAGCAGTATGCGGCGACCCTCGCCCTCATGGCCAATGGCCTGGGCGTGCCGGCCCGGGTCGTCTTCGGTGCCGTCCTGCCCGCCGGCGGCACGGCGCGTGGTCAGGACATGCACGCGTGGGTCGAATTGCGCGGCAGCGACGGCCGTTGGTATGCCGTGCCGCCCTCGACCTTCGTGCCCGACCGGAACCAGACCCCGCAGCAACAGCCGCAGGCTGTCGCCGAGGACGCCAACGCCGCGGACGTGCCTCCTCCGAATGCGCAACGTCCGCCTGGGTCCGTCGACGCGACTTTCGACACGACCTCTGCCTCGGTGCGCCCGCCCACGATCCTCGACCGGTTGGCGTCGATGCCGGCCTGGGTCTTGCTGATCCTGCGGTTGATCGGATACCCGGTGCTGGCCTTTGGCGCGATCACGCTCGCCGTGTGGAGCGCGCGCGTGCTTCGGCGCCGGCGCCGGCAACGTACCGGCACTCCGTCGCGTCGACTCGCTCAGGCCTGGCGCGACTACGTCGACCACGCGCGCGACCTCGGTATGCGGGTGCCGGCGGGGCTCACTCGTCGCGAACAGGCGGTCATCGTCGGCCATGCCCAGCTCGCACGCAGGGCGGACTCGGCCGTCTTCGGCGGCGGTGAGCCGGCGGCCGAGGATGTCGCCGGGCTGTGGGCCGAGGCCAAGCGCGCGCGGGACGAACTGACCCGCTCCGTCTCGCGGCGGCGCCGTTGGGCGAGCCGATGGTCCCTGCGGGGGCTGCTCTTCCGCGATCCGCGACCGAGTGAGCGGCCCGGCGCGACGGAGGTCCGTCGCGGGGCGTCGAGGTTTCGGGTGGCCATACCCCGGAGGGCGACGTGAGCTCGACCAGCCCGACGTCCCCACTTCTGACGACTGCCGAACGGCTCCGGGACTCTCGTAGCGTCGGGTCAGGCCGTGTGGGCGCCGACGGGCGAACGGTGTGCGCGCCCTGCGGCCTGCACGAAGGCGGCAAGGGGGGATGGGAATGCGCCTGAAGGCGACGATCAGACAGCCGCATACAACGCCCGGCTTCCGTCATGTGCAGATCACCGCCGATGCGACGGCGACGGCTGGCGACGTCGCGCGCGCCCTGGTCGCCTCGGGGGAGGTCACCGCCGTCGGCTCCGGATCGGAGGTCACCTTCCGGATGGCCGGCTCCGCCCCGGGATCAGGCCGGATCCTCGCCCCGACGGTGACCCTGCTCGAGTCAGGACTTCGATCGGGGGCGATCCTCGACCTGGTCAGCGCACCGCCGACCGCGCCCCTCGTCGGCAGCGGTGGGCCGATCGCCGTGCTCAAGGTCGTCGAGGGCCCGCACGCAGGCGCCGAGTTCCCACTGGCCGAGGGCAACTACCGGATCGGTCGGCTCGAGGGTGACATCCTGTTGGACAAGGACCCCATGGTGTCCGGCGACCATGCGCGACTGCGGGTCAGCGACAAGGTCGAGATCATCGACAACCGCTCGGCAAACGGTGTGCTCGTCGGTGGCGTCCAGGTCAATCGCGTCGAGTTGCGCTCGGGGGACCAGGCGACCCTGGGCTCCTCGGTCCTCGAGGTGACTCGATTGCAGAACGCCACCGAGGCCTCGTCGACCTCGACCGACATCATGTTCAACCGCTCGCCGCTCGTGCTTCGACGCCCGGCGCCACGCAAGGTGGAACTGCCCGCGATCCCCACCGACCCGCAGCAGGCCAAGTTCCCCTGGTTGGCCATGGCCGCCCCGCTGGTCATGGGTGCGGTGACCTACCTCCTCACGCACAACGCGCTCAGCCTCGTCTTCGTCGCGTTGTCACCGATCATCATGATCGGCAACTGGATCGATCAGCGCTTCCGGATCAAGCGCCAGCACGTGGCCGGCGTGGCCGCGTTCGAGGCGGGTCTGGCCACGGCTGGGAGCGACCTCGACGACGCGTCGGTCGAGGACCGGGCCGATCTGGAGGCGATGTACCCCTCGACTGAGACCTGCCTGCGCGCGGCCGGCCAGCTCACCCCGCTGCTGTGGTCCCGTCGACCGGAGCACCCCGAGTTCCTGCACGTGCGGCTGGGCACGGGGGATATCCCCGCGTTGACGACCATCGACCGCCCCCGACCGGGAGGGATCGCCGAGTTCGTCGAGCGTGCGCGGCAGCTGGCACACAGCTCTCTCGAGCTGAACGACGCACCGATCGCGGTCGACCTGCGCTCCGTTGGTGGGGTCGGCCTGTGTGGTCCGCGACCGGACGTCGACGATGTCGCCAGGGCGCTGGCCACTCAACTCACCGTGCTCCATTCGCCGGCCGAAGTCGTCCTTGCCTGCCTCACCTCGACCAGTGGCCGCGCCCGCTGGGCCTGGCTCGACTGGATGCCCCACACCTCCTCCCCGCATTCCCCGCTCGGTGGTCCCCATCTGGCCAGCGACGCGGGCACGGGTCGGGTGCTGCTCGCACGCCTGGAGGAGTTGGTGGATCAGCGTCGCACCGCGGTCAGCAGGGTCGCCGACCGCGGTCCGGTCGACGGGGAGGAGACGGTTGAACCCCCGGTGCTCCCCTCGGTCGTCGTCATCGCCGACGACGCTTCGGTCGAGCGGGCCAGACTCGTGCGGATCGCCGAACGTGGACCTGATGTCGGCGTCTACGTCGTGTGGCTCGGGTTGACGGTGGCCGCCCTCCCGGCCGCCTGCCGTGCGTTCGTGGAAGTGGGCCCGGGCCACGGCTCGTCGGTGGGGCTCGTCCGGCGCGGCCTGGTCATCGGGCGCATCGCGACGGAGTCGGTGGACACGGCCGCAGCCGACCGACTCGCTCGACAGTTGGCTCCGGTCGTGGATGCCGGTGCTCCCGTGGCCGACGAGTCGGACCTGCCGCGGACGATGTCCGTGGTCACGCTGCTCGGCCGGGAGATGTCCGATCAGCCCGAGGCGGTGCTCGCCCACTGGCGGGAGAACCGTTCGCTTGTGAATCGCGCGGGACCCCCGCAGCCGCTCGAAGGCCCCAGCACTCTGCGTGCGCTCGTGGGCCATGCCGGCTCGGAGGAGTTCGTCCTCGACCTGCGCACGCACGGGCCCCATGCGCTTGTCGGCGGGACGACAGGAGCCGGAAAGAGCGAATTCCTCCAGGCGTGGGTGCTCGGCATTGCTAACGCCTACAGCCCCGATCGGGTGACCTTCCTCTTTGTGGACTACAAGGGCGGTGCGGCATTCGCGAAATGCGTGGAGCTGCCCCATTTCGTCGGTCTCGTCACGGACCTCAACACCCACCTGGTCCGGCGAGCCCTCAAGAGCCTGCGCGCCGAGCTGCGTCACCGCGAACATCTCCTCAACGAGAAGGGCGCCAAGGACCTCATCGAGCTGGAGAAGACCGGAGATCCCGACTGCCCACCCAGCCTCATCATCGTCGTCGACGAATTCGCCGCGTTGGTCTCGGAGGTGCCTGAGTTCGTCGACGGCGTCGTGGACGTTGCCGCTCGCGGGCGTTCGCTCGGGCTGCACCTCATCCTCGCCACCCAGCGTCCGGCCGGGGTGATCAAGGACAACCTGCGCGCCAATACCAACCTGCGAGTCGCCCTGCGGATGGCCGATGAACACGACTCGACCGACGTCCTCGGCACGGCGATGGCGGCCCACTTCGACCCGTCCATCCCGGGTCGCGGTGCGGCCAAGACCGGTCCGGGCCGGATCACTCAATTCCAGTCGGGCTTCCCCGGGGCACGGACCCCGCACGTCGCGACTGCCCCTCCCATCCACGTGAGCGAGCTGGACTTCGGTGTCGGTCAGGTGTGGAAGATGGCCGAACGTCCGAACACCTCCGAAGCGATCGGCAAGGACATCGAGCGTGTCGTCGCGACGATCGCCGAGGCGGCCCGACGGGGTCGGGTGCGGGAACCGCGGCGACCGTGGCTCGACCCGATCAGCGCGGTCTACGACATCGCGGCACTCAATCAGCGGGCGGACACCGCCATCGTGCTGGGCGTCATGGACAACCCGGACGAACAGGATCACGTGATCCGGCACTTCCATCCCGACACCGATGGCAACCTCCTCTACGTCGGCTCGTCCGGCTCGGGGAAGTCCACGGCCCTCCGCTCGCTCGCCATCGCCGCCTCGATCACTCCGGACAGCGGACCGGTGCAGATCTACGCCCTCGACTTCGCCGGTGGTGGTCTCGCTGCGCTGGAGTCTCTCCCGTCGGTCGGGGCCATCATCAACGGCGACGACGAGGAGCGGGTCGGCAGGCTCCTGCGCATGCTCGCAGCCGAGGCAGAGCGGCGGGCCGAGCAGTTCTCCTCCCTGCGGGCATCGACCTTGAGCGACTTCCGCACCCTGGCCGGCCGGCCCGCCGAACCGCGGTTGCTCGTGCTCCTGGACGGTTTCGGCACCTTCCGGGAGGAATACGAGGCGACGCCGGCGCGCTCGCAGCACTACAACATGTTCGTCCGTCTCCTCGGCGAGGGGCGGGCCTTGGGCATCCATGTGGCGATGAGCGCAGACCGTCCGATGGCGGTGCCCAACTCCGTGCTCGCCGCCTTCCCGCGCAAGCTCTGCCTTCGCCAGGCAACCGACGACAACTACCTCACCATGGGCGTGCCCAAGGATGTGTTGACGCTTCAGAGCCCCCCTGGTCGCTGCATGGAGGTCGGCAACCCCCAGGAGCTGCAACTGGCCATCCTCGGTGACGACATCCATGTCGCCAGCCAGGCGAAGAAGGTCGAGGAGTTGGGTGCGGTCCTGCGCGCGCGGGGCGGGCCCCTCCCGGAGCCCATCCGGTCGCTGCCGACCCTCATCCCCGCGTCGGCCATGCCGACCGACGTGCGCGGGCTGCCCGTCCTGGGTGTGCGCGACGTCGATCTCGCGCCGATGGGCTTCGATCCCAGGGGCATTGTCATCGTCGCAGGGCTGGCTCAGTCCGGACGGACGTCGGCCGTGCGCTGGCTCGCCGAGTCGATCCGCCGCCGCTACCCGGCGACTCCGCTCGTCCATCTCGCGCCCCGACGCTCACCACTGAGCGCGCTCGACATCTGGCAGAACTCCGCCGTCGGGGGGGATGCCTCCGAGGAGCTCGTCGGCGTCCTCAAGGACCTGGCGTCCAACCCGGCAGCGGACGACAACCCGCTCATGGCGATCTTCGTCGAGGGCCTGCCGGAGTTCGTCGGCACGAAGGTCGAGTCGGCCATGACCGAGTTGGTCAAGTTGTGCCGACGCAATGGCCATCTCATGGTCGTCGACGGCGAAACGACCGGGTGGGGCAGCTCGTGGGCGATGTTGACCGAGGCCCGGAACGCACGCACCGGGATCCTGCTCCAACCCGACTCCGGGGACGGCGACAACGTCGTCCGCACCAGCCTCCCGCGCTGCAAGCGTGCGGACTTCCCCGTCGGCCGTGGCTATTGGGTCACCGCCGGCCGCGCCACTCGCGTCCAACTACCGCTGGTCGACTGAGGAGCCTGACATGACCGAACTGAAGGTCGATTTGGAGCCGATCCGAAGGGCCGAGAGCAGTCTCGACGCGGCCACCGAATCGCTCAACCAGACGCGGCAGGACCAGGGCAGCCTCCGTTCCTGCGTCGGCGACGCCCCTGGACTGGGCGATGCCCTGGGGCAGCTGTCGAGCGACTGGGCCATTCATCGCGAGAGGTTGCTCAAGGAGGTCTCCGAGCTCAAGACCAACCTCACCCAGTACCGGACCAAACTCGAGGCGATGGACGAGGAGGGCGGGAAGGCGATGGGTGGAGCAGGAGGGTCCACCTCAGACACCGCCAGCCCCCCGGTTGCGAGCGGAGCTGCTGCCACCCCGGCCGCACCTGGGGCGGCGAGCGGCAGCGCGGCGACTGCCGCGCCGATTCCCGCCCCTTCCGCAGGCGGTGTGCCCGTCGCGCCTGCGCCCGTGCCCGCCGGTGCGGTGCCCGGTGGACCGGACCAGGGCAGCAGCACGGTCCCGCCACCGTCGGCGCACGCCGTCACCCCACCCACCCCACCCGGCATCGAACCGACCCTTCAGCAGGCCATCGACGAGGACAACCGCACGGTGTCGGGGCTGGTCGATCGCTGGAGCGCCGAGGCCCAGGCCCTCGCCCAGCGGGGACTCCCGCTCACTGCCCTCGGTCCCGCCGCCATCGCCCTGCTCGCCCTCTACGGCCGGCTTCCCTCAGCCGACGCCGTCGGCGCGGCCGGTCCGAGCGCGGGCATGCGGGCCGGCGACTCCGCGGACCGCGACATCGACCCGGCCCAAGCCCGCAGACTCATCGAGGCCGCGGACTCCGGGAAGCCGACGACCTCCCCGCCGGCCGACGGCTCGGCCGGGACCCCGGGCGGCATACCGCAAGAGGAGCCGGACGTCCCCGCCCCGTCACCGGTGGCCACCACCGGCGAGGCCGGCGATGCGTCGACCGATCAGGACTCGCCGACCGTGCCAACCGGGGGGACGTCCGTCTCCGAGGCTCCCGCAGCTGCTGCTGCGGCCGCCGGTGCCGCGGGCTCGCTCGCCGGAGGCGCGGCAGCCGCAGCATCGGGAGGGTCGGCATCGGGAGGGTCAGCATCGGGAGGGTCGGCGCGGTCCCCTGGGGTCGACCTCCCGCCGCCTCCCACGCCGGCCGCCGTGCTGGCGAACCTCCCCGAGGCCAATACGACGTCCGAGGGGCGCACGGTGCGGACCGACGCCGGCCAGATCATCGGCGGGATCTCTACTCAGTCCGCAGTCGCCGCGCCGATCGCGTCGCCGGACGACGCCCGCGCCGCCCTCGGGGCAGCGGCGACACGCCCAGCCATGGCCACCAGCCAGGTGCTGCAATCGGCCGTCGGATCGCTCACCGCCCTCGGTCAGGTGGGACATGGCGCACCGGGAATCGCCTCGGGTGTCGCGCCTCAGCCGGCGTCGCCCGCCGGCGGTGGAGGGCCGGGCGGTTCCTCTGCGGGTGGATCGGGGAGCTCCACCGTGACGGCGTCCTCGGCGTCCTCACGGCTGTCGGCGGTCAAGGCACAGGGCGCACAGGCGGGCGCGGCCCCGACGCCCGCCACGGATGACAACGACGAGAAAGGGGCCTCGAGATGAGTCGAGTGGCACCTGACTTCACCGCACTCGGTTACCACCACGACCCCGTCGACGGCGATGTCGCCTCGATCGAGTCGCAGGTGGACTACCTGCGGACTACGGCGGCCCGGGTTCGAGCGGCCCACGACGGACTCGAGGGGGTCCTGCACGGCGACCACGTGAGCAAGCAACTCGACACCATCCTCGCCGACGTCACGGCCGTGTCGGGGAAGCTGAGCCTCGTCACTTCGCGCTACCAAGGGGCCGCGGCCGCGCTGGCCCGCTATCGGGAGGCGCTCGCGCCGATCCAGGTGCACGCCGACCAGTTGGCTCGCGACGCGACGTCGAACCGCAACTACGACGCCACCCATCACGACACCGCGCAGTCCTTGTCCCGGCAGATGGCCTCGGCAACCGATCCGGTCACCCACGACCGCCTCCAGGGCGAATTCGACGAGGTGGAACGCCGGCGAAGCGCGGCGCGCGTTCATGTCCAGGAGGCCAAGGACGAGCTCAGGAAGCTCATCGACTCGCGCAACGCGGCCGCGGCGACGGCCGCCACGGACATCCGCGCCGCGGCCGATCGGAGCGGCCTCAACGACACCCTCATCGATCACATCAGCAATGCGATCGACCACGTCAAGCAGTTCCTCATGGACCACGCCGATCTGTTCAGCACGATCGGGGACGTCCTCGGGTGGATCAGTCTCGGGTTGAGTGTCGCCGCGATCTTCGTGCCCTTCCTCGCTCCGGTCGCCTTGATCGTCGGGGGAATCGGGGGCGCGTTCAGCCTGGTCGGGGGGATCGGCAAGCTTATGAAGGACGGAGACTGGGGCTCCTTCGCCCTGACCGCCGCCTCCTCGGCACTGTCCTTCCTCGGCGCCGCCAAGGCCATCAAGGGGGTGGCCAAGATCGTGAAGTTCGGGAAGCTCTCGCTGCCCAAGGCCATGACGGCATTCGGAAGGGGGCAAGGGCAGTTGGTCAATCGGCTCGGCCACAGCACCGCCCGGCTGAAGGCCTTCCTCAAGCAGGCGACCGGACACACGACCCCGCTGCTCCAACGCGCGTGGGGGGGTTTCCGAGCGGCGACATCGTTCAAGGCCGCGGTGGACGCTGGGCATCTTGTGGCGGATGCGCGGCTCCTTCGCAAGCTCAGCTTCTCGCCACAAGCCGCGGACAAGGCTGCCCGCGTGGTCGACCTGACCGTCACGAAGGTCCTGCCCGAGGCCCTCAAACGGGCAGCTGGGTTGCTGCGGCCCGAGCAGCCTCGCCCGGACTACTGCACCGAACGCACCTACATGCAGGTGGCCGCGACATGAAGGCCTTCGACCTCACCGTCCCGCCGGGCTTCGTGCGCTTCGACCTCCCGATCGCCGACGACTCCGGGGTTCGTCGCCTCGTTGCCGCGGCGACCCACGGGGCACCCCCGCAGTCCCTCGCAACCATTGCCGGGGGCCTGCACGCGGGGCTCGTGTCGCTGTTCGCCCAACTGGAGCAAGCCGGCTGCTTCCTCGCCTACACCTGCGCGCCGCACAGCATGCTCGGCCCGGCGCAACCGATGATCACCTTCCGTCCGCTGGGCGTGGGTGTCTCGGAGGACCCGATGGCCGGCCTGCTCGCGCTGGCCGCCGAGGACCCGACCAGCGAACTGCTCGACATCGAGCCCGCGGTCTGCCTGCGCAGCACCCGGATCACGGACCTGGACCTCGCCACCGAGCTCCCTCGCCTGCGGGACGAGTTCGACCTGGTCGACCCGGACGGGCGCGCCGAAGGTCTGTCGATCCACCGCGTCCAGTGCGCCTACACGATCGGCGTGCCGGGGGAGCCGGACAGCTGGTTCCAAGCGGTGTGCGTGGCCAATGTCCCCACGACTGCCGACAGCTCGGTCGATCCGGGCCAGGCCGTCGAGATGTTCGACGCGATCCTCTCGACCTTCAGGTGGTGCGACGATGCTTGAGCTCGACCTTCCGGCTATCGCGGCGACGCTGCCCGACGACGATGTTCCCCGCTGGTTTGTCGTGCCCCAGGCGGCCGACGAGGCGGAGACGCAGGTCTGGGCTACGGCGATGGCCGAGATCCTGACCCCCGACTTCGCCGACCCCGACGATCCGGAATCCGCCCGACACCTGCACGCAGTCCTGGAGAGCGCGTGTCGGCAGCCGCGGGTGGAGCCGTTCGACCAGCGATTGCTCTACCTGCCCTACGGTGCCAGCACGGGCCTGGTCGTCGATCTGCTCATCGTGCCGGCTGAGGACTCGGAGCCCTCCGCGCAGGCGGCCCACACCCTTCTCCTTGGCCCGATGGCCGACGGGGCCGAGCCGGTCCTCGACGATCAGGAGCGAGTGATCGGAATGCGGCGGCTTCGGGTGGTGAGCGAGCCGGGCACCGCCTACTCGCCCGAGGGATCCGCCCCGTTCGCGACCAACCCGGCTGTGTTCTGGAGTGTTCAGCGACGCACTGTCGCAGGAAGGCCCGCCGACGTCGTCGCCACGGGAGCGTCGCCGGATGTGGAACTCGCCGCGCTCGGCATGTTCGCCCTCGCCGAAGTGCTTCAGGACGACGCCCTGTTCGAGTGACCCCACGACCCCGGGCACCACGTCCCGGAGACCCCACCGCAGTTCCCACCACACAAGGAGTGAGTCATGGCCGACATTCAGATCAACTTCGCCGAAGCCAGCGAGCGGGCCCGCCGGCTCAAGGACAAGGACGAGTTCATCCGGAGCGAGTTGCAGACCCTCAAGTCCGACATCGACTCGTTCCTGCAGAGCGACTTCAAGACCCAGAAGTCCTCGATCGAGTTCGGCAATCGCTTCGACGAGTTCAAGACCCAGGCCGACACGGTCATCAACACGCTCACCGAGATGAGCCAGCAGCTGGACGCCATCATGGTCGGCTTCCAGCACGCCGACGGTCAGTAGTCGGTCGCGGGCTGTCCGGGTGGGGTGCGTGTCGTGGGAGCCGGTCGCTGCTGCGACCGAGCACCTACGACACCCACCCGTCACCCTTCCTGGGCTGCCGGGCGTCCGCTGCTCAGCGCTCGGGCAGGCTGCCGGGTGCGGGGAGAATCCCGTCCTCGACGGCCCGGATGTAGAGGTCCGTCTTGGTATTCGCCGGCCGTCCGGCCAGTGAGTACTTGTTCCGAGCCCGGAGCAGATAAGTCCGTACCGTGTCCTCAGTCACGCCGAGTCGGCGAGCCACCGACGTGAGTTTCATTCCTGCGGCATACAGGCGGAGCGCGTCTATCTCCCGGGGGGTGAGGGTCGGCGCGTCCCAGGCTTCGTCCTGGGAAAGCGCCGCCGCCCACTCCGCCGACAGGTAGGGCTCGCCGCCCGCGACGGTGCGGAGCGCCGCCGCGATCGTTGCGAGGTCCTCTCCCTTGCTGAGTATGCCGGCCGCGCCGGCTCGGAAGGTCCTCGCCACCATTTGCATGCGGGGGTCTTGGGTGAACAACAGCACGGGCCAGCCGCGATTCACCAACGTGCGGACGTTCTCGGCAGGGTCGGTGCCGTCGTGCAGCTCGATATCGAGCATCACCAGGTCGACGTCGGCTCTCGCGGCGAGAAACTCCCCGACCGTGCGCGTGACCGGCCCGACGACGGCCGACGGCAGGTGCCAGCGGAGCCCTTCGGAGATGCCGGCGAGAATGACCGGATGATCATCCACCGCACCGATCCGCAACTCCGCTCGACCGCTCGACCCAGGCTGCTTGTTGACCATGGGTGCCCCCTTTCAGGCCCGGATGGTGATCGCCACCCGCACCAGATCGACAAGGGCAAGTCTTTTGTCTCGAGGGCTCACCGAACGCGACCTGGCTGTCATCACTTCTGGGGTCATCCCCGGCTCACGGCGTGTAGGTCGAACGGCGATTCCCGGGCCGCACAGGGTCGAATTCGAGGAAGTCGTCCAAGCCCCCGCCGCCCATGGCTCCACCGTCCGGCCGGCTCACGGTGAGGGTCGCGCAAGCGTGGCGACTCTCGGGGTGCCAGCGAGCTGTGACTCCGTCACCGGCGTGGGCGGCACGCAAGGCCACCACGAGCTCGGTCCGCAGCGACATCAGCCGGCTGGCCGACACCTCTCGATCCGGTGCGTCAGCGCACGGTGTGCCGACCGCGCTCGCCGTCAGGTGGACCTCGACACCACGCTGCCGGGCCTCGGCGACAGATGCGACCACGTCCGGTGCGAGCAGCGGTCTGGCGACGAGCTGATCCCTGTTGGCGGCCTCGGCCAACTTGGCCCGCTTTCGACGGTCCGCCCCCCATGGCTCGCCCTCGGCGAGGGCGCGGAGCAAGCTGAGGGTGTCGACGTCCAGGAGCCTCGCGCGTTCCAGGATCGTTTGTTGGCGGGCACGGCTGTTCGCCACCCGCCGTTCTGCCTCGGCGGCTACTTGGCGTGCCTGCCACAGTCGGGCCCGCGCGCGGGCGAGCGCACGCCAATAGGTCCAGGCCACCCAGGGAAGGAGGACGAGCTGGAGCGACGCCTCGACGGCATACAGGGCATGCTCGGGTGAATGCCGCCCGTAGCCGCAGACGACTCCGAGTGCCGTGAATCCGCCGAGCATCACCGCCTGTCGCGGGCGTCCCCGCAAAGCCAGACAAACGAGTACCGGATCGAGCGCCCCGACAAACCACAGCCGCCAACTCTGGCCGGGGGCCGGGGGAACGGTCCAGGCCAGGAACGAGACCGCGGCGGCGGCCAGTGCGGGCCCGACGGACATGGACATCCTGCGGCGCGTCGTGTGGGACAGCAGATAGCCCGACACGAAAGCGCAGAGGCCCACGGAGGTCGGCGGACCCCACGTGAGCCGACCATCCTCGACCAGCCCACCGATCACATGCCATGCCACCCAGCAGGCGCCGATCCACCAGACCCGGGTCCACTCCTTCGGCGTGAGGAGTGCATCCTGCGGAGCCGGACCTGCCGTCCACGAGAGCGTGACCTCGGTCCCGGCGCCTGGCGCCGACCGGACCGTCGCCGAGCCTCCGAGCTCGGCGAGGTGGCCGGGCATGGACATCTGCAGGCCGGCCCTGCGGGGGTCGACGGCGGTGGGGTCGAATCCCACCCCGTGATCGCGGATCGATACCGTCGCCGCGTGCCTCGACTGGACGACCTCGACGCCAACCGTCCGCGTCTGGGCATGGTTGGCAACATTCGCAAATGCCTCGCCGCAGCAGGCGAGCAGCGCTCGAACCACCAGCGGCGGTGCCTCGCTTCCGCGATGGCGCAGGCGCAATTCGAGTCCCGCGTCGTCGGCCAGAGCGCGGATTCCAGTGGTGAGCTCACCCGTCTTCGACCTGGAAGGGAGCGCAGATGCATTCGTGGGTTCGACTTCCCCGGCGAGACGGACCTGCTCGAGGGCGTCCTCGGCGGTCGCTCGGGCGCGAGCCAACTGCACCGGGCTGGTCGCTCGTGACCCCAACATGAGGGCGCCGATGATCTTGTCGTGCAGCAGCCGGTCCCACCACGCACGCGCCTGCTCGCGCTGGACCTCCTCGTCGGCGTCCCGGCGGGCCGCCGACGCCGATCGATCGGCCAACTCGGCCATCTCGTACCACCGACGGATTACCTGTACGGCCGAGTAGACCCCGGTCGCACCCAGGGCACAGATCGTCACCTCGACCGCCGCGATACCCCATCCGATCATCGGCACCCGAAGCGCGGCGAAGGAGGCGAGCGTGCACAGGGTCCACACCCGCGCGATGCGAGGAGCCAGGCACAACGGCGTGAGGCAGACGGCCAGGACGGTCCAGGACATCGTCCACGGCTGATCCGTCGGCGTGGCGCCCGGACCGCGCAGGAAGGTGAAACAGATGTTCGCCAGGGCTGGGAGCACGAGAAGCGGAAGAACGTCCGACCTCGAGGCCACACGTCGTAGGACCTTCGTCGTGAGGTGGGCCGTGGCCGTCACCAGGGAAATGAGCGCGACGTAGTTGGGCCACGTTGAGAAATGGTCAAGGAAGGTCCGCCAGGACACGGCCGTCAACACCACGCACGCCCAGGCAGCGGCAACGGCGGCACATAGAGTGACGCGAATCACCCAATCCTTCGTCGGTGTGGAACTGCCGGCAATGCTCATTTGTCGTTCCCTTGAATGACCCCCGAACGGTCCAGGCCATACCTGAATCGCTACCCTGGCGGTCAGCCTATCGAGGCGATCAGGGAATGTCCTGACGACTTCCGCAAGGCGCCGCCCACCCGACGAGCCTCTCCTTCTCGAGGTCAATCTGGTGCCCTCGCACGTGCGAATCGAAGCCGCCGAAAGGTTGTGGCGACAGCGTGGAAACTCCGTTGCGCGAAGCACCTTCCTGTCGCGCGGCGGGGTGGGCGGAGGTTCGCGAAGACTGCGCCCGCGCCCGAGGGCCGGTCCCGGGGTCGAGCGCACGTGGCCCCACGGCATACCCTTCGAGCTGACGAACTTGACTGGGAGGCGACGAGCACCATGACGACGTCCGGGCTGGCGCTGCGGGCAGGCATCGCGACCGACGTCGGGCGGGTGCGCGAGCACAACGAGGACGCGGCCTTCGCGCGCGGCTCGATCTACCTCGTCGCCGACGGGATGGGCGGGCACGCGGCCGGTGAGGTCGCCAGCGGCATCACCGCGGCGGCGCTCGGCGAGCTCGCCGGACGGGCCGATCTCAAGGTTGCCGACGTCCTCGCCCAGGTGCAGGAGGCCAACGACCGGATCCTGCGCACCGTCGTGCAGCACCCCGACCATCTCGGCATGGCGACCACGCTCACCGGGGTCGCGCTCGTCGTCGTGGGTGGCTCGCAGCATTGGGCGGTCTTCAACCTGGGCGACTCCCGGGTCTACCGCTTCGTCGGAGGCCAGTTGAGCCAGGTGACGGTCGACCACTCCGAGGTGCAGGAACTTGTCGACGCCGGCGAGATCACCCCCGACGAGGCCCGGACGCACCCGCTACGGCACACCGTCACCCGGTCGCTCGGCCGCGATGTCCTCCCCCCGGTCGACACGTGGCTCTTCCCGCCGTGCCCTGGGGAGCGGTTCGTCGTCTGCTCCGACGGGCTCACCAACGAGGTGGACGACGCGGAGATCCGCGCGATCCTCGGTGCCGGCGACGACGCCCAGACGACGGCCCAGCGGCTGGTCAACCGGGCGGTCGACAACGGCGGCCGCGACAACGTGTCGGTCGTCGTCGTCGAACTCGCCGACTTCCCCGCCGCCGAGGTCGACGAGGACACCACGCCACGCGGCGGCGGCTCATGACCGCACCGCCCCTGCTCGTCCCGCTCGTCCCGGAGGGCTGGGTCGCCCTCACCGGACCGGGCAGCGCCTTGCTCGCTCTGCTCGCGCCCGACGACGAACGCCTGCCCCACCTGTCGGCCGCACTCGACAGCGGCCGGTTCGACGACGCACTGTTCGTCCTCGGCCGCTCCGGGCCACCCACCGCCGTCGCGGCCTGCGTGGTCGGGCCCGCGCTGCGGGTGGTCACCTCCCTCGGTGGCCATGCCGAAGCCCTCGTCGGCGGCCGGCGCCGCGAGATCCGCTCCGATCCGAACCTCGGCTGGGCCGACGTCACCCTGCACGACGTCGCGAGCATCGCCCTCCTGGCACCCGCCGAGGCGGTCACCGCGACCGAGCTGGTCGCGACCCCGAGCATCCCCGCCTCGCCCTCACCCGTCCCCGCCCCCCTTCCGACGCAGGCCCCGCCGCCTGCGCCCAGTCCTGGGCCTTCTCTCGCCCCACCACCTGCCCCACCACCTGCCCCTCCGCTCGCCCCTCCGCTCGCCCCTCCGGCGGCCCCGATCGTGGTGCCGACCGTGGACCCCGTACCCGCGGCCACCCCACCCGGAGGAACGCGGCCGATCATCGACCACCTCCCGTGGCTCACCAGCCCGGCCGCGGCCGCCCCGCCGCCTCCGGCACCTCCCGCACCTCCCGCCCCGGTCGAGCCCGCAGCTGCCACGATCACGCTCCCCGTCGCCCCGGCGCAGCCCGGCGGGTGGGTGCCGGGCGCGCCGCCGGCCCCGGTTTCGCGGACCTACACGCCGTATGCCGTGCCGCTCTCCCCGGTCACGGCGGCGCTGCCGGAGCCCCAACCCGAGCCCGAGCGGGAGCCGACACCGGAACCGGCGCCGGAGCAAGAACCTGAACCGGCGCCCGAGCCCGAACTCACCCAGGTACTCGCAGGAGCGGCGACGGTCGTGCTGCCGGCGGTGACGGCATACCGGCCGGTCGACCCGGCCGACGACCCGGAGGCTTTCGACGCGACCGTCGACCGCTCCACCCTGTGGGGCGCAGAGGTGCCGCACGCGCCCTCGGGAGTCTCCGTGCTGGCCGTCCTCTGCCCGGCCGGGCACGTGAGCCCGCCGCATGCGAGCACCTGCCGCACCTGCGGTCGGGACGTCCCCGCGCAGGAGCCCTTCTCCACGCCGCGCCCTCCGCTGGGCGTCCTGCGGCTGTCCACCGGCGACCTGGTCACCCTCGACCGTGGGGTGCTGCTCGGCCGCGCCCCGCAGGTCGACCCGGACCAGCCGGTGGCCCAGCGCCCCCACGTCGTGCGCGTGGCCAGTCCGCAACGGGACGTGTCCCGCACCCACCTCGAGGTCGTCCTCGAGGGCTGGCACGTCCTGGTCCGCGACCTGGCCACGACCAACGGCACGACGGTCACCCTCCCGGGTCGCGAGCCCGTGCGGCTGCTCCCACACGACCAACAGGTCATCGAGCCGGGCACCCTCGTCTCGCTCGCCGACGAGGTGACCTTCACCTTCGAGATCGCCGGCTGAGGCCCGCCCGACCGCCCCCGCGCCATGACCGACGCCATGAACACCGCCCCCCAGATCCCAGGCCTGGTCTACGTCCAGCCGCTCGGCCACGGGGGCTACGCCGACGTCTACCTCTACGAGCAGCAGAGCCCGCGGATGCCGGTCGCCGTCAAGGTGCTCAAGGGAAGCGGGATCACGGCGCAGGTGACGGCCGAGTTCCTCGCCGAGGCCGACACGATGGCCGCGCTCGGCGACCACCCCTACATCGTCCAGGTCTTCCGGGCCGGCACGGCCGCCGACGGGCGGCCCTACCTGGTGATGAAGTACTACCCGCCGCCCAATCTCGCCCAACGGGCCCGGGCCGAGCGTTTCGCCGTCTCCGACGTCCTGCGGATGGGCATCCAGCTCGCGAGCGCGGTCGAGACCGCCCACCAGGCGCACATCGTCCACCGCGACATCAAGCCGGCCAACGTCCTGCTCAGTGCCTACGGCGCGCCCGGGCTCACCGACTTCGGCATCGCCGGCCGGGGCGTGGGCCGGGCGGGTGCCGACTCGGCTGCCGCCGGCGTCCGCACCGCCGACGAGGGTATGCCGGTCCGCGAGGAGATGGGGGTATCCGTCCCCTGGGCGGCCCCCGAGGTCGTCTACGGCGAGAGCAACGGCGACGCCCGTTCCGACGTCTACTCCCTGGCCGCCACGCTCTGGCAGTTGCTCACCGGGCGCTCGCCGTTCGAGGTCCCGGGAGGCGACAACACGGCATACGCGCTCATGCCGCGGATCCGCAGCAAGCCGGTGCCGGCCACCGGGCGTCCCGACGTGCCCCCCGCTCTGGACCGGCTACTCGCGCAGGCGATGGCCAAGGATCCGGCCCACCGCCCGCAGTCCGCCATGGAGCTCGCCCGGCAGTTGCAGAGCGTCGAGCAGGACCTGCGCCTGCCCCGCACCCAGATCCTCGTCCTCGACGACCGGGGCCGCGCCACGCTGCCCGGTGTGGGGATCCGCCCGCAGCCGAGCGCACCCGCGGCACCGTCCTCGCCGGGTTCCGCGACGCGTGGGCCGGGGTCCGCTGCCGGTTCGGCGGAGGACCGCACCCACGTGAAGGGCCCGCAGCGGGTGCAGGCCCAACGGCCGCCCGCGCCGCCGGTCTCCCCGCCCTCCTCGCCCGCACCCGCGCCCGCGCGTCCCGGGGTCACCCTCGGGCCGGCCGCCTCGCCGGCCGCACCCATCTCCCCGGACGCCGCCACCGACACCCCCCTGCGCCCCGCCTGGGACCGCGACACCGAGGGTTTCCTCGACCCCTCGCTCCCCCCGGGCGCGGACACCGCCGGTATGCCGTCGCGCCCGACCCCCGCGTGGGTCAAGGCGGCGGTCGTGGTCGGCGTCGTCCTGGCCCTCCTGCTCGGCTTGGTGCTCCTGCGTCCGGGGCAGGGCGGCTCGTCGCAGACCCCGATCACCACCCTCGTCCCCACGAGCGAGGGCCCTGCCATCGACGGGGTCTTCGAGCCGCCGGTCGTCACCGCGGAGCCGCGCACCGGGCTGGTCCACTTCGCCTGGACCTACGGCGCCCCCGCGGCGAAGGACACCTATCGGGTGCGGCTCGGCGGCACCGAGGCGGAGGCGGCCGCAGCGGCGCCCACGGTCGTCACGGCACGCTCGTTCGACGCCCCTGCGGCTCCGGGCACCCAGGTCTGCGCCATCGTCGCGGTCGTGCGGGCCGGCCAGATCAGCCCGTCCAGCAAGGTCGTATGCGCCTCCGGCGCCTAGCCGATCAGGGCGTCGGAACTTCGTGCCGCGGGTCACGCCGTGCGACCATGGCTGCGTGCAGGGGACCCGGCGACTGACGCCCGCTGCTCAGCTGGTGCACCAGGCGCTGGTCGACAGTGGCGAACTCGCCGAGAGTGCCCTCGGCGAACGGCTCGACCTGTCCCCCAGGGCGGTGCAGCAGGCCCTTGGCGAGTTGCTCGCCGCGTCCCTCGTCGAGGTCGACGACGGGCCCGGCGAGGCGGTGGTCCGGATCGGGATCACGCACACCGCTGCGATCCACGGCCTGCTCGATCAGCCCGGCGACGAGGTGACGAGAAGCCTGCTCAAGGCTCGGCAGGCGCTCGACCTCGTGCTCGGCAGCGGCTCGGCGCGGGGGATGGAGCGCCTCACCGATCTGCCCGTGGTCTCCAGTCGCCTCCTCGAGATCGTGGCCGGAGCCCGGCGCGATGTCCTCAACCTGCACGCGGGGATGGTTCCCCCGGCGTCGCAACTGGACAACTCGCGAGACGAGGACCTCGAGCTGCTCGCCCGTGGCGTCTCGGTCCACACCGTCTGCCCGCAGGAGTTCGCCCTGCACACCCACGTGCGCGACTACGTGGAGCAGATGGAGGCCCACGGCGCAATCACGCGGTTCGCCCTCGACCTGCCGCATCGGCTCGTCGTCGTCGACGGCCGGGTGGCGATCCTGCCGATCGACGTCCGGGACCTGTCAGCCGGGGCCCTCATCGTCACCGACAGGTCCCTCGTCGTCAGCCTGCACCACCTCGGGGCGAGGATCCTGCGGCGCAGCAAGTCCCTGCGTGAGACCGTCGCCTCGCTGGACCTCCCGACCAAGGTCGAGCGCCAGGTCCTCATGCTCATGAGTGCCGGCCTCACCGACGCGGCTTCCGCCAAGCGGCTCAACGTCACCGAGCGGCAGTACCGCCGCTACGTCGCCAAGGTCATGACCCGGCTCAACGCCGCCAGTCGCTTCCAGGCCGGAGTCCTCGCCGTCGAGCGTGGCTGGATCTGACCGATCCGGACGCCAGCCCTCCGGGAGGAAGCCGTCGGTCACCCCCAACATGTCACGCAGGGGTTCAACGGCTTGATCGGGTGCCGGTCGGTCGACGTGGTGCCCGCCGAACCGAGGCTCAGGCCGAGCGCGGCGACGATGGTGACGATGGCGGTGAGGATGCGACGCATGGTGTGCTCCGTCTTCCGATCTGGACCGGCCCCCGCCGGCTGAATCGATCCTGGCCGGACCCGGCCCCCGGGCGACACCGGGAGCGGCCAACCATGTCCCATTCCGGACATCGGACCGGGTCGTGGTGTCCGGTGCGGGACGAGTCCGGCCCGGACCCCTCCTGCAGTCGACCGGTCACGGGTCACGGTTGAGCGCAGCAGCCGCTTGGACCGACCGGCGGCGCTCGACACCAAGGAGGGCATCGTGTCCATCAGCACCGTCATCCGCCGCACACTCGTTCTCACCGCCGGCCTCGGCCTAGCGGCCGTCGCCGCCGGCGTGGCGGCGGCGCCCGCCTACGCCAACGTCGCCGGCACGGTGGACGTCGCCGCCGGCAACACCCTCACGATCCGTTCGGGTCCGGGGACGAGCTACGGCCAGGTCGGCTCGCTGGCCGACGGCGCGGCGATCTCGATCGAGTGCTACGTGTCCGGCCAGTCGATCAACGGCGTGACCCAGTGGGACCGGCTCAGCACCGGCTACGTCTCCCACTACTACGTCCGAACCTCCAGCGCGGTCCCCGTCTGCCCCACCACGCCCCCGCCGACCTCGTCCGTCGCCACCAACGCGGCGAACTTCGCCAAGGCCCAGGTGGGGTCGATCTACGTCGGGTGTGCCGGGGGTAGCTACCGGTTCGGCCTGATGACGGACACGACCCGCTACTTCGACGGCACGACCTGCGGGCAGAGCCGCGTCTACAAGCTGCCCGCCGGCAAGAAGGGCTACGACTGCTCGGGCCTCGTGGCGAAGGCCTACCAGCAGGCCGGCGTGAGCTTTCCCTGGACGTCCTCGACGTCGATCAAGGACAACCTCCCCCGGGTGACCAAGTCGACGTCCACCCTGCAGGTGGGTGACCTGCTCGCCAAGTACGGCCACGTCGTCATGTACATCGGCAGCAGCCAGGTCGTCGAGGCGACGCCCTACGCACAGCAGGCCGACGGCAGTTGGCTCGGCGTGCGCATCCGCTCGGTGAGCAGCTTCCTCACGGACACCGCATACACCGCCCACCGGGTGCCCGGGGTCTGACCGGATCCGACGCACATCACCGCGCGAGCGGGCGGCGCTGGGGCGCCGCCCGCTCGTTGTCGGAAATGCCCGGCTTGACCTCGACCGCGCCCACCCCGCAGGCTTGGACCCGAACGATAGGGGGCAATCGGGGACATGCGTTCGCCGCGAGGGCACGCGCGACACAGGGCGCGAGATCACGCAGCAGTCGGAGTCCTCCGGCGCGCGCGAGCCGGCCGTCGATCATCCGTCGTGACCGACTCGCTGCACCGTCATCCCAACGAGGACCCTCCCAGCGAGGGTCAGCCCCGTGAGAACAGCAGTCCTTCGTCCGCCCACGTCCTGGAGGATGCCCGCGCATGAGCGCCGCCCCGACGAGACTCCCGGCCGGCTCGGCCGGTTCGGCCCACGCCCCCGCGGTGGGCCCCGCCGCCGTCACCGACGAGCAGATCCGATGGTTCGCCCAGACCTTCGACTCACTGGTCGCCAACGTCGAGCGGGCCATCCTCGGCAAGGAGCACGTCACCCGGCTCGCGCTCACCTGTCTGCTCTCCGAGGGACACCTGCTCCTCGAGGACTACCCCGGCACCGGCAAGACCCAGCTCGCCCGCGCCCTCTCGGCGAGCGTCCAGGGCAGCCACAGCCGGATCCAGTTCACGCCCGACCTGCTGCCCTCCGACGTCACCGGGGTGACGATCTTCGACCCGGCCAGCCGGAGGTTCGAGTTCCACCCCGGGCCGATCTTCGCGACGATCGTGCTGGCCGACGAGATCAACCGGGCCAGCCCCAAGACGCAGAGCGCCCTGCTCGAGGTGATGGAGGAGGGCCGGGTCACCGTCGACGGCGTGCCCCACCCGGTGGGTCAGCCGTTCATGGTGATCGCCACCCAGAACCCCATCGAGCAGGCCGGCACCTACCGGCTGCCCGAGGCCCAGCTCGACCGCTTCCTCATGAAGGCGAGCCTGGGCTACCCCGACTACGACGCCGCCGTGCGCGTGCTCGCCGAAGCGGCCACCCGTGACCGGTCCAAGGCGATCGAGCCGGTCGTCACCGCGCAGGTCGTCACGGGGATGGCCCAGCTCGCCGACGCCGTCCACGTCGACCCGGCCCTGCTCGGCTACGTCATCCACCTCGCCGAGGCCACCCGCGAGCACCCGGCCCTGCGGCTGGGCCTGTCGATGCGTGGCGCCCTTGCCTACGTCCGCTGCGCGAAGACCTGGGCCGCGAGCCAGGGCCGCTCCTATGTCACGCCCGACGACGTCAAGCTGCTCGCCCACCCGATCCTGTCCCACCGGATCCTCCTCGAGGCCGAGGCGCAGTTCGCCGGGACGACCGTCGACGAGGTGATCGACGAGATCCTCGCCTCGGTCGCCCCGCCCACCGGCCGAGCCGGCTGACACCGCCGAGCACCCGCCGGAGACCCATCCCGTGCCGACACCTCGCCTGCCCCGCGTGCGCCGCCTCGCCATCCCCACCGGCAAACCCACCGGTATGCCGCGTGGCTCGGTCCGCGCCCGGCTCGCCGCCGCGCGTGGCTGGGTCCGGCAGGAGTGGCAGCGCGCGGAGCCGCTGTGGCGACCGGTCGCCCGTGGGCTGGGCTGGGTGTCCCCGCTGGGTTACACCGTCCTGGGGCTCGGGGTGCTCGCCTGGTGGGCCGGAGCCCGGTGGGGTTGGACCGAGCTCACCATGCTCGCCGGCGCCGCCTTCGTCCTGCTCGGCGCCTGCCTCGTCCTGGCCCTCGGGCGCACGCGGGTGGAGATCGTCGCCGAGGTCGACCCGGCCCGGGTGACCGTCGGCGACCCGGCGACCGGCCGGGTGACGGTGACCAACGTCGGACGCACTCCCGTGCTCCCGTTGCTCGTCGAGCTGCCCGTCGGGGTGAGCGCCGCGCGCTTCGTCCTGCCGCCGATCGGTGCCGGCGCCGAGCACGAGGAGCTGTTCGTCGTCCCCACCCATCGCCGCGGGGTCATCCCGGTGGGCCCGGCGCGCACCGTCGCCGGCGACCCGCTCGGCCTGGTCCGACGCAGCGTCGACTGGACCGAGGTCACCGAGCTGTTCGTCCACCCCCGCACGGTCGCCCTCGAGAGTCTCGGCGCGGGCCTCCTGCGCGACCTCGAGGGTTCGGTGAGCGAGGACCAGAGCCTGTCCGACCTCGCCTTCCACGCCTTGCGGGAATACCAGCCGGGCGACGACCGGCGCTACATCCACTGGCGCTCCTCGGCCAAGGCCGGCCGGCTGCTCGTGCGCCAGTTCCTCGACACCCGCCGCAGCCACGTGACGATCGTCGTCGACCCCGACCCGGCTTCCTACCGCGACGGCGACGAGGGCAGTTCCGCCCTGCGCGAGGCGACCGGGGCCCGCGAGGCGACCCTCGGACGCACCCTGCCGATCCCCGGCCAGGCGCTGCCGGAGGTCCGCGATCTCGAGACGGCCGTCTCGATCGCCGCCTCGATCGCCCTGCGCGCCCAACGCGACGAGCAGGACTCGACGGTCGTCTGCGGGCGGCATACCGTCGTGCGGGGCACGCCCGTGCGGACCCTCGACCTGCTCGCCCGGGTCGAGCCCGAGGTGGTCGCCCTGCCCGCCACCGCGGCGACCGCGGCGGCGCTCGCCCCCGACACCTCGGTCGTCGTCCTCGTCACCGGGCCGCACCGCGAGTTCGTCGACCTCCAGCGGGCGACCGCTCAGTTCGGGTCCGAGGTCCGGGCGGTCGTCGTCGTCGTCGACCCGCTTGCCGAACGCGGCATCCGGCACGGCGGCGGCCTCACCCTGCTCACCGTCGACGCCCTGCGCAGCCTGCGGGTCGCCCTCGCCGCGGGGGTGAGCGCCCCATGAGCGCCGGCACCTTCCCCGCCGGGCCGGCCACGCCCACCGGGCCGGTCACGCCGACCGGGCCGGCCCCCGGTGGCCGGTCGGCCATCCGCGCGGCCGCCCGCCGGTCCGGCGAACCCGGGCGGACCGTCGCCGAGGGGTTGCGCCCGAGCCGGGCCCAGATCGAGGACCTCGTCGGCGTGGCCGCGCTCGTGGGCGTCGCCCTCGTCGGCTGGCGCACCTCCTTCTCCGGACCCACGTGGGTCCTGGCCGGGTGTGTCGGCGTCGTCCTGGGCCTCGGCGTCGCCCACGTCGTTGCCGCGCTGCGGCTGCCCGGGGCGGTCACCGCGGTCGGCCTCCTCGCGGCCTACCTGCTCGTCGGCCCCGCCCTCACCGCCAAGGACGGACTCACCCCGCCGTCGGTCCTGCTCGGCACGGCCGTCCAGGGCTGGAAACAGCTGCTCACGACGCTGCCTCCCGTCGAGTCGCGTGGACCGTTGGTCGCCCTGCCGCTGCTCTTCGCGCTCGTCGGTGCCGGCACGGCATACGGGGTGGCCTGTCGCTGGCCCGGCGCCGTGCGTGCGCTGCTCGTCCCGCTCGGCCTACTCGTGCTCTCCCTCCTGCTCGGCACGATGACCCCCGCCTCGGTGTTCCTCCAGGGTCTGGTCTTCGCGCTCGTCGCGCTCGGCTATGCCGCCGTCCGAGCGGCCCGGGGCCGCTCGGCGCTGCAGAACGGCGCCGGCCGCACGACCCGCGCGGTCACCGCGGCCGCCCTGCTCGGCCTCGCCGCCGCCGGTGCGCTCGTCCTCGGTCCGCGGCTGCCCGGGGCGCAGAGCAATCCGCGGACCGTGTGGCGCACGGCCCTCGAGCCGCCCTTCGACCTGGCCCAGTTCCCTTCCCCGCTGGCCGGTTTCCGCCGCTACACCGAGCCCAACCCGGCGGCGCTCTACGACCGGGCGCTGCTGGCCGTCGAGGGCCTGCCGACGGGCAGCCCCCTGCGGCTGGCCACCCTCGACAGCTACGACGGGTCGGTCTGGGGTGCCTCGGCCGCGGCGGCTGCCTTCCGCCGGATCGGCTCCCGGCTGGCCACCACCGCACCCCCCACCCTGGCCCAGCAGTCCGAGACCGCGGTGACCGTGACCGTCCCCGAGGGCGGCTGGTCCGACGTCTGGCTGCCCACCGTCGGCGCGACGACGGGCCTGGACTTCGACGGTCCGCGGGCCGACGGACTGCGCGAGGACCTGCGTTACAACGCCGACACCGGCACCGGCCTGGTTCCCGCGCGACTGGCCCCGGGCGACGTCGTCCACCTCACGGCATACCTGCCGACCGATGCCGCGCGCGCGGGCGAGCTGCCGGGCACGCTCGCCCTCGCCCGGGGCAGCAGGCTGGACGTGTCCGCGCTGGGCTTCCTCGACGCCAAACTCGACGCGTGGGCCGGGCAGGAGGCCGACCCGTGGCGACGGCTCGTCGCGGTCGCCGCCGCCATGCGCGGCGCCGGTGCCTACACCGACGGCGGCGCGGCCGGGGACTACCAGAACGTCTACTTGCCGGGCCATTCGCTCTCCCGGATCACCCGCTTCGTCAAGGCGCCCCAGCTGGCCGGCGACGACGAGCAGTATGCCGCGACGCTCGCCCTCGCGGCCGCCCGGATGGGGGTCCCCTCGCGGGTCGTCCTCGGTGCGATCACCGATCCCACGGGGGTCGTGCGCGGCCGGGACGTGCATGCGTGGGTCGAGGTGCTGCGCGCCGACGGGCAGTGGCAGCCGATCCTCGCCTCGCAGTTCGTGCCCGACCGGAACAAGAAGCCCACCCAACAGGAGCAGACCTCCGACCAACGCACCGAGGGCGCGGTCGTCCCGCCGCCCGCGGCCAACAATCCGCCGAGCATCCTCCAGGGGCCCGACCAGGCGCAGAACTCCGCGCTCAACAAGGCGCCCCAGTCGAAGAAGTCCCTCTTCGACCCGAGCACCTGGCCCGACTGGCTGCGCTGGGCGGCCCAGTGGCTCGGGCCGCCGGTCGCCCTCGTCGGCCTGGTCGTCGCGCTCATCCTCGGCGCCAAGGCCCGCCGGCGTCGGCACCGGCGCACCCGCGGCACTCCCGCGACCCGCGTCGAGGGGGCCTGGGCCGAGCTCGTCGACACCGCCACCGATCTGCGTATGCCGTTGCCCGCCAACGCGACCCGCGTCGAGCAGGCGCGTGCGCTGACAAGCGACGACCCGGCGGGCCTCCTGCGGGTCGCCGAGCGCGCCGACGGCCTCGTCTTCGGGGCGGCCGCCCCGAACGAGGCCGACACCGAGGGCTTGTGGCAGGGTGTGGGCGCGGTCATCGACGGCCTGCGGTCCGGCGTGACCCGTGGCCGCCGGATCCGGGGGGCGCTCTCGCTGCGCTCGCTGCGGCCCACCCGCACGGCCGGTCCCCGCCGCCGGGTGGTCCGGCTCTCGGCGACGGCCCGGCGCCTGGCCCGGCTTCGTCGCGTCACGGGGGAGGCGGTCCGATGATCGGTCTACGTTCTCGACGGACCGGGATCGCCTCGACGGCGGTCCTGGTCGTCCTCGCGATCGTCCTCACCTGGTTGGCGACGAGGGCCGAGGGCGAGTCGGTCCGCAAGGCCGACCTCAACGACGGCGGGGTGTGGGTGACCAACGCCGCCCAGGCGCGGATCGGCCGGGTGAACAAGCCCGCCTCCCAGCTCGACGCCGCGGTCGCCGCGAGCACTCCCGAGAACACCGGCCTCGACGTCGCCCAGGACGGTGCCGCGGTCCTGGCCCTCATGCGCGCGACCAACCAGGTCGTCCCCGTCAACCCGCGCACGAGCACCCTGCTCGAGACCGCCGCCCTCACCCTGCCCGGGGTCGCGACCGGCAGCTCGAGCTCGGGCGGCGGCACGACCGTGCCGGTGTCCTCTCCCTTCGATCTGCGCGGCGGCACGGTCGCGGTCGTCGAACCCTCCTCCGGCAAGCTGCGGGTGCAACGGGTGGACTCCGAGCTCGGGATCACCTCGCTCGACCGGGTGCAGACGATCGCCCACCCGGTGGCCACCGTGGGTGGCCTCGCGAGCGTCGCCGTCGGTGTCGACGGCAGTGCCTATGCCGTGTCCGCCGCAGGCGGCCAGCTCGCCGTCGTGCGTCCGGACGGCACCGGCACCGGCTTCGCCGAGGCCGCGACGAGCGACCTCGGGGTGACGAGCAACTCGGGTCTGCAGATCACCGCCGTGGGCACCCGTTGGGTCGTCTACGACCCAGCGACCGGCCTGCTGCGCGCCGACGGACTACGCGACCCGGTCGACCTGCGCGAGGCGCTCGCAGCCGCGGGCGGCACCGGCGGCACGGGTGGCACGGGTGGCACGGGCGGCACGGCATACCTGGTCCTGCAGCAGCCCGGACCCGACGCGTCCGGGGTCGTCGTCGCGACCGGCGGCGGGGCCTTCGTCGTGCCGCTCGACGGGCGGGCGACGCCGCCCGCCGCGATCACCCTGCCGGCCGGTGCGGCGGGACCGCTCTGGCTGGCCGCACCGCTGCGACTCGGGCGGTGCGTCCACGCGACGTGGGCGAGCGCGACGCTCACCTACTACGGCCGCTCGTGCGGCATTGGCACCGGCAGCGGCACCGGCAGCGGCACCGACGGGACGCTGGCCTCGACCGAGGCGGTGGCCATCGAGCCGACCGCCGCCACGGGCGGCACGACCGGGGCCACCGGGGCGGCGCCGGCGGCGCGCACCGACGGGGTGCGGCTGCGGACCAACCGCGGCCAGGTCGTGCTCAACGATCTGGACACCGGAGACCTGTGGGACGTCGACAGCGCCCACCCGGTGAAGATCGACGACTGGGCGGCGGTGATCCCGCCGCCGAAGTCGGGCAATACCAACGTCAAGCCCACCCCCGAGCAGGAGGCCGAGCAGCAGTCGCGCCGGCCGCCGGAGGCCAACCCCGACGCGCTCCAGGTGCGCCCGGGACGCACCTCGACCCTGCACGTCCTCGACAACGACACCGACAGCCAGGGAGCCATCCTCGCGATCGCCCCCGGCGACGTGGGCGTCCCCGACGTGCCCGGCATCCAGGTGAGCGCCTCCGTGGACGGGCAGACGATCGCCGTGTCGGTGCCCGACAAGCCGGCGGCACCGACGACCCGGTTCACCTACTGGGTGAACAACGGCACCGGCGGCCCCGAGGGGCGCTCGCAGACGACGGTCACGCTCACCGTCGTCGACGACACCGTCAACACCGCGCCCCACCTGCGCACCGGCAAGGCCGCCCTCGCCACCGCCCCCGTCCCGGTCGTGCGCAACGGGCACGTCTCGGTCGGGGTGCTCGCCGACTGGCGGGACGACGAGAGCGACCCGGTCGTCGTCGAGGCCCTCGACCCGACCGCCTCGGTCGACGGCGCCGGAGCCCTCGCGGTCCGCGCCGGCAACCAGGGCGGTCCGCTCGACGTGAAGTACCGGGTCGACGACGGCCGCGGCGGGGCCACCGACGCCAAGGTCGGGGTGCTCGTGCTCGGCGACTCCGATCGCGCGGTCGCCCCGGTCGCCCAGGCCGACGTGGTGCGGGCGGTCCAGGGCAAGCCGGTCCAGCTCCAGCCGCTCGGCAACGACATCCCCGGCGCCGATCCCACCGATCCCACCGCGCGGATGCGGCTGGCCGCCGCGGTCCGCGGGCCCAGCCAGGTCGAGCTCGACACCAACGTCGAGACCGGGGTGGTCACCGTCACCGGCTCGGCCCCCGGCTCCTACCTGCTCACCTATGCCGCGCAGGTCGGCGCCGCCGTCGGCGCCGGCCGGTTCCGGGTCGACGTGCTGCCCCCGGCGAGCGCCGACGCGCCTCCGGTCGCGGCGCCCGACGCGGCCACCGCGCGTGACCAGGCCCCGACGATCGCCGACGTCCTCGCCAACGACTACAGCCCACGGTCCGACGTCCTGGCCATCCAGTCGGTGGCGACGACCGAGACCTGGCTGCGGGCCTGGGTGATCTCCGGCCGGTGGCTGCGGGTGCAGGCCACCTCACCGCTGCCCTCGACGATGACCGAGCGCCGGGGCGTGCTCGCCTACACGATCAGCGACGGCACGAAGTCGGCCGCCGGCGAGCTCTCGGTCGTCCAGAAGCCCGCGCCCCCCACCGCCGTGATGCCGACCGTCGTCGACGACCAGGCCCGCGTCCGGTGGGGCGACGTCGTGAGCATCCCGGTGCTCGACAACGACTCGATGGCCGACGGGGTGCCGCTCAAGATCACCGCGGGCTCGGCCAAGGTCCTCACCGGCGGCGGCCAGGTCTATGCCGCCGGCACCGTCCTGCGCTACCTGCCCGACCCCAAGCCGATCACCACCGAGGGCGTCGCCGTCCTCGAATACGCGGCATACCCCGAAGGTATGCCGGAGCGCTCGGTGACGGCGCGGGTCACCGTGAGCATCACCCCACCCCCGACCCCGCAGACCCCCGACCTGCCGCCGACCGCCCGGGACTTCTCCGCGACGGTGACCGCGGGCGAGACCATCACCCTCACGGTGCCCACGAGCGGGGTCGACCCCGACGGCGACCTCTGCTTCGTCACCGGGATCGTCGGCGAGGGCGGCGGGCCGGTGAGTCTCTCGCTCGGCCGGGTGTCCTCCTACGGGCAGTCGGCGATTCGCTACGAGGCCTATCCGAGCTCTTCGGGCACCGAGGTCATCCGCTACGTCCTCACCGACCGCTACGGCAAGTCCGGCGAGGGTCTCATCCGGGTGGGGGTCGTCCAGCCGGGCCTGCCGCAGCCGCCGGTCGCGGTCGCCGACGACGTCGTCGCCGCGCCGGGACGGACCGTGACGGTCGACCCGTTGGCCAACGACCTCATCCCGCGCGGCACCCAGGTGAGCATCGAGGACCCGGCGAAGCTCAACGGCGCTGCTGCCGCCGACTTCGCCCGGCAGCAGGACAGCACCTTCCTCGTCACCGCGCCCGAGGAGGGTCCGGCCAAGTCGATCGTCTACGGCATCGCCGGCGGTCTGTTCGACGTCTCCCGCGCGTCGATCACCGTCCGCGGTCGCAAGGGCTTCAACAATCCGCCGATCGCGGTCGACGACGTCGCCAAGGTGACCCCGGCAACCGTCGTCGCGGCACCGGCGGCCACCGGCGCGGTCGACCCCGGCGCGGCCAACCAACCGGGTCTGCCCGCGGGCCAGGCACCCACGTCGGTGCTCGTCGACGTGCTGGCCAACGACCGTGACCTCGACGGCGATCACGGGGATCTCACCGTCCTCGAGGTCGGGGAGGGCGCGACGATCACGGCCGAAGGGCTGCGGATCGCCTTCACGGACTATCCGCGAGCGGTGCCCTATGTCGTCGAGGACCGTGACGGCGCCCGCTCGATGGCCCTCGTCTACGTCCCCGCCGGCGGCACCGACGCCCCGTATGCCGTGTCCGGCAAGACGGTGACGATGGACAAGGACGCGACGGTGGCGGTGCGGCTCGCCGACTACGTCGCCGACCCGCGCGGCCGGGTCGTCAAGGTGACGACCGCCGACCGGCTGTCGACCTCCCCCGCGGGCAACCTCGCCGCCACGGTCACCGGCCCGACCGAGCTGAGCCTCACGGCCTCCGGGGGCTATGTCGGACCGGCCGCGATCATGCTCGAGGTGACCGACTCCACCGGCCCCGACGACCAGGCGCCGCGCACGGCATACGTCGTCGTGCCCGTGCAGATCGGGCCGCTCGTGCCGCTCCTGCGGTGTCCGGCGTGGGAGGTCAACGTCGTCGCCGACACCCCCGGGCGGGTCATCGACCTCGTCCAGCTGTGTTCGGTGTGGTTCCCCGAGGGGCTCGACCCCTCGAGCGTCACGTTCACCGCAGAATGGCAGACGACGGTCGACAAGGTCACTCTCACGCAGTCCGACGACGGCGGTCGCCGGGTGTCCCTCGTCGCGGCCGCCGACGCCCTCCATGGCGCGAAGGGGACGATCCTCGTGGGGCTCTCCGGCGCGCCGGAGCAGTTCCCCATTCGCGTCCGGGTGACGAGCCTGCGGGTCGATCCGGCCGCCGCGGCGAGCGCCGACGCGCCGCCTCCACCGCCCCCGGCGACCATGCGCCCGGCCCTCGTCGAGGGGCTGGTCGCCGGGCACAGCCAGGTGGTCAACCTCGCCCAATACCTCGACAGCCCGTTCGGCAGCCTGCACTGCGCGATCGAGAACTCCCGTGTGAGCAGCGGTTCGGGCGTCTCGGGCGTGGCCAAGGGTTGCCTGCTCACGGTGACCGCCAGCCCCGACGCGGCGGGCGTGACGACCTTCGTCGTCGACGTCTCCGACGCCCCCGACCGGCTCGCCACCGGCACCGTGACCGTCACCGTGCTCTCCAAACCGACTGCGCCACAGGCGGTTTCTGCGGTCGCCGACCGGATCCAGGGTGGCACGGCCCGGGTGTCGTGGCTGCCGCCTGCCTACGACGGCGGACTGCCGGTCCTCGAATACCAGGTGTCCGCCGCAGGGGTGTCGATGATCTGCGACGCGTCGCCGTGCACGATCGGCGGGCTGAGCAACGGGCAGGAATACCGGTTCACCGTCTCGGCCCGCAACGCGGCGGGTTGGTCCTCGGCCGGCGGCCCCGCCGACCCGGTCGTGCCCGACACGGCGCCCGAGCAGGTCCCGGTGGGGTCGGTGACTCCCGGGGACCGGAGCCTCACGATCACCTGGTCGCCGCCGGTGAACAACGGCTCGCCGGTCGACTCCTACAACGTCCAGCTCATCTCGCTCACGGGGGGCTCCGGTGGCGGCACCTTCCCGGTGAGCAGCGGCCTGTCGACGACGGTCGGGGGGCTGGTGAACAACGACGAATACGAGGTGCGGATCCAGGCGCACAACGGGGCCGGCTGGGGTCCCTACGGTTCCTCCCGCACCGTCCAGTCCGTCGGCACCCCGCCGCCGGTCGCCACGCCCGGGCTGCAGTATCCGCGGCCGACCCCCAACGACTCGAGCGTGCCGGTGCAGGTGAGCTGGCCGGACACCGACGCCAACGGCCCGCCGCTGGTCTCCTACACGGTCTGGCGTCAGGTCAACGGTGGCGACTGGACGGTGCTCGCCACGGTGTCCGCAGGCGCCGCCAACGTCGCCACCGACACCGTCGTCTACGACGGCAGCACGATCGGCTATGCCGTGACCGCCACCAACGGCGGCGGCCGCGAGTCGGAGCGGGTCAACGTCGCGACCTTCCGCGCGGTGGGCGTCCCGGAGATCCCGCGCCCGCCGCGGGTCGACACCCCCGCGGCGGATCTCGGGATGACGGCGACCTTCTCGCTCGGCGGATCGCACGCGACCGGGTGGTCGAGCGTGAACTACCGGACCTCGGCGGGGGTGAACGGGTCGATCCCGTGCTCGACCGGCGGCGACTGCGCGAAGACGGTGGACCTGGCCAACGGGACCAACACGGTGCAGACCATGCAGATCCAGGGCTGCACCATCCTCGGGGCCTGCTCGGACTGGTCCAACCCGAGCAACGACTTCCAGCCCTACGGGCCGACCAAGCCGGTCGTGGCCCTGGCCCCCGACGTCGTGCGCACCAACCCGGGCCGCTATTCGGTGACCTTCTCGTGGACCGTCGTCACCAACGGGCGTCCGGTGACGGTGACCGTGTCCGATTCGGCTTGCCAGCTGGCCGGCGACCAGCGCTCGTGCACCTTCCGCGGGATCGGCTACGACACCCCGGTGAGCGTCGACGTCACCGCCCACTCCGAGGCCGGGGCCGCGAGCGCCGTCCACATGGCCGCGCGCACGCCGGCGAAGCTCACCCCGACGATCAACCTGTCCTTCAGCGGTCAGACCTGTTTCGGCCCGGGGGAGTGCGGCGTCGCTAACGCCGACACGTGTCCGACCGGCACGGCCTGCGAGTTCATCGCGGTGAGTTCGACGAACTGGGACGCCACGACGATGAAGTGCACCTTCACCGTCGGCGGCACGACGATCGGGGTCACGCCCAACAGCTTCCCGACCGACACCCTGCGGGTGACCGCGGTCGCCTATGGCGCCGCCGATCAGATCGTCGGCACCTGTGTCGATACCTCCTCGCCCACGACGAACGAGACGGCCACCGACAGCATCAACTGGCACGACGTCTCCGAACCGACCGTCCCCACCACCCCCTGATCTCCCCCCTTACTCCCCCCACCCCCCTGACTCCCCCCCTTGGCGGAGTAAGCGCTTGACTGTGC
>JAKPEG010000056.1 GCA_029552065.1 Actinomycetes bacterium
GCCCGGGGCGACTCGGGCCTTTCGCGTTTCACCCAGCGGCACGGCTTATTGCAGGCCGTTTTTACTCAGTTCGGGCTCGACGAACCCGTGCAGGACGGTCAGCGCGAGCGCGTCCGCCGGCGAGGCCTCGTGCAGCCGCCAGCCGGTCAGCTCGCCGTCGACCGCGACGCACTCGGCCACGGCCGCCCGCGGGTCGTCGCGCAGCTCCAGCCGGTACCCGGCCTCGTGCCGCGGGCTCGCGTCCTCCCGCAGCGCGACGAGCCGGTCGCCGACGCGGCTGTCCGCGGGCATGTAGCGCGGGTCCGGGGCGTCGAGCAGGTACAGGTCGCAGCGGGGCTCGTGCTCGGACCAGTGCGCGCGGAGGATCCAGCGCGCGGGCGGCGGATCGGCGTCGGTCGTCATGACGAGGAAGCCGACGACGTCGCCGGCGATCGGGGGCTTGGGGAGCGGGCGGTAGGGCATGAACTACCAGTCGCCGCGCAGGGCCGGTCGATCTCCGGGCCGCGACACGCGCGAGCTCACGGGCGTGTCGCCGGCGGGCGCGGCCACTCGATCCGGTGGATCACGAGCAGGCGTTGCAGCCGGCGCACGCTGATCCCGAGCTTGGCGGCCGCGTCGCGGATCGAGCCGGTGCAGGCCAGGGCTTCCTCGCAGAGCGCCTTCTCGGCGGCGGCGAGGTTCAGGCTGTCGAGGGCGACGCGGGGCATGGCTCAGGCTTCGATCGTCTCGTAGGCCAGCGCGTCCCACGCCTCGCTGTCGTCGCCCCACTCCCACGGCACGTCACCTCCAGCGGGCAGGGGCCAATCGGCCTCGGGCCACACGACGCGGCACGCAAGAGCCACCGCGTAGATCGTGCGGTGACGGGCGTCTGCAGTCTGGTACTGCGTGTGCTGGCCGTTGACGACGAGGGGCGCGCTGGCTTGGGACAGGTCGCACGTGAGGGTCGCGGTCTCGCCCTCGTAGGTCATGTTGATGGTCGTCATGGGTCGGGGTCTCCTTCGGGTTCAGCGGGTCACACCGGGCGGCCGCTGTGGGTGCTCACGTCGGCCTCCTTGGCCTCGCGGCGGGTCTTGAACGGGCCGGCGAGTCGCACCGAGCCCGCGGCCGCGTAGGTGCCGGCGTCGGCCCCGTGGCGGCGGTTGAAGCGCCGCAGGGCCTCGAGCGCGGCCTCCTCGGAGGGGTGCGGGCCGCGAGCCGGGGCCGGACCGGAGCCCCAGACGACGAACGTGTACCAGGTGCCCTTGTCGGCCTCGGGGGCCTGGCCAGTGCCGGAGCACTGTTGAGAGCCCGCGGTGTGGGGCTTGAACTGACCGTCGGCGAGCGGCGCGGAGCGGTGGCAGACGGGGCAGCGGGCGGAGGTCGTGGCGGTCATGGGTCGTGGTCTCCAGTTGTGCGATTTTACACAGCGTCTCAGGCGGACGGGCGGACGATCAGCCGGTCCCGGCCCTTCGAGGTCGGCATGCGGAGCGCGGCGCGGGCGGCCTCGAGGTCGGCCGTCGTCCCCTTGCCGGGGCAGCGGTAGACGCAGGCCCGCTCGCGGGTGCCCTCGACGTACAGGCGCGCGGCGCCGAAGGTCGCCGAGGC
>JAKPEG010000072.1 GCA_029552065.1 Actinomycetes bacterium
CGACCGGGGACGGATATAGCGCTGGTCGGCGGAGTCGACAATCAGCGGGTGTGCCGGCTCGTCTAGCCTCTTGGCCGCTTTGGGCGGACTTCTACCGCCGCAAGTCGCCGGCGCGGCAGGGGTACCACCGATTCACCGCCGTGGCCAGACCTGCGGCGACAGGTCCCGCGCCTCGTCCGCCCGGGCCATCGCCTCGGCGCGCGCGTCAGCCTCGCGCTCGTCCGCGGTCTTCTCGCGGCGCGGGTAGGGCTCAAGACCCGGGAACTCGGCAAGCTTGGCGTCGAACTCGGCCTTGAAACGCGCCCGCCGCTGCTCGGGGAGCATCGACCCGTCGTCCCAGATCACGCGGGCCGGCATCACGGGCTGTTCCGCTCCCGCGCCGCCATGGGCAGCGGCGACGAATCGGCGCCCCACGGGCCCCGGACCACGGCGCGGCTCTCGGGCGCGTCCTCCTCGGCGATCGTCGTGTTCCGCGGGTCGCCCGGGCCGTAGTAGGCCGCCAGGATCCGCGGCTCGTCGGCGTCGTCAAGGCTGCGCTCGATCATGGCGACCCCGGCGATCAGCGACTCCTCGCAGTCGGGCGGGTTGTGGAAGCGGTAGGTCTCGGCCAGCTCGGTCAGGGCCATCCGCAGCAGGGCTTGCCCGCCGAACAGCCGCATGCGCGCCGAGGTCCAGTGATCGACGAACATGAACACCCAGGGCTTGCGCTTGCGTCGCGGGCTCGGGCGGGGATCAATCAACTCCATCGCGCAACCTCCATCCTCACGGTACCCCGAAGCCGACGCGGCGCCACGAAGGCGCATTCACAGGCCGAGCCCGATCTGCTGCGACACCGGGAAGCACCCGGGCGAGAACCAGATCCGTTCGCGGTGCGCATTTGCTCTCCCGCGGCCCGCCTCGCCCTTGGCCTGATTCCCGTAGCCGCCGCCGGCCTTCCAGGCATGAACGGTCCACCCTTCGGGCCAGGTGAACCCGTCGTCGTAGCCGCAGTACGCGATGCGAAGATGCGGATCCGCACCATTCGCAATGGCCCAATCGCGGGCCCGGATCGCCGGCTCGCGCTCGTCCTCGGCGCGGCCGTCGCCGACGTAGAGGCCGGTCGCGCGACCCCGGCGAGCGTAGGGCGGATCGAGGACGACGCCGGTCAGCCCGTGGCCGGTCGTCACCGCCGGCGAGAGCACCCGTTCAAAGTCGCCGCAGCAGACCCGGACGTGCCGCAGCCGGGCGGCCAGCGCG
>JAKPEG010000128.1 GCA_029552065.1 Actinomycetes bacterium
GATGGATCCGAACGCCGTGGTCGCCGCATTCAATCGGGTCACGTCGCAGAAGGTCGCGGTACCGCTATCGGCTGCGCTGCGCCGCGCGGGCGGGATGGGCTGACGCATGCTGGAGATCGTCATCGAGGAAGTCACCGGGCCGCTGCTCCGCAAGATCATCCTGCGCGGGCAGTCGCTCCCCGAGACCAAGGACGAGCGCCCGGTCCTCGGCGGGACCACGGCCCGCGGCAAGGTCAACACACCGCCCGGCAACACCCAGGCCGACATCGCTCTCTCGTCCGCGGTCTGGCAGGGCACGACGCTCCAGGGCCGGTGGTCCGACCGCTTCATGTGGGACGACCGCAACGCCCCGACCCTGTTCGGGTTCGACGGCATTGGCGCCCTCCCGCGGCTGCCGCAGAACACCCGCAACGCGAGCACGGCCGCCAGCGCCGCTACCGGCTTCGGCGGCAGGGCTCAGACCTCGCTGCAGGTCGTGCAGGCCTTCCAGACCTTGTGCCGCGGCCTGCAGACGCTCCGCTTCACGTGGGGCCCGCTGTCCTACTACGGGATCCTCCGCGAGTTCACGCCGCGGTGGAAGACGCTCGAGGACGTGCTCTGGGAGGCGCGCTTCGAGTGGACCGGCGACTCGATCGTCCCGCCGAAGATCAAGACCCCGAAGCGCATCGAGGCGGCGGGGCTGCTGTCGTTCATCAAGGGCCTGTTCGACGCGGTCGCGTCCGCGTTCCAACTGCTCGGGCTCCCGGCGCGCCTGTACCAGCAGATCCTCAAGGGCAGCTTCGACGCGCTCGCCGCCGCGGTCGCCAGCATGCTCGAGTCTCTGCAGAAGCTCGTGATCGGGGCCATGTCCCCGACCAACCTGCTCGACGACCTGCGCGCGGCCCTGCTCCGGATCAAGCTCGCGGCGCAGGACCTCGCGCGGGCCGTCACCGCCGCAGTCCCGCAGTTCAAGGAGCCGCTCGGGCCCCGCGACTCGGCCGACGCCGACTACGCGCTCCTCGGGCTCTCCCGCGAGGCCGAGCGCATGGCCGGCGCCATGGCCGAGCGAGAGCGCGAGCTCGCGGCCCTCGCGGTCCCCGAGATCCTCGCCGCGGTCGTGCTCGGCACCCGCGACCTCCGCGACATCTCGACCGACTACTACGGCGACCCAGCCGACTGGATCCGCTTGATGCAGTACAACGGCTTCACCTCGAGCAATCTGCCGCCCGAGACGATCGTGCTCGTGCCGGCGAAGACGTGAGCCATGACCACGAACTGGCACCATTCGTGTCACGTCCGCCTCGGGATCCGCGTCGAAGACTTCCTGCCGCGCAAGACGTCGGTCCAGCTCCCCGACACGCCCGGCTTCGAGACCTTCGCCGAGGACGCCGGCTTCCGGCGCATCTCGCACGAGATCGTCCCGTACAGCGCGCACGTCTCGATCGAGACCTACCGCAAGGCCAGCACCGCCCGGGTTCAGACGAGCATCTACAACCTGCCGTTCGATCCGCGCGTGATCCGGCAGGTGCAGATCCAGATCTTCGGCGGCGTCGTCGCGGACGCCGAGGCCGCGCTCGCGGGGCGCCTCGCCTCCCCGGGCCGCGCCTCCGAGCTCATGATCGCCCCGGACTCGTGCCCGTACACGGGCAACAGCTACGAGATCTTTCGCGGCTTCCTGACCTCGATGCGGCGCATGGAGTCCGACGAGGAAGAGGTCGTCGAGCTGTCGGCGACAGACCTGACGACGATCTTCACGACCGCGCAGACCTACGAGGACCCGCTCCGCGGCATCCCGAAGACCTCGCGGATCGACGAGGTGATCCGGCTGCTGATCTACGGCGACGGGATCCAGGTGCAGGACGCCTCCAAGCGCTTCGGCCTCCCGGGCGCGCGCGGCACGATCATCGTCAACGACACGGGTTCGCCGCTCCCGACGCTGGCCGACATCCACCCGCCGGCCTACTTTGACTCGAAGGGCAACGCGCGGCGCAGCCGGTCCGGCGGCTCGGGCAAGAAGATCTCGTTCTGGGACCTGATCACGGACCTGTGCCAGTCGGCCGGCCTGTGGTGCTACATCCGCCCGGGCCGCAAGCCGGTGCTCGCCTCGGACGGCCGCTCGATCATCCCGGGCGCCGAGCTCGTGATCAGCAACCCGTGGACGTTCTTCGCCGCGACCACGGCCCAGACCGTCGACGACCCGACGATCCGCCGCTTCCTCCGCGGCCTCAACGTCGACGCGGTCGACATGGAGCGCAACTTCGCCGGCGACCAGATGCCCGCCGCGATCGAGGT
>JAKPEG010000169.1 GCA_029552065.1 Actinomycetes bacterium
ACCTCCTGCGCGGCCACGACGACATCGAGGTCGCCCTGCAGTTCACCAACTACCGCTGACCCGCGCCGACCTCACGGCCAGCCCACGACAGCCCCGACGCCGTAGCCAGCCATGACCCGCGCCGACCGCCTCGGCTTCTGGGTCGTCCTCACCGCGATCAGTGGGCTGCTCATCGAGAACGGCACGTCCTCCTCGCCGTGGCTGTTCTTCAACCCGTTCGGGCTGCTGTACGTCCTGCCGCTCTACGGGCTGCATGTCGTCCTGCTGACCCGCGCCGTCCTCGCGACCCCGCGCCCGAGCCTCCCGATGCTCTACGTCGCCGGCGCGCTCCTCGGCCTGTACGAGGCCTACGTCACCAAAGTCCTTTGGTCACCGACCTGGGGTCCGACCGACGGCGCCGTCGTCGGCGGGCTGCACGTCTTCCAGACCGCGGTGCTCGTGCTCTTCGCCCACCCGGTGCTCGCCTTCATCGCGCCCCTGGTCATCGCGGAGGCCCACCTGGTCGGCCGGTCCGGTGTCATCGCCGGTATGCCGCCCCGCCTGGCCGCCGCTCTCGGCTCGCCGCGCGGGCGCGGTTGGGCCGCAGCCCTGCTCGCGTTCGTTCTCGCCGCGCACCATGCGTCCCCGCCGGACGGGCCCCTCGTCCACGGCGCGAGCTCCCTGGCCAACACGCTCGTCGTCGCGGCACTCATCTGGTGGTGGCATCGTCGGTATGCCGCCCGCCCCCTGCCCACTCTGCGCGACACGCTGCCGGGCACCCGCGCGACAATCGTCCTCGCCGGGTTCCTCGGCCTCATCTACGTCGCGAGTGGTGTCCTCATTCGCCCAGAAGGTCTGCCCCACCAGGCCGGACCGCACCTCGTCCTCGCCGCGATCTATGCCGTGCTCATCGCGATCCTGGCCCGGCTGATCCGCCGCGATCGTCGGTCAGGGCCGGCCGCCGCCTACTTAGAACCCCAGCCCGAGCCGCAACTCGAGCCCCCGACAGAGCCCCCATCAGAGCCCACCTCTGATCCAGCACCGAAGCCCGCATCGCTAGCGCCGCACCGCGACCGTGGGCTCCTCGTCTTCCTCGTTGGGTATCCCCTCGCCTCCGCTGCGCTCGGGCTCATCCCACCCGTCGCGGCCGTCATCGCCGTCCTCACGTGGGCGATCGCGGTCCCTTACGGCGCCTGGCAACTGGGGCGGGCGGCATACCTCAGCGTGGCCCCGCGCCGCGAGGTCCGCTGACGGCGCTCAGTCCGTGGCCGCTGCCGACCGGGCGCGCAATTCGCCGACGCGCACCGCGCCGACTCCCGCGAGGATGAGCACCCCGCCGGTCAACTGGACGGGCGTGGGCAGCTCGCCCAGGAGCGCCCACGCGATGAGCACGGCGAACAGCACCTCGGTGAGCCCCACGAACGACGCCACCGTCGACCCGAGCCGCCGCGCGCCGATGGTCCCCAGCAGGTATGCCGTCGCCGCCGCGATGACGGCCAACTCACCGATCGCGACCCACCAGGGCAACGTGACGCCACGAAGCTCCACGGAAGCGGTCGAGACCCCTGTCGGCAGCACGCCGACGGCCCCGAGCCCGATGAGCGCCTCGGCTCCGGCGAGCATCCCGAACGACGCGAGCGCGACCGGCGGCAGGCCGGTGTCGCCATGCGCCGACACGACGAAGTAGACAGCCAGCCCGACCGCAGCCAGCAACCCCCAGAGGACCCCCACCGGGTCCAACTGCACCGAGCCGGTGAGGTCGAGCACGAGGACGAGCCCTGCGATCGACAGGGCCACGCCGACGAGAGTGGCCGGTGCCGGCGAGCGGCGGCTGCGCAGCCACACCCAGAGGACGACTAGCACCACCCCGAGGTATTCCAGAAGCAACGCCACGCCGATCGGCATCCGTTGCACCGCATTGAAATACGCGACCTGGCAGCCGGCGACCGCCACGACCCCGAAACCGAGGATCAGCCACACGCTGCGGCGCACGACCCCGGGAAGTCCGCGCACGGCATACAG
>JAKPEG010000170.1 GCA_029552065.1 Actinomycetes bacterium
GGGTCGACGGTGGCGTCGTTCGTGGGGCTCACCGAGGTGCTGTTCGCCGTGCTCATCGCGTGGGCGCTCCTGGGCGAGCTGCCCACGCCCGTCCAGTTGGCCGGCGGGGTGCTCATCCTCGCGGGAGTCGGCGCCGTGCGCGTCGGCGAGTTGCGCGCCCGGACGGCCGCCGCCGGGCAGTGAGCGCGTTTAGCGGGCTTCGCGACGCGGGGCCAGGCTGAGGTATGCCGCCCGCCCCAGTTGCCAGGCGCCGTAAGGGACCGCGATCGCCCACGTGAGGACGGCGATGACGGCTGCTACGGGTGGGATGAGGCCGAGGGCAGCGGAGGCGAGGGGATACCCAACGAGGAAGACGAGGAGCCCGCGGTCGCGGTGCGGCGCTAGCGATGCGGGCTTCGGTGCTGGATCAGAGGTGGGCTCTGACCGGGGCTCTGCGGGGGGCTCCATTTGCGGCTCTGGCTGGAGTTCGGGGTGGGCGGCGGCCGGCCCTGACCGACTGTCGCGGCGGATCAGCCGGGCCAGGATCGCGATGAGCACGGCATAGATCCCGGCAAGCACGAGGTGCGGCCCGGCCTGGTGGGGCAGTCCTTCGGGGCGGATGAGGACACCGCTCGCGACGTAGATGAGGCCGAGGAGCCCGGCGAGGACGATCGTCGCGCAGGAGCCCGGCAGCGTGTCGCGCAGAGTGGGCAGGGGGCGGGCGGCATACCGACGATGCCACCACCGGATGAGTGCCGCGACGACGAGCGTGTTGGCCAGGGCGCTCGCGCCATGGACGAGCGGGCCGCTCGGCGTAGCCGAATGGTGCGCGGCGAGAACTAGGGCGAGCAGGGCTGCGGCCCAACCGCGCCCGCGCGGCGAGCCGAGAGCGGCGGCCCGGCGGGGCGGCATACCGGCGATGACACCGGAGCGGCCGACCAGGTGGGCCTCCGCGATGACCAGGGGCGCGATGAAGGCGAGGACCGGGTGGGCGAAGAGCACGAGCACCGCGGTCTGGAAGACGTGCAGCCCGCCGACGACCGCACCGTCGGTTGGCCCCCACGTGGGTGACCAGAGGACCTTGGTGACGTAGGCCTCGTACAGGCCGAGGAGGGCCCCGGCGACGTAGAGCATCGGGAGGCTCGGGCGCGGGGTCGCGAGGACGGCGCGGGCCAGCAGGACGACATGCAGCCCGTAGAGCGGCAGGACGTACAGCAGCCCGAACGGGTTGAAGAACAGCCACGGCGAGGAGGACGTGCCGTTCTCGATGAGCAGCCCACTGATCGCGGTGAGGACGATCCAGAAGCCGAGGCGGTCGGCGCGGGTCATGGCTGGCTACGGCGTCGGGGCTGTCGTGGGCTGGCCGTGAGGTCGGCGCGGGTCAGCGGTAGTTGGTGAACTGCAGGGCGACCTCGATGTCGTCGTGGCCGCGCAGGAGGT
>JAKPEG010000181.1 GCA_029552065.1 Actinomycetes bacterium
GCCGTCGGATTCGGTGTCGTCGCGTTCGTCGCCGGGCTCGTCTGCCTGTGGGCCAGACGCGCCGCCACGGCACACGCCCTGTCCTGAGAGGCAGGGCACAAGCGACGCCGAAAACGGCGTCGGGAGAACGTGATCGTCCCGGCTGACACCGGTTCTCGAACCTCTGGGCCGTGACATCAGGCGAAGTCAGGGGAGCAGACATGCCCGCTGCGCGTCCACGCCGATCGGCACTGCGTGCTGCGCCGCGCCGGTCCGGGGGCGGGTCGAGCGGGAAGGTCGCCGGCAGGAAGGCCGAGCGCCCGCTCGCGGAGCGGGTCAACGTGGGGCTGGCGACCGGGCGGGACCTCGGCGACATCCTCAAGGACGCCGATTGGTTCACACCGCTCAAGGGCGCCGCCCGCCTCAAGTCCGGGTCGGTCCCCAAGGCCTCGCTGGTCGTCCCGCAGGCCCAGGCCCAGCAGGTGCTGCGCGGGATCGTGCGGTTCGTGGCCGACGTGCCGGCCGACAGCTCCTCGATCGTGGTCTGGCAGGAGGCCGGCTCCGAGCTCTGGGTCGACCTCGCGAAGACGACGATCACCTGCGCCGAGGGCGTCGTCGGGATCGGCGTGACCGTCGGCTGCGACGAGCTCGACGGATCGGCCACCCTCGTCGTGCCCTTCTCGGTCGGGACGGCCGAGCGCCCCTCCGGCCTCATCATGTCGACCCTTGACCGGCTCGACGGCCCCGAGGTCGTCGTCGCGCGCTGGTCGGCCGCGATCACGGCATACGCCTGGGAGGCCCTCCTCGAGCTCGCCACCCGCCTGTGCGCCGGGCTCGGCCGGGACAGCAGGCGGCTCGCCCTCATCCCCGGCTCGATCGGCGCCGCCCGCGGCAGCCTGCTCATCCAGCCGATGTCACGCCACGACCTCTCCGGGATGAGGCGCTGACTCCATGACGATCACCCAGGACGGACTCGGTGCCTTCGGCAGCCTCGCGCGCGCCCTGGGCATCGTTGGTCCGAGCGCCGCGAACGCCGCCTGGTTCGGCGACCCGATGGGCGGATCGACCAGCAATCCCAACGGCCTCAAGACCGTCCTCGCCGACGACGGCCAACGCCAGGCGCTCGTCGACTTCGTCGACGAGGTCCTCGGCCCGCCCGAGGAGCACCAGGTCGAGGGCCAGCAGTGGGTCCCGCTCTTCCGCGAGACCGACCCCGACCTCGTCGTGTATGCCGTGCTCGAACCCGTCCCGGGAGCGGTGCGGATCGGCGTCGCGGCGGAGTACGCCACCGGCGACGAGGCCCCCTGCGCCAAGGTCAGCGTCCACGTGCCGATCTTCCAGGTGCCCCGCACCGGCACCGACTCCCGCACGGCCGGCGCCGGCCTGCCGAAATGGCTCTTCCTCGGCCAGCGCGAGGCCCGGATCGAGTTCGGCGTCGAGGCCACCTTCACCGACGACCCGCCGGTCAGCGGGCAGGCGCACCTCGGTGGCGCCCGGGCCCGCGTGGGCATCCCCACCCTGGTCCCGGGCGACAGCGTCGACTTCGCCCTGACCCTCCTCGACCTGCAGCTGCCCGGTTCGACGACTCCGACCTCACCGACCCTGTCCGTCGACTCACCCGACGAGCTCGGCGCCGAGGTCTTCGAGTTCATCGTCGGCCTGCTGCGCCAGCAGCTCTCCTCGCTCGACCTCACCGACGACGCCCTGCGGCACATCTCCGGGCTGGCCGGCATCCTCGGCCTCACCGACGTCACCGACCTGCCCGCCTTCCCGCTCGCCGACCTGCCCGAGCGCGGCCTGAGCGCCCTGGTCGACTGGCTGACGGCGGTCGTCAGTGACGACGACGCCCTTGATGCCTGGCTCGGTGAGCTCGCCCGGCTCGTCGGCGGCACGGCCCGGCCGGCACGCAACGCCGTCGAGTTCGCCATCGGGCCGGCCCGGCTGCTGCTCGGGCTCGACGTGGGTCCCGGGTCGACCGGCTCGCCCGTCCTCGTGCCCTGGGTCGAGCTCGCCTGGTCCCCCTCGGCCGGCGCCGACGTCGGGGCGACCATCCACCTGCTGCGCGCCGACACGGGCACCGGGGCCGTCACGGCCATCCCCTCGATGCGGGCACAGGCGACCTTCGGGGCACTCGCCACCGGTGGCTCCGACCTGCTCACCGGCACGCCCGGCGTCGGCAGCCTCCGCATCGGGATCGCCCTCGACGAGCACCAGCGGCCGTGCTTCGCCCTCACCGTCCACGACGTCGACCTCCCGGGTGGTCGCCACCACGACCTGCTCGACCTCTCCTCGCCCGAGGCCGCCCTCGACGCCGC
>JAKPEG010000198.1 GCA_029552065.1 Actinomycetes bacterium
CGATCACCTCGTGGTCCCATACCCCCATCATCGAGGGCCAGATCCGCCGTCGTCATCGTCATCGTCGCTCCACCAATCACCGCCCCGTGCACGGGAAGGACATCACCCGACCTGTCTCACCCAAGCCTGACGCACAGGGGAGCGCCCGCGCCAAGAGACCTGCGGTCAGTTTCGCGAAAGTGTCACCTGGATCGCGCTGCAACGCGAGCCGAGTGTCACTTTCGCGAAAGTGACACTCGGCGGGCGAGGACAGATCAGGAGTAGAGGCCCTCGAGCGCGTCCTTGTACTTCTCCACGACGACCTTGCGCTTGAGCTTGAGGCTCGGGGTGAGCTCGCCCGAGTCGACGGTGAGGTCGTGGTCGAGGACGACGAAGCGCTTGATCGACTCCCACCGGTTGAGGCCGGCGTTGAGCTGGTCGACGTAGCCCTGCATGAGCTCGCGCACCTGGGGGGACTGGGTGATCTCGGCGTAGCTCTTGCCGGCCAGCCCGTTGGCGGCCCCCCATCCGGTGATCCCGTCGGGGTCGAGGGTGAACAGCGCGGTCGCGTAGTTGCGACTCTCACCGAAGACGAGCATCTGGGAGACGTAGGGGCACAAGCCCTTGAACGCCGACTCGATCTGCGAGGGGGCGATGTACTTGCCGCCGGATGTCTTGAAGAGGTCTTTCTTGCGGTCGGTGATCCGCAGGAAGCCCAGGTCGTCGATCTCGCCGATGTCGCCGGTGCGGAAGTAGCCGGCCTCGTCGAAGACCTCGGCGGTGGCGTCGGGGCGGTTGCGATAGCCCCGCATGACGCCCGGACCCTTGACGAGCACCTCGCCGTCCTCGGCGATCTTCACGTCGGTGCCCGGCGCGGGCCAGCCGACCGATCCGTAGCGGTACTGCCCGAGGTGCGGCCGGTTGACGACCGTGCCGGCCATCGTTTCGGTGAGGCCGTAGCCCTCGATGATGAGCAGGCCGACCTTGCCGAACCACTTGGCCACGTCGGGGTTGAGGCGGGCCGAGCCGGAGATGAAGAAGCGCACCCGCCCGCCGAAGCGCTCCCGGATCTTGGCCAGGACGAGCCGGTCGGCAAGCATGTGCTGGACCTGGACGAACATCGACGGGCGCTCGCCCCTGATGTTGGCCTCGAGGACCTGCTCACCGACCCCCAGCGCCCAGTCCATGAGCTGGCGTTTCACGCCGGTCTCGCTCTCGATCATCATCGCGATCCGGCCATAGGCCTTCTCGAAGATGCGCGGGACCGCTCCCATCCACGTGGGCTTGATGATCGCCAGGTGCTCGATGATCTTGTCGATCCGACCGTCGACGGCCGTGGGGAAGCCCACCTGCAGCGGCAGGACGAGCAGCACCTTGCCGAAGACGTGCGAGAGCGGCAACCAGAGGAACTGCAGGTCGTCGGTGTTGAGCAGCTCGATCGACTGGAGCGCGGCGCCCTCGTAGAGGATCGCGTCCTGGGTGAGCTCGGCACCCTTGGGTCGGCCGGTCGTCCCCGAGGTGTAGATGATGAGGGCGAGGTTGTCCGGGCCGATGAGGTCGATCCGCTCGTCGACCATCGTCGGCCTCGCGTCGAGCAGGGCCTGCCCGCTCGCCTCGAGGTCGGCGAGGGAGATCACCCAGTCGTCGCCCTCCTCGTCGCCGATGTCGGCCTCGCCGTCGAAGGTGATGACCTTGACGACGTCGGGCAACTGGTCGCGATGCGTGCGCAGCTTCTCCACCTGGCCGTCGTCCTCGGCGAAGACGAACCGGCACCCCGCGTCGGAGATGATGAAGGCGACGTCCTCGGCGATCGTCGTGGGATAGACCGTCGTCGTCGCTCCCCCGGAGCACATGATGGCGAGATCGGCGAGGATCCACTCGAAACGGGTCGTCGAGGCGATCGCGACGCGGTCCTCGATGGTAAGGCCCAACCCCATGAGCCCGGCCGCGAGCGCGTAGACGCGGTCGCGCGTCTCGCTCCAGGACACGTGCTCGAGATGGTCGTCCTTGAAGTACTGGAAGGCGTCCCGGTTGCCCGAGCGGGCCACCCGATCGCGGAACAGCGCCCCGACGCTCGGCCCCCGCCCCTCCAACACGTCGTGGTTGACCCGCTCGTCCAGGGCTGACTTCATCGCCACAGCGTCGACTCCTTCGTCCAGAACCGGCCACGCACAGGAACCCCGCCCCGGGTTTGTCCGGGATGCGCACCGGCTCGCCTTGGGTACACCGTATGCCGTCCGCCCGGCACCGGGAAAGCGGCACCGTCCGTGACCTTCCCGGCAGTCAGGCGTCGGTCGGGGTCAACTGCCCGTCGTCGGCTTGAGTCGGACGTAGAGCTGGCGGCGCACTCGGGCGACGACCTCCCCCGCGGTGTCGACGATCTCGGTCTCGAACCAGCGCAGCACCTTGTCCCCTGAGGCGGCCGCGGCACGGATCTCCTCGACCGCAGCGGGGTCGAGGGTCATCCGGGCCTGCACCCGGGTGCGCCCGGGACGGACGAACTCGATCTCGCCTCGTTGGTCCCACACGACGTAGTCGGACCCGAGCTGGTGCAGGAGCAGGAGCATGAAGAAGGGGTCGGTCATCGAGAAGAGCGAGCCGCCGAACTGGGTCCCCACATAGTTGCGGGTCGTCGGGTGCAAGCCGAGCGAGACGACGGCCTCGGACCAGTCCGGCGCGATGTGTTCGACCCGGATCCCGGCGAACCGATAGGGCGGCCAGACCCGCAGCGCCCGGAGCAGCCCCTGCGGGGTGGCGACCAGCTCCCGCCAAGTGGGGACGCGGAAGGCCGGCACCCGCGCCTGTCCGGTGCTCACATCCGCCCCTGCGCTTCCAGCTCCTGCCGGCACTGGGCGACGTCCTCGTGCATCTGGACGATGAGCGGGTCCATCCCGTCGAAGCGCAGCGTGGGGCGCAGCCGACGGACGAACTCGTAGGAGATCCGCTCGCCGTAGAGCTCGAGGTCGGTGCGGTCGAGCACGTAGCCCTCCACCCGCCGCTGCGTGCCGTCGAAGGTCGGGTTGGTGCCGATGGAGATGGCCGCCGGAAGCACCCGGTCGATGGCACCCTCGGGCAGGTCCCGACGGACGAGCCACCCGGCATACACGCCGTCGGCGGGGATGAGACCCTCGATCTCGCCGCCGAGGTTGGCCGTGGGGAAGCCGAGCAGCCGGCCTCGGTGATCGCCGTGGACGACGACGCCGTCCACGCGATGCGGACGGCCGAGCAGTGCCGCGGCTGCGGCGACCTCGCCCTCGGCGACGAGGGCGCGCACGCGCGTGGAGGACCAGCGACCGTCGTCGCCGATGTCGGCGATGGCCTCGACCTCGAAGCCCCGCTCGGCCCCGAGCTCGACGAGGGTCTGCACCGAGCCGCTGTTGCGCACCCCGAACCTCGTGTCCTCGCCGACGACGACGACCCGGGCGTGCAGGGCCCGCACGAACACCCCGTCGACGAACTCCTCGGGGGTCTGCGCCGCGAACTCCCGGGTGAACGGGATGACCAGGACGGCATCGACGCCCGCGCCCTCGAGCAGTTCGAGCCGCTGGCGCAGCGAGGTGAGCTCCGCGGGAGCCTTCTGCGGGAACAGGACGGCGATCGGGTGTGGGTGGAAGGTCACGGCCACCGACGTGAGGCCGCGGGCGTCCGCCTCGGAGGTCACCCGTGCGAGGACCTCCCGGTGCCCCCGGTGAACGCCGTCGAAGTTGCCGAGGGTGACGACGCAGTCACCGAGGTCGCCCGGCACGTCGGCCAGCCCGTTCCACACTCGCACGAGGGACACTCTACGAACCTGCGGGGGCGAACACGACGCGCGTCCGCGCTCGCGTGCCGGACTCGTCGAGGACGGCCACGAGCGTGCCGTCGGGGGCGAAGGCCGCGACCGGCTCGCTGCGGCCGGGTTGGGCGCTGGACAGCGGCTGCCCGTATGCCGCGGCCCGCGCCTCCGCCTCGGCGAGTTCCCGGACCGGCAGGGCCGAGCGGGCCGCTACGCCGAGGGGCAGCACGGGCAGTGCGCCGCCGTCCGCCACGGTTCGACCGAGTTCGTCGAGGTCGTGGGCCCGGTCGAGCCCGAAGCCGCCGACCCGGCTGCGCCGCAGGGCCGTGAGATGAGCGCCGACCCCGAGCGCGGCGCCGAGGTCGCGTGCGAGGGCGCGGACGTAGGTGCCCGAGGACACTTCGACCTCGACGTCGACGTCGAGAACGGGGTGCTCGCGGCCCGTGGTCGCCCGCGATCCGCGCACGTCGAACCGATGGACGGTGACCGGGCGTGGCGCGAGCACCACGTGCTCGCCGGCCCTGGCCCGCGCGTAGGCCCGCTGCCCGTCGACCTTGATCGCGCTCACCGTCGAGGGCACCTGGTCGATCGCCCCCGTGAGCTCGGCCACTGCCGCCGCAAGCCGCTCCGGCGTCACGCGGACGGGATCCGCCCCGCCGGTCGGCTCGCCGTCGGCATCGTCGGTGTTCGTCGACTCGCCGAGCCGGATGGTCGCGGCATACGTCTTGTCGCAGCCGACGAGGAAGGTGAGCAGCTTGGTGCCCCGACCGATCCCCAGGACGAGGACACCCGTGGCCATGGGGTCGAGGGTGCCGGCGTGGCCGACCCGCCGGGTGCCGGCGAGGCGCCGCAGCCGGGCCACCACGTCGTGGCTGGTCCAGCCGGCCGGCTTGTCCACGACGAGCAGCCCGTCGATCGTGGCGGAGGCGGTCACCTGGGGTCGGCCGGGTCGTCCTCGTCGGCCTCGGCCGGCTTGCGATAGGGGTCTGCCTCGCCGGCATAGGCGGCGCCGGCCGCCGCCTGCGCCAGCGCCTCGTCGCGCGCCTTCGTCGTGGCCAGGAGGTCCTCGAGCTGGGCGGCACCCTCGGGCAGCGCATCGGCGACGAACTCGAGGCTGGGGGTTAGCCGGATCCCCAGTTGGCCGAGTGCGGAGCGGATCTTGCCCTTGGCCGACTCCAACGCGGCCGCCGTGGCGGCTCGGTCCTCGTCACCGCCGAAGACGGTGTAGAAGACGGTCGCATGTTGCAGGTCGCCCGTCACCCGGACGTCGGTGACGGTGACGAAGCCAAGCCGTTCGTCCTTCACCCGGTATTCGAGCTGGTCGGCGACGATCGCCTTGATCCGCTCGGCGATCTTGCGCGCGCGTGCTGCATCGGCCATCGGAACCCCTAGGTGTGAAGGGGACTTCGCGGCACCCGGTATGCCGTGCCACCACCTGAGGTGAGGGTCACGGCATACCGTGTGTCGACGGGTTCGCGAAGTCTCCGCCGGTGCCTGAATCCCGACCAGGCTGGGAGTGAACCGACCTACGCGCGGGGTTTCTCCCGCATCTCGTAGGTCTCGATGACGTCCTCGATCTGCAGGTCGTTGAAGGATCCGAGGTTGATGCCGCACTCGTAGCCCTCGCGGACCTCGACGACGTCGTCCTTGAACCGGCGCAGACCCGCGATCTCGATGTTCTCGCCCACGACGACCCCGCTGCGGGTGATCCGGGCCCGGGCGCCGCGGCGGATCTCGCCGGAGCGGACGATCGAGCCGGCGATGTTGCCGAACTTGCTCGACCGGAAGATCTCCCGGATCTCGGCGGTGCCGAGCGAGACCTCTTCGAACTCGGGCTTGAGCATGCCCTTGAGGGCCGCCTCGATCTCGTCGATGGCCTGGTAGATCACCGTGTAGTAGCGGATCTCCACGCCCTCGCGGTCGGCGACCTCGGCATTCTGGCCTTCGGCGCGGACGTTGAAGCCGATGATGATCGCGTTGGAGGCCATCGCGAGGTTGATGTTGTTGAGGGTGATCGCGCCGACGCCACGGTCGATGATCCGCAGGTCGACCTCGTCGCCGACGTCGATCTGCAGGAGGGCGTCCTCGAGTGCCTCGACCGAACCGGAGACGTCGCCCTTGAGGATGAGGTTGAGCGTCTCGACCTTGCCCGCGGCCAGGGCCTCGTTGAGGTCCTCGAGGCTGATCCGCTTGCGGGCCTTGGCCAGGCTCGCCTGCCGATCGGCGGCCTCACGGCGCTCGGCGATCTGCCGGGCCGTGCGGTCGTCGGGGGCAACGACGAAGGTGTCGCCCGCCCGGGGCACCGAGGACAGGCCCAACACCTGGACCGGCCGGGAAGGCAGCGCCTCGTCGAGTTGGTTGCCGTGCTCATCGAGCATCGCCCGGACGCGCCCGTGGGCCGAACCGGCGACGATCGCGTCACCGACGTGCAGCGTGCCCTGCTGGACCAGGACCGTGGCCGTCGCACCGCGGCCACGGTCGAGGTTGGCTTCGATCGCGACCCCACGCGCGTCGGTGTCGGGGTTGGCCCGCAGGTCGAGAGCCGCGTCCGCGGTGAGCAGCACGGCCTCGAGGAGAGCGTCGATGTTGATCCGCTCCCTGGCCGACACGTCGACGAACATCGTCTCGCCGCCGTACTCCTCGGCCACGAGGTTGTATTCCGTGAGCTGCTGGCGGATCTTGGCGGGGTTGGCCCCCTCCTTGTCGATCTTGTTCACCGCCACGACGATCGGCACGTCGGCCGCCTGGGCGTGGTTGAGCGCCTCGATCGTCTGGGGCATCACGCCGTCGTCGGCTGCGACGACGAGGATCGCGATGTCGGTGACCTTGGCGCCACGGGCACGCATGGCGGTGAACGCCTCGTGACCCGGGGTGTCGATGAAGGTGATCGCCCGCTCGACGCCCTCGTGCTCGGTCGTGATCTGGTAGGCGCCGATGTGCTGGGTGATGCCACCCGCCTCGGTCGCGATGACGTTGGCGTGGCGGATCGCGTCGAGCAGCTTGGTCTTGCCGTGGTCGACGTGACCCATGACGGTGACGACCGGCGGCCGCGCGACGAGGTCCTGCTCCTCCTCCTCGTGGTCGAGGTCGATGTCGAAGGCGGCGAACAGCTCCTTCTCCTCGTCCTCGGGCGAGACCACCTCGACGACATAGCCGAGCTCGGCACCGAGCAGCTTGAAGGTGTCCTCATCGAGCGACTGGGTCGCCGTGGCCATCTCACCGAGGTGGAAGAGCACGGTGACGAGCGAGGCCGGGTTGGCGTTGATCCGGTCGGCGAAGTCCGTGAGCGAGGACCCGCGACGGACGCGCACGACGGTCGTGCCGTCGCCGCGGGGCACCGTGACGCCACCGATGGTCGGCGCCTGCATCTGCTCGAACTCCTGGCGCTTGGCGCGCTTGGACTTGCGTCCGCGCACCGGTCGGCCGCCACCGCGGCCGAAGGCACCCTGGGTGCCGCCGCGACCCGGTGCACCGGGTCGTCCGCCGAAGCCACCGCCGGCACCACCACCGGCTCCACCGCCGCCGGGACGTCCGCCGAAGCCGGTGCCGGGACGGCCGGGCGCGCCGGGTCGACCAGGACCTCCGGCCGGACGGGTGCCAGGTCGGCCGACGGCCGCCCGGTCGGGCATCATGCCCGGGTTCGGCCGCGGGCCACCCGGACGCGGGCCACCGGGACCGGCCGCACCGGGACGCGGCCCACCCGGCCCGGCGGCGCCGGGACGGGACTGGGGACGCGGCATACCCTGGTTGGCCGCGAACGGATTGTTGCCCGGGCGCGGGGCACCCTCGCGCGGCGGCCGACCCATCCCCTGGCTGGCGGCGAAGGGGTTGTTGCCCGGACGTGGGGAACCGGGACGCGGGCCACCGGGGCGCGGAGCCGGCCCACCCGACGCGGGGCTGGCGGGGCGGGGCGCCGCGGGGCGCGGACCGGGAGCGGCCGTGGGCTGCGCCGGCGCCGGCGCCGACTGGGCGGCGGGGCGGGCAGGCGCGGCGGGCGGCGCGGCCGGAGCGGTCGCCGAGGCCGCCGGAGCGGTCGGCGGGGCCGCGGGTGCCGACGGCGTGGCCGGTGCGGGTGCGGCCGGTGCCGCCGGAGCGGGGGCTGCCGGCGCCGCTGGAGCGGGGGCTGACGGTGCCGCCGGAGCGGGGGCTGCCGTCGGCTGCGCCTTGGGGGCACTAGTCGCCGGCGTCGGAGCCGCGGATGCCGCAGGCGCGGCCGCCGGGGATGCAGGCGCTGTGGGTGCCGACTGGGCCGGCTTGGGGAAGGTCTCACGCACGCGGCGCTCGACCGGCGACTCGATGGTCGACGAAGGGGACTTCACGTATTCCCCCAGCGCGGACAGATGCGCCATGAGGGACTTGCTGTCGGTGCCGAGCTCCTTGGCGAGCGCGCTCACACGGACCTTTGCCACGTTTCTCCTGTCTCGGCCCGCGCCGGGACAGGCGACGGACCGGGTTACTGCTGGGGAGTGCTCATTGCTGAGTGCTCATCGGCTGCTCATCAGCGTCGAACCCGCCTTGTGGTGGTGTGTCGGACCTTTCCGGCTCGGGCGAGACCGTCGCGAGGTATGCCGTGAGGGCGGTGACGTCCGCGGGGCGCTGCAGGCGCAGCGCCCGGGCGAACGCCCGTCGCCGGGCGGCACGCTCATGACAGTCCGGGTCCGGATGCAGCCAGGCGCCGCGTCCGGGGAGCCGGTGTCGCAGGTCCGGGACCAGCCGGATCGCTCCGGCCTCGTCCTGCACTGCGACCACTCGCACGAGAACCGACCAGCTATCCGTGCGCCGACATCCCACGCATGTGCGCACCGGTGTCACCCGGCCCGCGGCATGCTCAGGAGTCGTCGCCCGGAGTCCAGTCCGGTCGGTCCCCATGAGTCTACCCTGTCCCGGCCCGCGCCCGGGTCAGCCCCGGCGCGGGGCGTCCGGACGGGGCCGCTGCGGCCGTGCCGCCGAAGGGCGCCCACGAGCCGCGCCACCGTCGGGCGGACCTGCCTGCGGGGAGGGTGCCGGCGCGGCCGGGTCGACCTCGGTGTCGGACCGGATGTCGATCCGCCAGCCGGTCAGCTTGGCCGCGAGCCGGGCGTTCTGCCCTTCCCGCCCGATCGCGAGGGACAGTTGGTAGTCGGGCACGACGGCCCGAGCGGCCCGCAGTTGGGGGTCGACGACCTGGACGGACAGGACCCGCGCGGGCGAGAGAGCCGCCGCGATGAACTCCGTGGGGTCCTCGGAGTAGTCGACGATGTCGATCTTCTCGCCCCCGAGCTCGTTCATCACCGCACGCACCCGGGCGCCCATGGGGCCGATGCAGGCGCCCTTGGCGTTGACGCCCGGCACGGTGGAACGCACCGCGATCTTCGTCCGGTGGCCCGCCTCCCGGATCATCGCGGCGATCTCGACGGTGCCGTCGGCGATCTCGGGCACCTCGAGTTTGAACAACGACCGGACGAGATTGGGGTGGGTGCGAGAGAGCTGGATCTGGGGTCCCTTCGGTCCGCGCCGCACGGACAGGACGTAGCAGCGCAGCCGCTCGCCGTGCCGGTAGCTCTCGCCGGGCACCTGCTCGGCCGAGGCGAGCAGACCCTCGACGCTGCCGAAGTCGACGAGGACGGTCCGCGGGTCGGGCCCCTGCTGGACGATCCCGGAGACGAGATCGCCCTCCCGGCCCTTGAAGTCGCCGAGGATCGCCTCGTCCTCGAGGTCGCGCAGGCGCTGGACGATCACCTGACGGGCGGTGGACGCCGCCACCCGCCCGAAGCCCTCGGGGGTGTCGTCGAACTCGGGGCCGGGTTCGCCGCGCTCGGGTCGACCACCCTCCTCGGTCGGTTCGAGCAGCGGCCCCTCCTCACGCGCCCAGACGATGACATGGCCGGTCTTGCGGTCCAGCTCGACCCGAGCGGTCCGGTAGGAGCCCTCGGTGCGGTGGTAGGCGACGAGCAGGGCCTGTTCGATCGCCGGGACGAGCACGTCGAGGCTGATGTCTCGGTCCCGTTCGAGGGCCCGCAGTGCCGCCAGGTCGATGTCCATCAGTCCACCTCCTCGTCCCCGACGAGGTCGTCGGGTCGGCCGAACTCGAGGACCACCCGACCCTCGACGATCTCGTCGAGCCCGACCACGCGCGGTGCTGCGGCGCCGTCAACGCCGGGGTCGGCGGCCAGGTCGACCAGATCCTGGGTGACCGAGCGGATCCGACCGGCCGCCCTCGTGCCGTCGGTGAGTCGCAGGGTGACCAGCCGACCGACGTTGCGCCGGAAGTGGCGCCGCTCGGTGAGCGGCCGGTCCAGGCCGGGTGAACTCACCTCGAGCACGTAGGGCGCGGCAGTCGCGGAGTCCTGCGCCTCGAGCGCCGCGTCGACGACACGGGTCGCCTCGGCCACGTCGTCGAGCGACACCGGCGGCACGGGCGAGGTCGCGTCCTCCCCCAGTCCGGCGAGGTCCCGGTCGACCGCGACGCGCACGACGCTGCGCCGCCCCGCGGGGGTGACGGAAACGTCCTCCACCACCCAACCGGCGCGCAGCAGCGGCGCCTCGACGAGGGTGCGGACTCGGCCCGCCTGCATGCCATTTCCTCGGTTTCGGGTCGTCGACGCCGATCACCCGGGTGGACGTGGCGCCCTCCCGCGACACGGGAGGAGTCCCACTCTAGACGGCTCCCGGGACCCCGGCCTCCTCGCGCCGGACCGGCGTCGTCGCGGCGGCCGGTGTGCGTGTCATGATCGGCCGATGGCAGGCGACGGGCGCGAGGTGCGCCGGGACGGCATAACCGCGGGTATGCCGTCCCGGCGGGCAGTTGTGCGCGCGGGCTCGGCCGGCGCCTCCGCCGGGGTCGCCGCCATGGTCGCCTCGATGCTCGCCTCGATGCTCGCCGCGTGCGGCATCCGGGTCGAGCTACCGGCACCCACACCTGGCCCGCCCGATCGTGTCCCCATGCCGGACGAGGAGGCGATCGTCGCGGCCGCTCTGCGCGCCCAGGCCCTGGCCGGGATGGCCCATGCGGTCGGCGACGAGCCGGTGGCCACACGGCATACGGCGCAGGCCCAGGTCTGGGCCGAGCTGCTCGCGGCGGGTGGCGCGCCCCGACCGACGGCCACGACCACCGTGTCTACATCGACCGCCTTGGCCACCCCGGCGACTGCGACGACTGCGACGAGCGCGAGCGCCACCGGGACGTCCGACTCCTCGGCCCCCGCAAGCGCGGGCGCACCCACGACGCCGCCCGGGCCTGTGCGACTCGGTGCGGCCGAGGCGGAGCTCCCCGATCCGCACTCCGTGCGCACCCACCGCGACCTGCACGTGGCCGCGCTCGCCCACGACGCGAGCACGGCCGCCCTGCTCGGCGTCGCGCCGCAGTGGCCACCGGCCGACCCGCTGCCACCGGCGGCCGCCGTTTCCCTGCTGGGCCCCACCCGGGCGGCCCGCTACGCCGTCCAGGTCGCCGCCGCGCACCGTCCCGCGATCGATCGTGCGCCGGACCTCGCCCTCGACGCCGCGCTCGAACGCCGCGAACGGGCCCTCGTCGCGGTCGCCGGCTCGGCGGCTCCGGCCGCTCCGCTCGGCTACACCCTGCCCTTCGCGGTCCGCTCACCAGGCGACGCCGACCGGCTCGTGCGGACCGTCCTGGACAGCCTCGTCGCCAGTGGCCTCGATCCGCTCGACGCGCTCCCTCCGGGGTCGACCACCCTGCTCGCGGTCGCCCGACTCCATGCCGAGGCGGTCACCCTCGCCGCCGGTCGCGGGATCGCCCCTGCGCCCTTCCCCGGGCTGGTCGGCCGATGAGCCGACTCCCGAGCGCACCCCGGTGGATGTGGGCCTTCCTCGACCGGCCGCGGGACCGTTTCGAGATTGCCGCGCAGTTCTGGTGCGCGGTGACCGGCTCGACACTCTCGGCCCGTCGCGGGGACCTCGGCCAGTGGGCGACCTTCCTCCCGCCGAACGGGTCGGCGCACGTCAAGCTCCAAGCGGTCGACGTATGCCGCGGCGGGCACCTCGACCTCGAAGTGGCCGACATCGACGTCGCGGTCGACCACGCGCTCGGCGTCGGCGCCCGGCTGCTCGCACGGGACAGGAGCCTCGCGGTCCTCTCCTCCCCGGCCGGGCTGCCCTGGTGCGTCGTGCCGTGGCACGGGAGCACGACGCCGGCACCGCCCGTCCAGACCCCAGGCGGGACGATCCGGGTCGACCAGGTCGCTCTCGACCTCGCCCCGGCGGACTTCGCGGTCGAGCGCGACTTCTGGGCGGCGATCACCGGATGGTCGCTCGTGGCCTCGGTGCGCCAGGAGTTCACCCTCCTCGTGCCGCCGAAGGACCCCAGCCCCGACCCGGCCGGCAGCGCCCGTCCGCCCGTGCGGCTGCTCCTCCAGCGTCTCGACGACCCGGCACCGGCGCGGATGCACGTCGACCTCGCGTGCGCCGACGTGCCGGCGGCAACGGCATACCACTGCTCGGTGGGGGCGTCGATCGTGGCGCGACACGAGTTCTGGACGGTGATGCGCGATCCGTCGGGTGAGGTCTACTGCCTCACCCGACGCGATCCGTTCACCGGGCGTGTGAGCCCCGGCTGAGCCGCGGCTCACGTAACGTCGGGACATGGCCAACCGCCTCGCCGACGCGCTCTCCCCTTACCTGCGCCAACACGCCGACAACCCGGTCGACTGGTGGCCCTGGTGCCCCGAGGCCTTCGCGCTCGCCCGCAGCCGCGACGTGCCGGTCCTGCTGTCCGTCGGCTATGCCGCGTGCCACTGGTGTCACGTGATGGCGCACGAGTCCTTCGAGGATCCGCAAGTCGCCGCGGTGCTCGACGCGGGCTTCGTGGCGGTCAAGGTCGACCGCGAGGAGCGCCCCGACGTCGACAGCGTCTATATGGCGGCCACCGTCGCGCTCACCGGTCGCGGCGGCTGGCCGATGACGGTGCTCATGACCCCCGAGGGCGAGCCCTTCTGGTGTGGTACCTACCTGCCGCGTGGACAGTTCCTCGGTCTGCTCGAGGCCGCGTCCGGCGCCTGGGCGCAGCAGCGCGCCGAACTGCAGGCGAGCGCGGCGCACATCGCCGGCGCGATCGAGGCCCGCCTTGCTCCGCCGAGCGCCGAGCCGGTCACGCCGGAGACTCTCGACGCCGACGTCACGCGATTGGGCCGGGCCTTCGACCGGGCGCGGGGAGGTTTCGGCGGGGCGCCGAAGTTCCCGCCGTCGATGGTGCTCGAGTTCCTCCTCGCCCAGCACGCCCGCACCGGTTCGACCGAGGCGCTCGCCATGGTCGAGCGCACCTGCGAGGCGATGGCCCGGGGCGGCATCTACGACCAGCTCGCAGGCGGCTTCGCCCGCTATGCCGTGGATGCCGACTGGGTGGTCCCGCACTTCGAGAAGATGCTTTACGACAACGCCCTGCTTGCCCGGGTCTACTCCCATTGGTGGCGCTCGACGGGATCGCCGCTCGGGCGACGGGTGGCGATCGAGACCTGCGCGGCGATCGTCGAGCAGTTCGGGACCGCCGAGGGCGGCTTCGCGGCCTCGCTCGACGCCGACACCGAGGGGGTCGAGGGGGCGACCTATGTGTGGACGCCCGAGGAACTCACCGACGTGCTCGGCCCGCAGGACGGGCCGCGAGCGGCCGACCTGCTCGGGGTGACGAAGGAGGGGACCTTCGAACACGGGAGTTCGACCCTCCAGCTGCGCGCCGACCCCGACGACGACGCGTGGTGGGTCGCGGTGCGCGCTCGGCTACGCGCGGCCCGCGACCTGCGCCCGCAGCCCGCACGCGACGACAAGGTGATCGCCTCGTGGAACGGGCTGGCGATCACCGCCCTCGCCGAATGCGGGACCCTGCTCGGCGAACCGGGCCTCGTCACGGCCGCCACCCGGGCGGCCGACCACCTTCTGTCCGTCCACGTCGTCGACGGACGGCTGCTGCGGGTCTCGCGGGAGGGGATCGTGGGCAGCGCTCCCGGCATGGCCGACGACTACGGCAACCTCGCGAGCGGGCTGCTCGCCCTGCACCAGGCGACCGGGCAGGCGCGCTGGCTCGAGACCGCGGGCAGGCTGCTCGATCGAGCGGTGGGCCTCTTCGCCGATCCGGAGCGGCCCGGGGTCTTCCACGACACGCCCCGCGACGGCGAACCCCTCGTCGCCCGACCCCACTCCGCCGCCGACAACGCCGAGCCCTCCGGTCAGTCCTCGCTCGCGTGGGCCCTGCTCACGCACGGTGCCCTCGTGGGCTCCGCCGAGCAGCTCGCCCGCGCCGACGCGGCCATCGCGGTGGGAGGTGCGGTGGCGGCCCAGGATCCACGGTTCGCGGGTTGGACGCTCGCTGCGGCCGCAGCACGCCTGGCCGGACCGCTCCAGGTCGCCGTTGTCGGGTCGGGGCCGTCGGCGCGGGCCCTGCTCGACGTGGCACGGCAGTCCTGCTCCCCCGGCCTGGTCGTCGTCGCGGGCGCACCCGACGCGCCCGGCATACCGCTGCTCGCCGGACGTCCGCTCGTCGAGGGACTCGCCGCGGCATACGTCTGCCGGGGTTTCGTCTGCGACCGGCCGGTGACCTCGGTCGAGCAGCTGCGCGCTGCCCTGGGCGGTCCGGGCTGAGCCGCGCCTCGCTCAGAGGTCGATCACGCGGCATGCCGGGTGGCTGGCGAACGCCTCCCGGGTGGCCGGGCCCCCGACGAAGAGGGCGGTGGCCCAGATGTCCGTCCACAGCAGGTCCGGGCCGACGACCGTCGTGGATCCCGCGCGCCCCACCCGCTCTCCCGTCGCAGGGTCGACGAGATGAGCGCCCCGGGCCGCGGTGCCGGAGGTGGCGACCCCGCCGTCGACGAGCGGGACGACCGCCGCGATGAGCGAGCGGTCGTGGGGGTTCTCGACACCGATCCGCCACGGTTGGGCGTCCTCGCCGGTCGGCGGCACGTGGGCGTGTCGGCCGGCACGTACGTCGCCCCCGGCGTTCACGCACCAGGACACCCCGGGCAGGCCGCGCAGTTCGTCGCCGGCCAGTTCGACTGCCCAGCCCTTGACCAGGCCGGTCGGGTCGAAGCGCAGCCGCCCGTCGGCATCCGGCAGGCTCGTCGTGAAGGCCCCCGCGGTGAGCGCTCGTGCCTGCTCGCCAAGCTCGGCGGCGCGGGCGACGAGCGGGTCGCACTCCGAGACCACGATCTCGCCACGGCGTAGTCGGCTCACCTGCGAGTCCGGCGCCCAGGTCGAGAAGATCTGGTCCATCCGGGCCAGCACCCCGTATGCCGCCGCCACCGCCGCCGACACCTCGGCCGTGTGGAGTCGAGGACCTCGCAGGTGGATGCTGATCGGCATCCCCATGTGGTGCTCGACCCACGCCCGCCGACTCACTTGAAGGCTTGGTCGATCGCCGACTGCAACGACTGCACGTAGGCGACCGAGGTGATCGTCGCCCCGGACACCATGTCGATGTCGGAGCTCTGCGCGGCGACGGCCTCCTTGTTGAGAATCGGCAGCGCGTAGCCGTTGATCTGGACGTCCTTGCGGTCACGGTTGGGGTACTGCGGGACGGTGACGGCGGTGATCTTGCCGTTCGTCACGGTGATCTGGACCTGGACGTTGCCGAACCGCGTCGACACGGCCTTGCCGGTGAACGTGGAGCCTGCTGCGGTGGCGGAGCCGCTGCCCGAGCCGTTGCCGGCGGCGCTGCCCGAGCCGCTTCCGGCGGCGCTGCCCGAGCCGCTTCCGGCGATCGTGCCGGCTGCCTGGACACTGGTCGACGAGCTCGACGTCGAGGTGTGGTAGCTGAACAGCAGCACGAGCGTGGTGATCGTGCTCAAAGCCCAGGTGACGATGCGTCGCATGGCGGTGTCCTCGGGTCGTCCTCGGTCGGTCGTGCGGGGTCAGTAGCTGAAGCGTTCGAAGTGGATGTTGGCCGGGGGCACGCCCCCGGCGAGCACCGCCGCACGCGCCAGGTCCATCCACTCGACACCGCCGCAGAGATAGACGTCGTGGTCGGCCAGGTCGGGCACGAGATGGCGCAGCGCCTCGGTGTCACTCAGGTGTGCGGCGCTCTGCGGAAGCCAGCTCGCCCGGTCGGTGGCGCGGTCGCCCAGGACCGTGAAGATCCGTGCGCCGCGGGCCCGGGCCAGGTTCATGAGCTCGTCGGCGAAGATCACGTCCTCCTGGGAGTGGGCGCGGTAGACGAGGGTGACGTCACCCGGTCCCTGCGGCAGCTCTTCGAGCAAAGCCCGCATGGGGGTGATACCGATCCCACCGGCCAGGAGTAGCACCTTGCGCCGGGTGCGCACCCCGGCGTGGAGGCGACCGTAGGGGCCCTCGAGGAGAACCCGCGAGCCGGGCACGAGATCGGCCAGAGCGGCCGAGCCATCACCCAGATGCGCCGCGGTGATCCGCAGCGTGCGTCCGTCGGGGGCCGCGGACAGCGAATAGGGATGCGCCCGTGACGCTCCGGGGTTGTCCAGGAACCGCCAGTTGAAGAACTGGCCGGCACCGACCGGAAGCCGGTCCAGGTCACGGCCGGTCACGACGACGGTCGTCACGCCAGGTCCCTCGGCATAGACCCGGCTCACGACGAGCCGGTGGTGCAAGGTCCGGTAGAGAGGCAGCCCGACGCGGTAGCCGAGGACCGCGGCCACGGCCGCCCCCCACAGCCCCCACCAGAAGACCGTGGCGGCCGTGTTGCCGACGAAATCCTGACCGGTCCACAGCTGGTGCGGGAGGGCGAGCCCCACGCCGAGGTAGGCGTAGAGGTGCATGAGGTGCCAGGACTCGTATCGGAGCCGCGCGCGCGAGGCTCGCACAGAGGTCCAGACGACCAGGCAGAGTGCGACTGTGCCGGCAACGGCGAGCAGCATCCCGGGGTAGTTGAGGACCAGGTCGACGAGAGTCCCCCACAGCCCGAGGGTCGACCCGGCGGCATACCCGATCCAGATGAGGACGATGTGTGCCCACATGAGGTTGAACGACCAGAGCCCGACGAGCCGGTGGCGGCGGGCCAGCTCGTCCTGGCCGTAGCTGCGTTCCACGACCGGGATGCGAGCCATGAGCAGGACCTGGACGAGCAGCAGCTGCGCGGAGACGAGCCCGCCAAGGCGGCCCAGCGTCGTGAGGGCCCCGGACGTCGAGTCGAGTTCGGCCAAACCGCCGCGGCGGACCCACAGGGCGACGACGAAGAGCATGGTGAGCCAGGTGAACGCCCCCGCGGCATCCCGCCACCACCGGGGGGTCTCCGGGACGCCCACCGGCCGGTGCTCGACGCGGGCCTGGCCAGACATGGGGTCCTCGGTCCGGGTGAGAGTCGCAGCGGTCATGAGGCAACGGTCGGGGCCGATCCTAGGAGTTTCCTGTGAACCTCCCTTGGGGTCGGCATGAGTATGCCGGGTGCCGACCGCCCCTGGCCGTCTCACCCCTGCGGGTCGGCAGGTTCTCGATCCGGCGGTCGAGGGTAGTGCCAGAGCAAGGCGGCGGGGGTGGGCCACGGCCACCCATGCCGGAAGAGCCAGTAGATCGGAGGTGTCCGTTCCCAGCCGGCGATGCCATGTGCCGGAAACGCGCGGCCGACCGCGTCCCGATGTCGGACCTGCCCGTTCTCGATCCACTCGGCACACGTGTGAGGCGTGCTCGCGCCTCCGGCGCATCCATGGGGCCCACCTCCGTGCACGAGGAGCACCTCGAATCCGACCTCGGCCAGGAGTGCGTCCAGCACGTCCATCCGGATCCGTCGGTCTCCGGCCTCCAGTCGTGACACTCTCGAAGGGTCGACGCCGATCAGCCGAGCGAGCTGTCTCTGGCTGAGCCCCCGGGCCGCGCGCACGTGCCGCAGCGCGGCACCCAGGTGTTCGAGACCGCCGCCCAACAGCCGCGGCAACTCGGGGGCTTGTTGCTCGGCCCCGCCGGTTCCGGGGACTGCCAGTTCCGCCTGCGCGGCACCGTCGGGAGGCAGCCAGGTGCTCGCGATCCAGTCGCCTCGATCGTCCATGGGCCCACCCTGCCCGTCACCGGCCCGCCGACGAGTGGCTGATCGACGAACCTGTGGATAACCCACGCCGCGCAACCCCTCTTCTTGATTGCTATGCATTGCGTCACCACGAGCATCCCCACCCACACCGCCCCCGCCCAGCCCCACGTCGTGCAGCAGTCTTTGCCGACCTGGGATGGCCACGCTGTCGCGGCATACCGCGTGGCCGAGCGGGACATCGTCGTGCAGCAGTCCTTGCCGACCTGGGATGGCCTCGCTGTCGCGGCATACCGCGTGGCCGAGCGGGACATCGTCGTGCAGCAGTCTTTGCCGACCTGGGATGGCCACCCCACTTCCTATGCATTGCGTCACCACCTCCATCGTGGGGCGATCGGGTGTGAGGCGAGCAGCCTGCCGACTTCAGGGCATGCCCGCAGCCGCGACGATCAGCTTCGGAACGGGTCCGACATCGAGCGCGCCCGCTCCATCCGTCCGTCATGTATGCCGGTCCTCGTGCATTGCAGGCAAGACGAAGCTCGCGCCTCGCCCTTCGCCTCATCCCTCGAGTCATCCCCCCGTCTCACCCCCGTCTCACCCCCATCTCACCTCTCGTCTCACCCCGTCTCACCTCTCGCCTCGCCCCTCGCCCGGCCCGCCGCGCCAACCCCCCTTTGGCCGGCCAGTGCGTTACCCCGACGCACACCGGGCCCCATGCACTCTGTGAGGCAATGCATAAGCGCGAATGCGCAGCGTCAGACACGCGCGAGACCGGTGGCGCCGACGCATCACCCATCGCCGGATGCCGCGACGCCTTGCACGCGATGACGCAATGCATAGGAAGCGCAGAGGTGGACGGCCTGGTGGTGGCCGCGCCGCGGGTGAGTGCATGCACGCGATGACGCAATGCATAGGAAGCGCGGACCACCCTCCTCCCCAGCTCGCGGGCGGAAGAACGCCACAGCCGCGGACAGCGGCGGCCCGCCCGAGGGCCCGCCGGATCAAGCCCAGAAGCCGACGAGCTCCCCGCCGATCCGCACGACGAAGGCCGAGACCACCACGACGAAGACGACGCGGACGAAGCCGCTGCCCAACCTCACCGCAGTGCGTGCCCCGAGGTAACCCCCGACGAGGTTGAGCGCCCCCAGCAGCAGGCCGACCGTCCAGATGACCTGGCCCTGCGGCACGAAGACCGTGAGCGCTCCGAGGTTGGTCGCGAAGTTGGCGATCTTGGCCTTGGCGCTCGCCTCGAGGAAGGCGTACCCGAGCCACCCCACGAGGGCGAAGACGAAGAAGGAGCCTGTCCCCGGCCCCAATGCCCCGTCATAGCAGCCGATCACCAACCCGACGAGCACGGCATACGCGGTATGCCGGGTGCCCGCGTGCCGCAGCGCGGTCACCGTCCCGAGGTCGGGCTTGAGCAGGATGTAGCCACCCACGAGGACGAGCAGGACCAGGATGATCGGGTTGAACGCAGCCTTGGGGATGTGCAGCCCGACGAAGGCCCCGCCGATCGACCCGAGATAGGCCGCAACCGCCATGGGCAAGGCGGTGCGCAGGTCGGGATGGACCCGCCGGTAGTAGGTGACCGCGCTCACCGACGTGCCGCAGATCGAGGCGAGCTTGTTCGTCGCCAGCAGCTGCGCCGGGGCGGCACCGGGCAGTCCGATCACGAGGGCAGGCAGCTGGATGAGCCCACCACCCCCGACGACCGCGTCGACCCATCCCGCGACGAGGGCGGCGACCCCGAGCAGGGCGAGCACGGGAGCGTCGGGCATCGCGGGCCGCCCGCTCAGTCGGCGACGTGCCGGTTGCGTTCGGGCGTCGGCGCCCCCACGGACCACGCGGCGACGATGTCGGCGATGTCGCCGAGCTCGTGCGCGACGGCGTCCGGGGTGGCCTCGTGCGAGACCTGCTGGTCCTCCGGGATGTCCGAATGGGGGATCCAGATGGCCCGCATCCCGGCCGACTGCGGACCGTGGACGTCCTCGAAGGACCGGTCCCCCACGTAGACACAGGCCGCCGGATCGACCCCGAGCGCACTCGCGGCGGCTCGGAAGATCTCGGCCCGCGGCTTCACCCACGGGGTCTCGCTGGAATAGACCGCGGCATCGACGAGGTCGAGAACCCCGTCCCGCTCGAAGATCCCGCTGTGATAGTCCCTGTCCCAGATCGTGTTGGACAGGACTCCGATCCGGATCCCCTTGTCCCGCAAGTCTTCCCACAGATAGGGGATGGCCGGGTGGGTGAGCGTGTGCGGCTCCCAGAAGTCGCGGTATGCCGCGAGCCCGGCCTCCGTGTCCTCCGCACCCAGGGTGAGCCCGGCCGAGGCGAGGATCTCGTCGAGCCGCGCGCTCACGCCCTCTTCACGCCCCCGCCGCCATGCCTGCTCCTCAGCCCGGATGAGCGCCGAGGCCAGGTCGTTGAGCGAGCAGGCGATGGTCCCGGCCCCGCGGGCGAAGACCCGCCACTGCTCGAGCAGGTCGACGGTGTGCCAGGGCGTGATCGTCCCGCCCCAGTCGAAGACGACCGCCTCGACCGGGCGCCCGGGCGTCACCACAGCTCCCCCTGCGCCGGGTGCTCAACGGGCCTTCCCTGAGGGCCGCGCGAGCCGAAGCCCGGCCCCGGGTCGGGCACTCCCCCGCCCTGGTAGGCCGTCGCGGCACCGTTGGCGAGCCGGTCGGCCTGCTCGTTGAGCGGGTGACCGGCGTGGCCCTTCACCCAGACGAAGTCGACCCGCCGTCCCGCGGCCCGTCGCCGGCCCATCTGCTCGTCGATCGCCTGGATGAGGTCGAGGTTGAGCACGGGCTTGCCGTCCGCCTTGCGCCACCCCTTGGCCTTCCAGCCGGGCGTCCACTTCGTCACCGCGTCGATGACATAGCGCGAGTCGCAGTGCACCCGCAGGTCCTCACCGAGCGGTTCGCTCTGGCGCAGCAGGTCGAGCACGGCCATGAGCTCGCCCATGTTGTTGGTCCCGCGCCGCCAGCCACCGGCCGCCCAGTGGTCGGCGTCGACGTACCAACCCCACCCGGAGGGCCCGGGGTTACCGAGCGAGGAGCCGTCGGCGGCCGCGTCGATCGTCACGCGCCGCGCACCTCGCGGCATACCTCGGTGAGCGCGTCGGTGACGGCGACCTCGCGCCGCTGCCCGGAGCGGCGGTCCTTGACCTCGATCTTGCCGTCGGCCAGTCCGCGCCCGACGACGACGATGGTCGGCACCCCGATGAGCTCGGAGTCCTTGAACTTCACCCCGGGCGAGACCCCGCGGCGGTCGTCATAGATCACCTCGAGGCCTTCGGCGGCCAGCTGGCGGCAGAGGGTCTCGGCGGCGACGAAGACCTCTTCGTCCTTGCCGGTCGCGACCACGTGCACGTCCGCGGGCGAGATCGCCCGCGGCCAACAGAGGCCGAGCTCGTCATGATTGCCCTCGGCGACGCAGGCGACCGCCCGGGAGACCCCGATCCCGTAGGACCCCATGACGACCGTGCGCAGCTTGCCCTGCTCGTCGAGCACCTGCAGGTCGAGAGCCTTCGCGTACTTCGTGCCGAGCTGGAAGATGTGCCCCATCTCGATGCCACGGGCCGCCTGCAAGCCCTCCCCTTGGCCGCACGAGGGGCAGACGTCGCCGACGCGCACCTCGGCCGCCTCGATCGTCCCGTCGGCGGTGAAATCGCGCCCGGCCACGAGCCCGATGACGTGCCGCCCGTCGATGTTGGCCCCGGTGACCCACGAAGTCCCTTCGGCCACACGGGGATCCACGAGATAACGGATCCCGGTGGCCGACGCACGCGCGGGGTCGGCGCCCAGAGCCCCCGGCCCGATATACCCGCGCACCAGCCCGGGGTATGCCGCGAACTCGGCATCGGTGAACGGCACCGCGACTGCGGGCTCGACCTGGGCGGCGAGCCGCTTCTCGTCGACCTCGCGGTCGCCCGGCACGCCGACGACCAGCGGCTCGCGCCGGCCGTCGGGATGGCTGAGCATGAGCACGACGTTCTTCAGCGTGTCACCGGCGACCCACGCCCGGTCCTCGCGCGGGTGTGCCGAGTTGAGGAAGTCGACGAGCGACTCGATCGTGGGAGTTCCGGGGGTGTCGACGACGCGGGCGGGCGGCATACCGTCGACCTGCTCGGCAGGCAGCGGCTCCGGCGCGGGGACCCGCACCGCCTCGACGTTGGCGGCATAGCCGCAGTGGTCGCAGCGCACGTAGGTGTCCTCGCCGTTGTCGGCGGTGGCGAGGAATTCCTCGCTCCGACTGCCGCCCATCGCCCCGGCCATCGCCTGGACGATGACGTAGTGGAAGCCGAGCCGGTCGAAGATCTTGATGTAGGCGTCCCGGTGTGCGTCGTAGGACTTGGCGAGCCCGGCCTCGTCGAGGTCGAAGGAATAGGAGTCCTTCATGACGAACTCGCGCCCGCGCAGCAGCCCCGCGCGCGGGCGGGCCTCGTCGCGGTACTTCGTCTGGATCTGGTAGAGGCTGACCGGCAGGTCCTTGTAGGAGCTGAACAGGTCCTTCACCGCGAGGGTGAACAGCTCCTCGTGGGTGGGACCGAGCAGGTAGTCGGCGTGCTTGCGGTCCTTGAGCCGGAAGATGTTGTCGCCGTATTCGACCCACCGCCCGGTCGCCTCGAAGGGCTCCCGGGGCAGCAGCGCCGGGAAGAGCAACTCCTGGCTGATCCGGTCCATCTCCTCGCGGACGATCGCCTCGACGTTGCGCAGCACCCGCAGCCCGAGCGGCAGCCAGGTGTAGATGCCCGGGCTGACCCGGCGGATGTAGCCGGCGCGCACGAGCAGCTTGTGGCTGGGGACCTCGGCGTCGGCCGGGTCCTCGCGCAACGTGCGCAGGAACAGGTGGGACATGCGCAGGACGGTCACGATCTCTCCTTCGGGGGTGCCCCGGCAGGATATCGGCCCGTATGCCGCCCGCTCGCCGCCGTTCCGGCCGACCCACCGAACCTCAGGCGGGCGCGACGAGTTCGATCCCCGAGAAGTAGGTGCGATAGCGGCGGGCGTCGCGGGTGAGCAGCCGATGACTCGCGACCGCGGCATGGGCACCGACGTAGAAGTCGGGCAACGGGGTCGGTCGGCTCCCGCCGCGTCGCCGGTATGCCGCGAACGCCTTGCCAGCGAGGAAGCCGGCGGCATACGGCAGGGGCTCTCGCTCGAAGTGTGCTGCGGGTAATGCGAGATCGAGGTCCTCGATACGGTCGAAGCCGACCGACACCTCGGCGTAGATCACCGGGTTGATGACCACGCGGCCGACATCGAGGGCCGCCGCCAGCGCGGCAGCGGACCACTCCGACCACTGCGGATCGTCGGTGAGCACGTCGAGCAGGACATTGGAGTCGACGAGGGTGATCGTCTCGGCCGTCCCCTCAGTCACCGCGCAGCAACTCCATGAGTTGGTCGGTGCTGCGACTGGTGGTGGCGGCTCCACGCATCCGGCCGACGAGCCGCCGCCCACGGGTGGCGGCCGGCCGGACATGGACGATGCGCAGGGCGGTGCCGTCCTCGATGACGTCGACCTCGTCGCCTTCGGCGAAGCCGTGACGACGGCGCAGCTCGGCGGGGATGGTCACCTGCCCCTTGCTGTTGAGCCGCATCGATTCCTCCGCATGTACTACGTATCTGACGTAGTACAGGCTACATCTCGGCTGGCAGGTGAAACTCAGCCGGCCTTGGCGTCGGCGTGGATGGCCAGCGCGTCGAGGTTGCCGACGGTCGCGGTGAACCAGCCGTCGGCGTCGACGATCACGCTCGGGCCGGTGCACTTCCCCTCCACGAGCGCGCCGTGCACGACGTCGCAATAGGTGCCGGGCGGCATACGGGTCTGGAACGAGCGGCCGGACAGGGGCGCGGTCTCGTTGTTGACCACGACGTAGCCGCGATTGCCGCGGGCGAAGGCGACGGCGTTGTCGCCGTCGTCCCACCACTGCGCCACGCCCGTGCCCTTGACCGCGTTGTGGAAGCCGACCATGCCCTCGGTGGACTGCCAGCGGTGCTCGCACACCCACCCGTCCTGCCCGCAGCCGGTGTCCTTGGTCGTGCCGCTCTGGTCGGTCGAGGGCGGCCCGGTGTCGATATTGGTGAACTCGTAGGACGACATCACCACCGGCTCGCCGTATGGCCAGGCGAGCATGTAGACGTTCGCGAGCGCATAGAGGCGGGCCTGCTTGAAGGTGAGCACTTGGGCGCCGCCGGTGCGCTGGGTGTCGTGGTTGTCCAGGAAGACCCGGGCGACCGTCCCGTCCACACCCCCGGCAAGCTCGCGCAGCGAGGGGATGTGACCCCACTGGAAGGCCGACCCCACCTGATCGCCGTAGGAGAAGACGAGCACCTTCCCAGTCGAGGTGTACTCCCCCATCCCGATCGGCTCGCCCCCCTTGTCGATCACCTCGTAGTAGCGGTCGACCGGCGCCGACAGCCGCGCCATGATCGCGCCGACGTCTTCCGCGGACATGTGCTTGACCGCGTCGACCCGGAAGCCGTCGACCCCCAGCGAGATGAGGTCGTCGAGGTATGCCGCGATCCGCCCCCGTACGTAGTCGGAGCCGGTGTCGAGGTCGGCGAGGTTGACCAGCTCGCAGGTCTGCACCTGGGCCCGGTTCTGGTAGTCGTGGATGTCGTCGTCGCCGGTGAGCCCGCAGTGGTGGAAGTCCTGCGGCTGGTAGATCCCCGGATAGGTGTAGTGCCCCGACCAGGCCGGACCGGCCCACCCGACACCGGAGTCGGAGCCGGCCATGTGGTTGATCACCGCGTCGGCGTAGATCTTCACCCCGACCGCGTGACAGGCCTGGATCATCGCCGCGTATGCCGCCCGGTCGCCTCGCCGGGAGGTGATCTGGTAGCCCACCGGCTGGTAGTCGACCCACCACGGATTGTTCACGACCATCGCGTGCTCCTGGGCGGGCGAGACCTGCACCCCGGCATACCCGACCTTCGCCAACCGCGGACACTCGGCGGCCACCGACTTCCAGTTCCACTGGAACAGGTTGACGACCGCGTCCCGAGGCAACTCCTGGAAGGTCGCGCGGGGCGTCGCGCCAGATCCGGCCGGGAGCGTCGTGCATGAGCCGAGGATGCCTGCCAGGGCGACCGCGGCGGTGACCACGACCGCGACCCTCCCGCGCGCCGGGGCGCGCCGACCGATGCGCATGCCCCTGACGCTACCGTGACGGCTCAGCCCACCTGCCAGACTCGGTCCCCGTCGTCGTTGCCGGGCAGCAGCCCGAAGACATGTCCGGTCAGCACGAGGCCGAGCGCGAGCAGCTGCGCCGACTGGAGGGAGAACCGGTCGACGACGAGGACGAGGAGGCCGAGCCCGGCAGCCAGCCCCGGACCGGCAGAAGCCACGGCACGTTCGCAGTCCCGCCGCGGCGTACGCACCCCGAGGGCCAGGCCGAATCCGCGGCGCAGGCCGAGCGCAGCGCCCCGCTCGACGAGGGCCCAATAGCCGAGGGCGTGGCCCAACTCGTGGACGACGGCGCTCACACCGAGGGAAGCGGCGAGCGCCACCACGACGTCCAACCCGGCGGTGAGCCGGGCGCTGGCCGCCAGGGCGAGCGCCCACGGGGCGCCGAGTGCGCCGAGGGCACCCAGGAACCTTCGCGGGGGCAACCAGGGCGTCCCGGTGTTCACCGGATCGCCGCCACGGGAACCGACGGTGACATCCGGCCGGGGACCGACGCGAGTCGCTCTACGACCACCACGCCACCGAGGCAGACGGCACACCAGCCTGCGGCAAGGACGACCCGCAACGGCCAGCCGCCATCCAGCTGCGCGAGCAACCAGCCGACAGCGGCGGCCAGAGCCCCGGCGAGGACGCCCGAACCCGCGAGGGTGAACACGTCGTCCTTGTCGGCGGGAACGAGGCGACCTGCGACGGCACCCGCACCGATCCCGAGCAGGAGTCCGGTCGCGACCCAGGAGAACTCGGTCGCCCCCCAGAGCGCGATCGTCGTCGGACGGGCGAGCAGCACGAGCGCGACGAGGTAGGCCGACACGCCGAAGGCGGTGAGCACGTGACCGGCGAACCAGCGCAGGAAGACGAGGCCCGCATCGCTCGGCGCGACGATCGCCCGCCAGCGCAGCCGCCGGTAGTCGCCGAAGACCAGGACTGCCGCCGCACAGGTCACCGCGACCCCGCCCCAGAGGCCGATTGCCGCCGCCACGCCGAAGCCGGTGGCCGCTTCGACCCACACCCCGACCCCGACCAGCACTGCGAAGCTGAGCAGGCCGAGTCGGTTCGCCGGGTCGCGGGCGAAGGATGCCGCCGCTGCGAGGGTGACGCTGCGCCCGCTCACGCGCAGCAGGGGCCGACGTCGCGCTCCGCGGAAGATGTCGGCGACGACGCCGGCGCCGGCCCACGCCCAGGCGGCGCAGGCGCCGAACGCGAGGGCGCCCGCGCCCAGCACGGACCAGGCCCAGCCGAGGTCGAGCAGGAACCTGCCGAGCGTCGCGGCGCTGCTGGTCCCCGGGTTGCCAGCCACCGACCGGATGACCAGGGCGAGCACGAGGCACAGGACGGCCAGCACGCCCAGCGCAGCCCCGGCCCGCGCGGCCATGTCGTCACGGACGAGCCGGTGCAGCCCGTACTCGAATACGGCGGCCAGCGCCCCGACGAGGGCGGTGACCGCGACCATCCACAGGCCGACCTCGGCCAGGGTCACGGCCGGTTCGACGAGGGCGAAGGCGACCAGACCCACTGAGCCGAGGGTGGCGGAGAGCACGAGGCTGGTGAGCAGGTCGGGCAGCACCCGAACTGCTGCCGCTTGCGTGGCCGTCAACGGGGCCAGCCGCAGGAGCAGCCGCAGATCCCGGGTGAGGTTGTCGAAGGCGAGCAGGATGACGCGCAGGACGGCGGCCACCATGGCGAAGCCGAGGAGCAGGGTGACGACGACAACCCCGTCGAGGGCGGGGTCCGCGCCGACGAGTGCCCCGACGGTGTCCTGCGCCTGGGGCCACATCCACGCCCAGAAGAGCACGAGCGCACCGACCGGAAGGAGAGCGAGCACGAGGGTGGGGAGTGGTCCCAGACGTCCGGACACCTTCCGCCACCACAACCGCACCGACGCCAGGACCAGGGCGCCGACGGGCGACGGCGGACTGCTCATGCCCGCCAGCTCCGGGTGATGGGGCCCGAGGCACGGCGGGCGTAGGCGATGCCGGCAACACCCCCGACGACGATGGCCACCACGACGAGGGTCAGCAGCGGGCGCACGTCCACGAGCAGGCTGAAGCCCCCGCCCGGGTCCTGCTGGACCGTGGCGCCGAAGACGGACGTCGAGCGATCGGTGAGCATGGCGCCGAAGAAGATGACGACGATCGCCGCCACTCCCCCGATCGCTCCTGCGAACATGCCGGCCCAGGCACCGCGGAAGCCGTACTTCACCATCGAGCGACGGGTGGAGCCGATGTGGGTGGCGGTCATGACGAACTCCTCAGGGTGCGGAATGCTGCGCGGATGTCAGTGGTGTCACAGCGGGCGAGGATCCCGGCCGGGGTGTCCTCGACGACGACACGGCCGTGGTCGAGCATGACGATGCGATCGGCGAGCTCGGCCGCGAGCTCGAGGTCGTGGGCGGACAGCAACGTCGCGAGCCCGGCGTCGCGGCGTTGCCGCACGACGTCGCCGACGACATCGACCATTGTGGGATCCAGCCCGCTGAACGGTTCGTCCATGAGCAGGACGTCCGGCTCGACGGCGACGGCGGCCAGCAGGTCGACCTTGCGTCGCATCCCGTGAGAGAGGCTGGCGAGCAGGTCGTCGAGGCGACCGAGGACCTCGAGTCGGTCGGCGAGGTCGAGCATGACCTCCGGGTCGGGACGCCGGCCGTAGAGAGTGCTCACCAGGCCGACGTACTCACGCCCGGTGAGGTGTTCGGGCCGAGGTAGGTCGTCGGCCATGAAGGCGAGGTGCCGCTTGGCTGCAGGAGAGCCGGAGGACAGCCCGTTGATCCTCACGCTGCCGTGGTCGAGGCGCACGAGCCCGACCACGGCGTGCAGGAGGGTGGTCTTGCCGGCCCCGTTGGGGCCGACAAGACCGACGACCTGACCTGAGGTCACCTGCAGGGACACGGCGTCGAGGGCGAGCGAACGACCGTAGGCCTTCGTGCATCCCGAGCAGACGAGTCCCAGGGTGCTCATGTCAGAAGCACCCCACCCACCAGGTGTACCAGTCCTTCTGCCGCACGGCCCCGAACATCTTGCCCTTGAGGCTGCAGTAGATGATGGCGCCGAGCAGGATGGTGGCCGCCAACGCGAACAGGACGATCGCGGCGACGGCATACCAGATGAGGGCGTAGTCGCCCGTCTCCCGGCCCAGGCGCAGTTGGCGCATCGCCTGGGCGGGAGTCCACGAGGACAGCGACGTGAGCATGGTCATGACGTGTCCTCCTGTCTAGGCGCAGCCGATGAGGAACTGGCCCCCACCGATGTTGATGGTGGTGGCGAGGCGCTTGCCCCGGAGCATGCAGAACACCATCGCGCCGAGGATCACGGTCGCGCCGAGGGCGAGGAGCACGAGAAGGGGCACGACGTACCACGCGAGGCGGTAGTCCTCCCGGGCCGATCGATCCAGCCGCACGCTCAACCGATCCCTCGCGGTGAGGAAGAGGCCGTAGGTCGCGAGCATGGGTGTCTCCTTTCACTGAGATGCGTATCTGTGCGGGCCGGGCCCCGGGATGGATGTCGACGACCTCGACGTTAGGGGGCGGCGGCCTCGGGTGGAGCTACCCGGGCCGTTCAGCAAGCGGTCATGGCACGATGCGGCCACCGGCACCACGACCCGCCGACGTCCCGGTGCACTGAGCCCGCCCAGGACGCGGCGCAGGCTCAGAGCAGCACGGTGGAGAAGGTGCCGACCTGGCGATAGCCCAGCGCCGCATAGGTCGCGCGGGCGGCGTGGTTGAAGTCGTTGACATAGAGGGTCGCCTGCTGCGCCACCTCGCGCAGCACGATGCCGGTCACCGCGGCCATGAGTGCCCGTGCCAGCCCCTGTCCGCGGAGCGCGGGGGTGAGCCACACGCCCTGGATCTGGGCCGCGCCGACTCCCACCGAGCCGATGTCGGCCTTGAAGAGGGTCGCGCCGCCTTCGGTCCACACGAGCGTGTGCCCGGCGCGGATGAGCCCCGCGATGACCGAGCGGTATGCCGCGACCGACCCGACGTAGGGCGGGTAGCCGATTTCGTCGGTGAACATCGCGGTCGCCGCCGGCAGCACGAGGTCGACCTCGTCGAGCCGCGCCCGCCGAACGAGCGGGTCCTCGGTCACCCCCAGCGCCTCGGGTGGCACCTCCACCGAGAGCACGGGCTGCACCTGCCGGATCGTGCGGGCCGGCCCCCAACTCGGACCCAACCGCGCCCACAACCCCGCCACCTGCTCGGTCGGACCGAAGATCGAGGCGCACTGGCGCCGCCACCGGCGGACCCGTTGGGCGATCGCGTCGAGGGCCGGCTCGTCGCACTCCACCGGCACGAGATTGGCCGCGGCCCACGCGAGGGACTGCAACTGCCCGTCGACGCGGTAGCCGATCAGCGAGCCCGGCATGGACAGCAGGGCACCTTCCTCGATCCTGGCGGCGACGAAGCAGTTCGCCGCAGGGTCGCGCGCACAGAGGGCGAGCGCCTCGTCGCGGTCCGTCGGCCCGAGGGCACGCACGGGAGCCTGGGTGCGCAGCACGAGTACAGCGTGCCACGCCCGAGGTCAGCGCACCGTGCTCTCGGAGCTGTCGGACAGGTATGCCGTCGTGTCGCCGAACCGGGGCGGCTAGCCCGCGGCTAGCCCACGGTGACGGTTGGGCCGGTCGCGGGCCTCTCGTCGTCCACTGCGTCGCCTCGGGCGTCGTCCGACTCCGCGGCCAGGCGCATCGCCTGCTCGATGAGGGTCTCGACGATCTTGCTCTCCGGGACGGTGGCGATGACCTCCCCCTTGACGAAGATCTGTCCCTTGCCGTTGCCCGAGGCGACACCGAGGTCGGCCTCACGGGCCTCGCCGGGGCCGTTGACGACGCAGCCCATCACGGCGACCCGCAAAGGCACGGTGAGCCCCTCGAGCCCGGCGCTCACCTGGTCGGCGAGCGTGTAGACGTCGACCTGTGCCCGACCGCACGAGGGGCAGGAGACGATCTCGAGCTTGCGCGGCTTGAGGCCGAGGGACTGGAGGATCTGGTTGCCGACCTTGACCTCCTCGACCGGCGGGGCCGAGAGCGAGACCCGGATCGTGTCGCCGATGCCGCGGGACAGCAGCGCCCCGAAGGCGACCGCCGACTTGATCGTGCCCTGGAAGGCCGGGCCGGCCTCGGTCACCCCGAGGTGCAGCGGCCAGTCGCCGCGCTGGGCGAGCAACTCGTAGGCGCGGACCATGACGACCGGGTCGTTGTGCTTGACCGAGATCTTGAAGTCGTGGAAGTCGTGCTCCTCGAACAGGCCGGCCTCCCAGACCGCGGACTCGACGAGGGCCTCAGGGGTTGCCTTGCCGTACTTGGCGAGCAGCCGCTTGTCGAGGCTGCCGGCGTTGACGCCGATCCGGATCGACACCCCGGCATCCTTGGCGCGCCGCGCGATCTCACCGACCTGATCGTCGAAGGCCCGGATGTTGCCCGGATTGACCCGCACCGCCGCGCAACCGGCGTCGATGGCGGCATAGACGTACTTCGGCTGGAAGTGGATGTCCGCGATGACCGGGATCTGGCTCTTGCGGGCGATCTGCGGGAGGGCGTCGGCGTCGTCCTGGCTCGGGCAGGCCACCCGGACGATGTCGCAGCCGGCCGCCGTGAGCTCGGCGATCTGCTGGAGGGTGGCGTTGACGTCGGCGGTGAGGGTCGTGCACATCGACTGGACGCTGATCGGCGCATCGCCACCGACCTCGACGCTCCCCACCCGGATCTTCCGGGAGACGCGCCGGGGTGCGAGGACCTCGGTGGAGCTGGACGCGCCGGGGATCGACGGCATACCCAAGGAGACGGACATGGGGTCCATTCTCGCTCAGTCGCGGCGCAGGATCGCCACGAGGAAGTCCGCGTCCGCGGCATACGGGCGCAGGTCCCAGGTCGCGAGGAGCAGGTCGGGGACCAGGCCGGAGGCGGCGGCGTCGGCGAGGAAGTCCTCGACGGCATAGCCGCGATCGGTGCCGAAGCCCACCACGGCACGCCCCTCGGGCGCGAGGTGGCGTCGGAACGCTGCCAAGACCACGCGCTGGGTGCCGGGCGCGAGGAAGGTCATCACGTTGCCCGCGCAGACGATCGCGTCGAATGGATCGGGTATGCCGTGCGCCGCGAGATCGAGGGCGGCCAGGTCGCCGACGATCCAGGTCGCACCGGGGTGGTCGGCCCGCGCGGTGGCAATGAGATGGGCGTCGACGTCGACCCCGACGACGGTGTGCCCAACGGCGGCCAGGTGTCCGCCGACCCGGCCGAAGCCGCAGCCGGCATCGAGCACCCGCGAGCCGCGTCGGAGCATCGCGTCGATCGTCCGCGCCTCGCCGACGATGTCCGTGCCGTCGGACGCCAGGCGACGGAAGCGTTCGACGTACCAGGCCGAGTGGCCCGGGTCGGCGGCGATCTTCCGCTCCCACAAGGTGGTGCGGTCGCCGGGCTCGCGGCCCGGTTCGGGGTCGGGCTGACCGACGAGCCCGTCGCTCACCGGACCTCGATCCTGCGGGCGGTGGGTCCGGGATCGGCCGGGTGGAGGGAAGACACGTCGCTCACCGGACCTCGATCCCGTCCGCGCGAAGGGCGGCCTTGACCTCGGCGACGGTGAGCTCCCCGAAGTGGAAGACGCTCGCGGCGAGCACCGCGTCGGCCCCCGCGCGGACCGCGGGGACGAAGTGTTCGACCCGCCCCGCGCCACCGCTCGCGATGATCGGGATGCTCACGGCCTCGCGAACCGCGGCGATGAGCTCGAGGTCGAAGCCCTCCTTCGTCCCGTCGGCGTCCATCGAGTTGAGCAGGATCTCGCCGGCCCCCAGCTGCGCGGCGCGCGCACACCATTCGATCGCGTCGAGGTCGACGGCGACCTTGCCACCGTGCGTGGTCATGACGAAACCCCCTGCGAGGGAGCCGTCTTCGCGTCGACGCCGACGCACGTCGGCGGAGAGGACGAGCACCTGGGCGCCGAAGCGGTCGGCGATCTCGGCGATGACCTCGGGCCTGGCGAGGGCGCCGGTGTTGATGCCCACCTTGTCGGCGCCGGCACGCAGCAGCCGGTCGACGTCGTCGACCGTGCGCACTCCCCCGCCGACGGTGAGCGGGATGAAGACCTGTTCGGCGGTCCGTCCGACGACCTCGTAGGTCGTCTCCCGACCCGCAGAGCTCGCCGTGACGTCGAGGAAGGTGAGCTCGTCGATCCCCTGGGCGTCGTAGCTCGTGGCCAGCTCGACCGGGTCACCGGCGTCACGCAGGTTGGCGAAGTTCACGCCCTTGACGACCCGCCCGGCGTCGACGTCGAGGCAGGCGATGACCCTGGTGGCGACGGACATGGGCCCCACTGTAGTTCGCGACCGGATTCGCCCATGCCGAGGTTCCAGGCTCACCCGGCCGTCCTGGGGGCATGGTGGGTGGCTGGTTCCTCGGGTGAGCGGTGTTCGCAGGCTGGGTTCCGGGGTCATTCGCGTGGGGGGTGTAGGTGGAAGTGGACGGTTTTGATTCCTTCCTGGGTGGTGGTGATGGTGTGGTGGTAGTGGGGGTCGTGGATGTGTCGGTGGTGTTGTCCGCAGAGGGGGATGGCGTGGTGGAGGTTGGTGTGGCCGCCGGTGGTCCAGGGGTGTTGGTGGTGTAGGTCGCACCAGGCGTAGG
>JAKPEG010000204.1 GCA_029552065.1 Actinomycetes bacterium
CTCTCGCCGGCGGTGACGACCGGCCACGGGCTGACCGGCGTCGTCCTCGATCCGCCCTACGCTCGCCGGGGTCGCGCGACCGGGCTCTACGTCGGCGACGGCCGCGCCGAGGACGAGCGCGAGCCGGCGATCCGGGCCCGCGAATGGGCCATTGCGAATGGTGCGGATCCGCAACTGCGCATCGCGTACTGCGGTTACGACGACGGGTTCGTCTGGCCCGAGGGGTGGACCGTCCATGCCTGGAAGGCCGGCGGCGGTTACGGGAATCAGGCCAAGGGCGAGGCGGGCCGCGGGAGAGCAAATGCGCACCGCGAACGGATCTGGTTCTCGCCCGGGTGCTTCCCGGTGTCGCAGCAGATCGGGCTCGGCCTGTGAATGCGCCTTCGTGGCGTCGCGTCGGCTTCGGGGTACCGTGAGGATGGAGGTTGCGATGACCGAGATGCAGCAGAAGCCGCGACGCAAGCTCGCCAAGCCGTGGGTGTTCCTGTTCGTCGATGCGTTCGAGTCGGCGCAGCTCCGCTTCGGCGCGCCCGACCGGATGCGCCGCGCCGTGACCGAGCTGGCGGAGCAGTACCGGCTGCACAACCCGCCCGGGCAGACGCCGCTGATCGGAGGGGTCGCGCTCATGGAGCGCAGCGCCGAGGAGGAAGGCGAGCCGCGGACCCTGGCCGTGTACTACGGACCCGACGACCCGCGGAACACCGTCGTGAAGGAGAACGCGCCCGAGAGCCGCGCCGTGGTCCGGGGCCCGTGGGGCGCCGATTCGCCGCCGCTGCCCATGGCGGCGCGGGAGCGGAGCAACCCGTGAAGCCGGTCCGCGTGATCTGGGACGACGGGTCGATGACGCCCGAGCAGCGGCGGGCGCGGATCAAGGCGGAGTTCGACGCGCGCTGCGCCGGCCTCGAGCCCTACCCGCGCCGCGAGAAGACAGCGGACGAGCGCGAGGCGGACGCGCGCGCCGAGGCGATGGCCCGGGCGGATGAGGTGCGGGACCTGTCGCCGCAGGTCTGGCCGCGGCGGTGAATCGGTGGTACCCCTGCCGCGCCGGCGACTTGCGGCGGTAGAAGTCCGCCCAAAGCGGCCAAGAGGCTAGACGAGCCGGCACACCCGCTGATTGTCGACTCCGCCGACCAGCGCTATATCCGTCCCCGGTCG
>JAKPEG010000221.1 GCA_029552065.1 Actinomycetes bacterium
CACGTAGCAGGAACCGGCCGGACGCATCTTCGTGCCGCAGGTCATGCACATGGGCGCGTCGGCCGTCTTGCCCTGGAACTTGGCCAGCAGGTCCTGCGAGGAGTGGACGTCGCCGCCGACCTCACGGGCCGACGCCGCCCCGGCACCGGAGATGACCTCGCTCGCGTGGTCCTGCGACTTGTCCTTCGGATGGGCGACCGCAGCCCCAGCCGCGGCAGGCGCCCCGCCGGGCTGCTTGTCGGCCAGGTGCGGCGCATGGGTGACCAACGACTGCGCCGAGCTCGCCAGCTCGTCCGCGATCTCCGCCGCGGTGGCCTCCGGCGCGGCATACGAGCCAGTCTCGAGGTGACGCGCCCGCTCCTGCGCGGTGTGGATGCCCATGAACGAGCGAGTGTCGAAGTCGAGGTAGTCGAGGGCAAGGCGGCGGAACACGTAGTCCATGATCGAGGTCGCCATCCGCACGTCAGGGTCGTCGGTCGGACCGGCGGGCTCGAAGCGCAGGTTGGTGAACTTCTCGACGAACGTCTCCAGCGGCACCCCGTATTGCAGGGCGATGGAGATCGCGAGGGCGAACGAGTCCATCACGCCGGCCAGGGTCGACCCCTGCTTGCCGAGCTTGATGAAGATCTCGCCCAGGCCGTCGTCGGGGTAGGACCCGGCCGTGAGATAGCCCTCGGCACCGCCGACCGCGAACGAGATGGTCTGGCTCGGACGGCGCTTGGGCAGACGCTTGCGCACCGGGCGGTATTCGACCCGCTCGACGACCTTGAGAACTTGCGCAGCCGCCTCGGCGCTCCCGGTGGGCTCGGTCTTCTTCTCGGCCTTGGCATCGGACAGCGGCTGACCGACCTTGCAGTTGTCGCGATAGACCGCGAGCGCCTTGAGGCCCATCTTCCAGCCCTGCAGGTAGACGTCGGCGATCTCCTCGACCGTGGCCGTCTCGGGCAGGTTGACCGTCTTGGAGATCGCGCCGGAGAGGAACGGCTGGCAGGCCGCCATCATCCGCACGTGACCCATCGGGCTGATCGCTCGTGCGCCCATCGCGCAGTCGAAGACCTCGTAGTGCTCGGGCTTGAGACCCGGGGCGTCGATCACGTGCCCCTTGTCGGCGATGTATTCGACGATCGCCTCGACCTGCTCCTGCTGGTAGCCCAGCTTGGCCAGCGCCCGCGGGATGGTGAGGTTGACGATCTGCATCGACCCGCCGCCGACGAGCTTCTTGAACTTCACCAGCGAGAAGTCCGGCTCGATGCCGGTCGTGTCGCAGTCCATCATGAAGCCGATGGTGCCGGTGGGGGCGAGGACGCTGGCCTGGGCGTTGCGGAAACCGTTCTTGTCGCCGAGCTTGACCACGGCGTCCCATGCCTTCGTCGCGGCGTCGTGGATGCTCCGGTCCATCGCGTCGTAGGTGCGCACGGCGTCGTTGGCGGCCTGGTGCTTGCGCATCACCCGCTGGTGGGCCGAGGAGTTGCGCGCGTAGCCGGCATACGGCCCGACGACCCCGGCGAGCTCGGCCGAGCGCTTGTATGCCGCGCCGGTGAGCAGGCTGGTGATCGCCGCGGCGAGCGCGCGCCCGCCGTCGGAGTCGTAGCCGTGGCCGGTGGCCATGAGCAGCGCGCCGAGGTTGGCATAGCCGATGCCCAGCTGCCGGTAGTCGCGGGTGGTGACCCCGATCGGCTCGGTCGGGAAGTCGGCGAAGCAGATCGAGATGTCCATCGCGGTGATGACCAGCTCGACGACCTTCTGGAAGGTCACCGCGTCGAAGGTGTCGTCGTCGCGCAGGAACTTGAGCAGGTTGAGCGAGGCGAGGTTGCACGAGGAGTTGTCCAGCGACATGTATTCGCTGCACGGGTTGCTCGCCGTGATCCGCCCCGACTCGGGGTTGGTGTGCCAGGCGTTGATCGTGTCGTCGTATTGGATGCCCGGGTCGGCGCACTCCCAAGCGGCCGTCGCGATCTTGTCGAACAGCTCCCGGGCGTCGACCTCGCGCAGGACCCGGCCGTCCATCCGGGCCCGCAGGCCGAACCGACCCTGCTCCTGGACCGCGCGCATGAACTCGTCGGAGACCCGGACCGAGTTGTTGGCGTTCTGGTATTGCACGGACACGATGTCCTTGCCGCCGAGGTCCATGTCGAAACCGGCGTCGCGCAGGACGCGGATCTTGTCCTCTTCGCGGGCCTTGGTCTCGATGAACTCCTCGATGTCGGGGTGGTCGACGTCGAGGACGACCATCTTCGCGGCCCGCCGAGTGGCACCACCGGACTTGATGGTGCCGGCGGAAGCGTCGGCGCCACGCATGAAGGACACCGGGCCGGAGGCCGTGCCACCCGAGGAGAGCAGCTCGGAGGAGGCCCGGATCCGGGACAGGTTGAGGCCCGCACCGGACCCACCCTGGAAGATCTTCCCCTCCTCCTTGTACCAGTTGAGGATCGAGTCCATCGAGTCGTCGACGGCGAGGATGAAGCAGGCCGACACCTGCTGCGGGCTCTTGGTGCCGACGTTGAACCACACCGGGGAGTTGAACGAGAAGACCTGGTGGAGCAGGGCGTGGGTGAGCTCGTGCTCGAAGATCTCGGCGTCCTCGTCGGTGCCGAAGTAGCCGAACTCCTTGCCCGCCTTCACATAGGTGAGCACGACCCGGTCGATGAGCTGACGCAACGAGCGCTCGCGGACCTCGGTGCCCAGCGCGCCGCGGAAGTACTTCGTCGTGACGATCGTGCTCGCGTTGACCGACCAGAAGTCGGGGAACTCGACGCCACGCTGCTCGAAGATCGTCTCGCCGGTCTTCCAGTTGGTCTGGACGACGTCGCGGCTCTCCCACGTCACCTCGTCATAGGGGTGCACCCCGGGTGTCGTGTGGATGCGCTCCACCGTCACGCCCTTGCCCCGAGGGTTGCGGCGAGCGCTCGAGCGGTTGGCGGTCTCCGTCATTTCTGTGGCCTCCCTGACCTGTTCTTCTTCCCCAACGGTGTCACCCACCACCGACATCCCTTCCGGGCTGCCGAGGGCGGGGTGTGGCTAGTGCTGCTCGTGAGCGGCGGTCTCGCCGCCCGGCATACCCGCAGCGGGGTATGCCGTGTCCCCCGCGTCGCGTTCGGCGCGCAGCAGGGTGATGGCCTCCTCGAAGTCCTCGAGGCTGTCGAAGGCCCGGTAGACCGAGGCGAAGCGCAGGTAGGCGACCTCGTCGAGCTCGCGTAGCGGCTCGAGCACGGCCAGCCCGATCTCGTGCGCGTCGAGCTCTGCCTGGCCGTTGGCCCGGACGTGCTCCTCGACTCGCTGGGCGAGCAGGGCGAGCTGGTCCTCGGTGACCGGCCGGCCCTGACAGGCCTTACGGACGCCGACGAGCACCTTCTGCCGGCTGAACGGCTCGGTCGCCCCCGAACGCTTGACCACGGACAGGCTCGCGGTCTCGACGGTCGTGAACCGCCGGCCGCATTGCGGGCACTGACGCCGACGCCGGATCGCGGCACCGTCGTCAGCGGTGCGCGAGTCGACGACGCGCGAGTCCTCGTGCCTGCAGAACGGGCAGTGCATGCGACGGTCCTCCCCCCGGTCGAAACGGGCCCCTGTGGACGACCCTGGGGACGCCCGGTGGACGGCGGTGGTATGCCGTGTGGACGGCATGTGGGTAACTCACCCAGCCCTGTGGACTATATGTGGATGAATGACACCGCTGTAACTACTAGATGTAGGGGTAACTAAAGCCTGTCGCCCAGGCATGTGTCAAGAGCCGGGCCCCCGTCCGCGTGTCTCGCCCGTGTCTCGCGCGCGTCGCCGGGCGTGTCGCGCGAAACAGACCGCCCGCCCGCCGGGTGGCGGGCGGGCGGGCGGCCCGGCCCCTCGTCGAGGGACGGCGCGCCACGGGGTCGAGGCGTGGCACGCCTGCGTGCGGGTCGGCGGCGAGGACCGGTCCGACTTCGCCGACTCGGTCCGACTCAGCCGACGGCGGGGATGACGAGCTGTTGACCGGCCCGGACCTGGTCCGAGGGCAGTCGGTTGGCCAGCCGGAGCCGGGCCACCCCCTCGGCGATGGACAACTGAGGCAGCTCGGCGGCCGCGACGTGCGAGAGGGTCTGCCCGGACTGGACCGTCACCGTCCGCTCGGAGACCGAGCCGCCCGCTGCGGCCCGGGCGGTCGCAGACACCGCGAGCACGACCAGGACGACGACCACTGTCATCACGAGGGCGGCGAGCACCCGGCGGCCGACAAGGGTGAGCCGCACTTCCCCACGGACGTCGGCGGCAGGGGCCGGCACGACGTGCAGGTGACGCGAGCGGGGACCGGCCGGGGACCCGCCGCCTGCGCGGCGGGCAGTGGTCGGGACGAGTTCCCAGGCGGCGAGGGCGCTCATCGGGGTCTCCTTGCGGTCGGGAGCCGGTCGGCTCCGGTCGGCTTCAGCGGGTGGATCGGTCGGGTGAATCGATCGGGCGGCCACCGGACACTGCCGTGCGATTCGAATGCGTGTCTGAAGAACGTCTGTTCGATGTCTAGCACATCCGTACGACGATGTCGAGACACACCTCGAACACATGTTTGCCACGCGTGTCCGAACGGCATACCCTGAACTCACGCACGCAAGTCCAGCAGGGACCACCGACAGCCCCACCCGAGCGCACCGCCAGGCCAGCCGCAACGGACCGGCCGAGGCAGGTCGCGACGGGGGTCGAAGCCCACTCGACCTGCGGCGATGCCAGATCGAGGCACCTTGAAGGGAGACGGTTCCGATGGCCGATGTCAGCCACCTGCCCGAGCGCGAGGGCGAGGGCGATGGTCTCACCGTGCGTCAGCGGCGAGTGCTCGAAGTCATCCGTAACTCGGTCGACCGCCGCGGCTATCCGCCGAGCCTGCGCGAGATCGGCGCGGCCGTGGGGCTCACCAGCCCGTCGAGCGTCGCCCACCAGCTCGCCGCGCTCGAACGCAAGGGCTACCTGCGACGCGATGCCAACCGGCCGCGGGCCCTCGAGGTCGTCTCCCCCGACGCCAAGCAGGGCACCCGGGGCTACCGCGGCTCCGGCGGCATGCCGCCCGGTCGCCTCGCCGACGCGATCGAGCACGGCGAGCACCACGACCTGGAGACCGACTCCGGCGACGCCGCTCCCGAGGCCGTCTACGTGCCGGTCGTCGGGCGGATCGCGGCCGGCGGGCCGATCCTCGCCGAAGAGGCCGTGGAAGACGTCTTCCCGCTCCCGCGTCAGCTCGTCGGCGAGGGCGCCCTGTTCCTCCTGCGGGTGGTGGGCGACTCGATGGTCGACGCGGCCATCTGCGACGGCGACTGGGTGGTCGTGCTCCAGCAGCAGAGCGCCGACAACGGCGACATCGTCGCGGCGATGCTCGACGGCGAGGCCACGGTCAAGACCTTCAAGCGCGCGGGGAGTGAGGTGTGGCTGCTGCCGCACAACCCGGCATACGCGCCGATCGACGGCCGGGCCGCGACCATCCTCGGGAAGGTGACCGCGGTCCTGCGCCGGGTCTGAACCGCCCCCTCCCGATCCCGGCGAGCGCCCGGCTCGTCGGGATCGCGCGGTCCCGTGCCGTCCTACTCGCCCGTCCGGTCAACCGAGTCGGCCGGCCAGCTCCACGAGCGTGGGAGTGAGCGGGGCGTCGACCCGCAACGTCGCCTCCCCGTCCCCGCGAGTCGCACCTCGGGTGACGACGGCCACCGGTATGCCGTCCGCAGCCGCCCGCCGGACGAACCGGTAGCCGCTCATCACCGCGAGTGAGGAACCCAGGACGAGCATCGACCGGGCTGCTGCCAACTCCGCGAAACAGTGCGTGACCCGTTGCGCCGGAACGGATTCGCCGAAGAAGACGACATCCGGCTTGAGCAGGTCGGCGTCGCAGACGGGGCAGCGGGGGGCGACGAAGCCCACCACCGCCTGGTCGGGCAGGACCACGTCCCCGTCGGGTCGGATCTGGCTGCTCACCTGCGAGCCGTCCGGCACCGTCCCCCGCAGGTATGCCGTGAACCCCGGGTTCGCCTCGGCCATCCGGGTCTGCACCGATCCCCGGTCGACCCGGTGCCCGCACCGGAGACAGCGGACCTGGGCGAGGTTGCCGTGCAGCTCGACGACATCGCGGGCCCCGGCCTGCTGATGCAATCCGTCGACGTTCTGCGTGACGAGGGCGCGCACGAGACCCCGTGCCTGCAGGGCTGCGACCGCCCGATGCCCCTCGTTGGGCACGGCGGCACGGAACCGCGCCCAGCCGACGAACGAGCGCGCCCAATAGCGCTGCCGCGCCGCGCTCGAGCCGACGAACTCCCCGAACTCCATCGGCCGCACCCGACGCACCCCGTCGCGCCCCCGGTAGTCCGGGATGCCCGAGTCGGTCGAGAGTCCCGCCCCGGTGAGCACGAAGACCTCGCCGGCGCCGACGAGTTCCACGAGCGCGCGAAGCCGGCCCGAGGCGGCATACCCCGCGCCGTCGCCGCCGCCGGAGGGCGCCGAGGCGACGTCCTTCTCGGGTGCTCGCCACGGTGCTCGACGCGGTCCGTCCACAACACGGCAGTATGCCGCCCCTCGCAATGCCGCCCCCCGCAATGCCGTCCCCCGCACCCTTCACCTCGCGTGCGGTTTCCCTGGCGTTCGATAACCCGACGTTATATCCTGGCCGGATGATCGACGCCGCAGGTCTGCGAGTCATGCGTGCCATCGCCGACGAAGGCAGTTTCACGGCCGCCGCGACATCGCTCGGCTACACCCAACCGGCCATCTCCCAGATGGTCCGTCGGCTCGAGCAGCGCACCGGCACGGCCCTGGTGGAACGGATGGGTCGGCATGTCCGGCTCACCGAGGCCGGGGAGGTGCTCGCCCGCCATGCGGTGACCGTGCTTGCTGCCCTCGACGCCGCCGAGGAGGAGGTCGCCGCGATCGCCGGGCTGCGCGCAGGCCGGGTCCGGCTCATGGCCTTCCCCAGTTCCTCCGCCTCGCTGGTCCCTCGTGCGCTCGCCCTGCTCAAGCGCCGCTATCCCGAGATCTCGGTGCGCTTCTCCGAGGGCGAGCCGCCCGAGTCGCTCGCGGCCCTGCGCGCCGGGGAATGCGATCTCGCGGTCGCCTTCGCCTACGAGGGCACCGACGTCGGCCGGGGCGAGGACCTCGACAACTTCGTCATCCGGCCACTGCTCGACGACGAGGTACGCCTGGCCGTGCCCCCCGAGCACCCGCTCGCCAAGCACGAGGTCGTCGACCTCGCCCTGGCCGCGGAGGAGGAGTGGATCGCCGGCTGTCCTCGGTGCCGCGGACACCTCGTCTCACTCGCGGACAACGCCGGCTTCCGGCCCAACGTCGCCTTCGAGACCGAGGACTATGTCGCGGTGCTCGGGCTCGTCCGCTCGGGCCTGGGGGTCGCCCTCGTGCCCGACCTCATCCTCGAGGCCGCCCACGAGCACGGGATCGTCGCCCGGCCGCTGCAACCCCCGTCCCGTCGACACATCCACGTGGTGACGACCGAGGACCTCCTGCGCGTCCCAGCGGTCGCCGCGACGGTCGACGCCCTCGTCGAGAGTGCCCAGGCGGAGCGTCACCCCGTCCGCGCCTGAACGCCCGCGCAGAGTCCGGATCGCGGACGCCTCTAATAACATGAGATTATTTGATCCATAATTTCCGACATGGATCTGCGGCCTGGTTACCCCGACATCGTCGACGAGATCACCGTGCGCCTCGTGGCGGTGGTCGTCCTGGCCGTGGGCGTGGCCGCCCTCGTGAGCGGCGCCTGGTGGCTGTATGCCGCGCTCGCCGTCGACTTCATCCTGCGCGCGGTCTGGGGACCGCGGGTGAGCCCGATCGCCCAGGGCATCCTTCGCTGGGTGCGCCCCCTGGTGCCGGCCGCCCCGCGCCCGACGGCCGGGCCGCCCAAGCGGTTCGCCGCCTCGATCGGCGCGGTCGCCACCGTCGTCGCCGCGACTGCGGGCGCGATCGCTGCCGCCGGTGGTCCCGCCGCCGCCTCGACGATCGCCTTCGCCGTCGGCGCGATCATGGTCGTCTTCCCCGCGCTCGAGGCGGCCGCGGGGGTGTGCGTGGGCTGCCTCATCTTCGCCCAGCTCATCCGCCTCGGCCTCGTCCCCGAGCGGATCTGCCTCGAATGCGCCGACATCACCCGGCGCACGGCCGCCGCCGCGACGACACCCGCCTGATCCCGCGACACACCCGCCTGATCCCGCGACACCCGGCCCGGGCCCACCCTGCCGTCCCACCGCTGACGGGCCCCGCGCCGCAAGCCGACCCCCGCGTGCAAGCGCACCCCGGCGCCGCCTTTCGCGGACAGATCCTCACGGCCCACGGGTGGCCACGAACACCGGCCCGTCGTCGGTCCGTCTCACCGCGATGTCGCCATCCACGTCGGTGCGCAGCACCCGGTAACCCCGGTCCGCAAGCGCGTCCAACGTCGAGTCGGCGGGGTGCCCGTAGTCGTTGTCGACACCGACACAGACGATCGCCACCGGCGCGGCGAGCAGGTCGAGCAGGTCGTCATCGCGATTCGCCGAACCGTGGTGGGCGACCTTCACCGCGTCGATGCGCCATCCCGCGAACTCCGGGTCGCGTCGCAACTGGCCGACGAGGGCACGGGCGGCCTCCCGCTCGAGGTCGCCGAGCAGGACGAGATCGAGCCCGGCCACCCGCACGGTGAGGACGACCGACGCGTTGTTGGGAACGGAGCCCTCGTGGACCACCCGTGCAGGCCACCAGACCCGGGCCTGGACCGCACCCCAGGCGAGCCGATCACCGACGGCGAGCGTCGCGACCGGGACATCCGCCGCGGCCGCCCAGCGCGCCACCTGCGCGCTCTCGTAATCCGGGTCGTTCACCGGTGAGGTGAGGATCCGCCCGACCGGGCGCCCTCGCAGCGCGCCGGGCAGTCCTTCGACGTGATCGGCGTGGAAGTGGGTGAGAACGACGGCGTCGAGCACCGCGACCCCCAGCCGACGCAGGCAGCCGTCGAGTGCGGCGGGATCGGGACCCGCGTCGACGAGCACCGCATGCCCGGGAGCGGTCGCGAGCACGAGCGCATCGCCCTGGCCGACGTCGCATGCGACGAGCCCCCATCCGGGCATCGGCCAGGACACGTCCCGGGTGGGCACCGCCGACCCGAGTCCGCACACGACCGCGAGCCCGGCGGCCAGCGGTCGCCGCAGCGCCACCCGACCCAGCCAGGGACCGCTGAGGAGGGCGAGCAGGGTGAGTCCCGCGAGGAGGAACGCGCCGGCCGGGCCGTGCGGCCACCCCACGGTCGCCCAGGGCAGCCCGGCCGCCGTGCGTGCGATCGCCGCGATCCCCCAGGCCGGCAGGCCGGCGGCCCACGCGAGCCACTCGGCAGGGGTGAGCCAGGCGACCGAGACGGCCGCAGTGACGATCCCGGCGATGGTGGCCGGGGTGACGAGCGGATCGGCCAGCAGGTTGGCCGGCACCGCGACGAGCGACACGTTTCCCTGGATCAGCACGATGACGGGGGCGCACGCAGTCTGCGCGGCCACCGGCACGGCGAGTGCCGGCCCCAGGGCTCGCGCCCTCGGAGGCAGGCGACGCCCCAGCCAGAGACCCCAGGGCCGTGCGAGCAGGAGCAGCCCCAGGGTGGCCAGGACCGACAGCGCGAAGCCGTAGGACCGGGCCAACCACGGGTCCCAGCAGAGCAGGCCGATGACCGCCGCCGAGAGCGCCGCCGTGCCGACCCGTCGTCGGGCTGCGCCAAGGCCAGCCAGCCCGACGGCACCCATGACGGCGGCGCGCAGGACGCTCGGTTCCGGCCGGGCGAGGACGACGAAGCCCGCGAGCACGAGGGCGGCCGTCCAGGGTCGCCACCGGCGCCGCACCCCGACGACCCGGCACAGCGCGAGCGTGGCCGCAAGCAGGATCGACACGTTCGAGCCGCTCACGGCCGAGAGGTGGGCAAGACCCGATTCCGTCATGGCGTCGGTGAGGTCGCTCGAACTGCCGGTGGTGTCGCCGAGGACGAGCGCGGGGACGAGCCCGGCCGCGTCGGGCGGCAGCCGTGCCGTGGCCGCGCGGAAGCGTTCCCGGACGTATGCCGCGCCCCGCACCACCGCGGGAGCCTGCGCGAGAAGGGTCGGCGGACCGCTCGGGCGCAGCACGGCCACCACGGCCTCCCCCCGCTCGGCCGGCATGATCCGTCCGGTGACGGTCACCCGCTCCTGCCAGCGGATGTCGGACCACTCCTCGCCCCCCACCACCAAAACCGGAGCGGCCACCACGCTGCGCTCACCGCGGCCGATGATCGCCTCGACGCCCAGGGTGACGACGACCTGCCGCGCCTCGACCCGTCGGCCCGGCGCCGACCGGACCGGGCGTGGATCGCCCTGGAGCACACCTTCGACCGTGACGACGGCCCGGGCGGCGGCGAGGGACTCGAGCGTTCCTGCCGCCCGCACCGAGTCGTGGCCCCAGAGGCAGACGCTCGCGAGTGAGGCGGCTGCAGCGACGAGGGCGAGTTGTCGGCGCGCCGGGAGCCTTTGCCCCTCCCGTCGCCACACCCGTCGAGGCACCCGTCGCCGCAGCCGGTCGTCGTGGGGCGGGGGGAACAGTGCGACGACGGCACCTGCCGCTGCGGCGAGGGCCACGAGCAGGAGAACCGCCGGCGAAGCACCCCCGCAGAGGAGGGCGGCGTCCAAGGCCCAGGCGAACAGCCCTGGTCCCAGCAGCCGCAGATCCGGGGCCTGCTCGGCCTCGCCGGCCGACGTGCTCACACGGTCACCCGGGGACGGATCTGGGCCAGCAGTTTCTCCCCGATCCCACTCACCTCGCCGAGTTCGTCGACGCTCGTGAAGCGGCCGTGGGCAGCGCGCCAGTCGAGGATGCGTTGGGCCAGGACCGGGCCGACCCCGGGCAGGGCGTCGAGCGCAGCGAGATCGGCCCGATTGAGGTCGACCGGACCCCCGCCGCCGGCAGCCGAGCCGACGACCGAGCCGGACGTGCCGGCGGCGAAGGCGCCGGGCAGGATCGACTCCCCGGGGGCCGGCACGTGGACCTGCTCTCCGTCGTGCAGCGCCGCCGCGAGGTTGATCCGCATGAGATCGGCACCGGGCAAGGCACCACCGGCAGCGGCGATGGCGTCGACGACCCGGGCACCGTCGGCGACCCGGACCACACCAGGATGGACAACCTGTCCGACGACGTGGACGACGATCACGGCACCTGTGATGCCCACGCCCTGCGTGGCATTCGACCCGACGCCGGCGGGGGCCGATGTGGGCACGTGCCCGTCGGTCGCGGCGGTGCCCTCGGCCGCCCCGAGGACACCGGTTACGGACATCCCCGAGCCACCGACGATCCCGGTTCGAGTCGCCGTGATCGCGACGGGCTCGGCCGCCCGCTGAGCGGCCGCCACTCGGAGGGCGAAGTAGACCCCGGCGAGCACGACGACCCCGAGCGCGGCCACGACGGCAGCGCCGCGGATGCGCAGCCGCCTGCCCACGAGGAAGCCGGGGAGCTCGACCACCCGCGGACCGCCGCCCGACACCGGAGGTGCACGATGGCGCCCCCGTCGACCGGAGCGCGAACGACGGACCTGCGCGGTCGACAGCCCGGTCTCCGGCCCCTGCGTCAGCCCGTCCGGCGGATCCTCCCGTGGATCCTCCGGCAGCCTCAGGGTCGGGCCCTCCCACGCCTGGGCACCGGGCGGCGGGTCGGGCAGCCAGCCCGCCGACCGGCCTGCGGCGTCGGGCTCGGGGGTGAGGGCGGCATACCAGGGCTCGGGCACGGGGATCGGCAACGGCGGCGCGGCCTCGCGCAGGAGTCGCATGAGGCGCTCGGTCCGCGCGGCCACATCGGACGGATCGGCTCGGGGCATGGCCAGACGCTAGGCAGCGCCCACCGGGCCGATCGACCGGTGTCGCCCTGTTGTGGACGACGGGACGACGGGCGCGACCCGTGTGGACGGCCACCCGGGCGGCCTTGTCTACTCCATCGAGTCGGGGTCAGCGACGACGCAAGCGCAGCCAGGCGAGCATGTTCGGGCGGTGCCGTACGACGACGACGAGCGCGAGCGCCCAGGCCCACACGGCGGTGGCCCAGCCATGGGCTCCGGGCAGCGCCCCGGCAGCCGCAAGTACGCCGCCGACGACCATCCCCGCAGCGGCCACCAACGACCCCAGCGCGACCCAGCGGCTCAGCGCGACGGTGAGCAGGAAGAGCGCGACGAGCACGAGCGCATAAACCGGGTGAACCGCGAGGATCGCCCCCAGGGTGGTGGCCACCCCCTTGCCGCCCCGCCCGCGCAGGTAGGGCGAATAGACGTGCCCCAGCACCACCGCCACCCCCACGAGGTATGCCGCCTCGGCTCCCCACAGCGCCGACGCGACCCACACCGGCACGACGCCCTTGAGGACGTCGAGGACGCCGACGAGTACCCCCCACCGGCGGCCCATCACCCGCCCCGCGTTGGTCGCCCCCGGGTTGCCCGACCCCTGAGAGAGGTCCTTGCCCAGGACCCGGGCGATGATCTTGGCCGGGTTCACCGCGCCGAGGAAGAACGCGGCCACGAGCAGCCCGAGCACCCACAGGAGGGTCCCGACCGTCACTCCCCCGGGCAGGACGACATTCATGGGCCGGTGCTCGGCGACTCGGGTCTGGGCGATACCGACACCGCGACGGTCCCCGGGCCCACGTGCGCCCCCACGACGGCGCCGAGCTCGCCGACCCGCACCTCGCCGGCGTCGGGCACCCGCTCGCCCAGGGCCACGGCCAACTCCTCGGCCCGCCCGGCGAAGTCGAGATGCTGCACGCAGATGTCGACGATCCGGCCGGACTCGCGCGCGCGACGGGCCGCGTCCGTCGCGAGATCGACCATCCGGGCCAACGCCTTGGCGGAGGTGCGGACCCGCTCCTCCGGCTCGATGTGCCCGTAGCGCAGGGCGAGGATCGGCTTGATCGCCAGGGCCGAGCCGAGCAGGGCCGCGGCCGAGCCGATCCGGCCGCCCCGACGCAGGTGTTCGAGGGTGTGCACGTAGAAGACGACCGTCGCGGCGGCCGCGCGGGCACGGCATACCTGAGCGACCGCATGCGCGTCCGCACCGGCGGCCGCGGCCTCGGCCCCGGACAGCACGGCATAGCCCATCGCGGCTCCGAGCACCCGCGAGTCCACGACGGTCACCGGGATCGGCGACTGGGCGGCGGCGAGCTGGGCCCCCTGGACCGTGGCCGACATGTCCGCCGAGATGTGGACCGAGACGACGGCGTCGGCCCCCTCGGCCGCGAGCCGCTCGTAGACCTCGAGGAACTCCGCCGGTGCCGGTCGCGAGGTCGTCACCGGCACGAACCGGCGCAGTGCGTCGGCGAGGTCACCCACCGCGACGTCGACCCCCTCCCGTCGTTCCGAGCCGCCGACCACGACATGGAGCGGCACGACGGCGAGCGGCGCCGCAGCCTCCGCCACCTGGTCGGACGAGAGGTATGCCGTGGAGTCGGTGACGAGGGCGACGCGCATGCCTGCCGCCTCAGACGGGGACGACGTTGACGAGGGTGGGCGGGCGGACGATCACCGTCCGGATGCCCTCGACCGTGGCCGCCCGCACCTTGTCCCGGGCGAGGACGAGCTCGCGCAGGTCGCTCTCGGAGATGTCGGTCGGCACCTCGACCCGGTCGCGGACCTTGCCGCGGACCTGGATGACGCAGGTGACCGTCTCGTCGACCAGCCGTGCGGGGTCGGCGACCGGGAACGGCCCGTGCGCGAGCGAGCCGTCGTGGCCCATCCGCGCCCACAGCTCGTCGGCGATGTGCGGCGCGACCGGCGCGAGCATCTGGACGAGCGGCTCGAGCACCGCCCGCGGCGGACCGGCGAGCTTGGTCACCGCATTGTTCAACTCGATGAGCTTGGCGATGGCAGTGTTGAAGCGCAGCGCCTCGTAGTCCGTGCGGACCCCGTCGATGGTCCGGTGGAGCATCGTGCGCAGCGCCGGGTCGAGGTCCTCCTCGGTCCCCTCGACGATCCGAGCGGCCCCGGTGCCCTCGTCGACGACGTTGCGCCACAACCGTTGCAGGAAGCGCTGCGAGCCGACGACCGCACGGGTCTCCCACGGCTTGGACAGTTCGAGCGGCCCCATCGACATCTCGTAGATCCGGAAGGTGTCGGCGCCGTAGGCGGCATACATCTCGTCGGGGCTCACCATGTTCTTGAGCGACTTGCCGATCTTGCCGAACTCGCGGGAGACCGGCTCGCCCTCCCACATGAAGGTCGGCTCGGCTCCGTGTGCGCCGGGCGTCTCGACCACCTCGTCCGCGGGGACGTACTGTCCCCGCGCGTCGGTGTAGGCGGGCGCCTGGATGTAGCCCTGGGAGAAGTAGGTCCGGAACGGCTCCTCGCTGCTGAGATGACCCAGGTCGAAGAGCACCTTGTGCCAGAACCGGGCATAGAGCAGGTGCAGCACCGCGTGCTCGACGCCGCCGACGTAGAGATCGACCCCACCCGGGTCGCGGACGCCCTCCGGGGCTCCGGCCACCGTCTTCGCCTGCGGGCCGAGCCAATAGCGCTCGTTGACCGGGTCCACGAGCGCGTCGGAGTTGGCCGGATCGCAGTAACGCAAGTAGTACCAACAGGATCCGGCCCAGTTGGGCATCGTGTTGGTCTCCCGCCGATAGCGGCGGACACCCCGCCCGTCGCCGAGGTCGAGCTCGACGTCGACCCAGTCGGTGACCCGCGAGAGCGGCGGCTCGGGCTCGCTGCCCGCATCCTCCGGGTCGTAGGTCTTCGGGGAGTAGTCCGGCACGTCGGGCAGCGTGAGCGGCAGCATCGAGTCGGGCAGCGAGTGCGCGACGCCGTCCTCGTCCCACACGACGGGGAACGGCTCCCCCCAGTAACGCTGGCGGCTGAACAACCAGTCGCGCAGGCGATAGGTCACCGTCGCGCGCCCGATCCCCTTGTCCTGCAGGTATGCCGTGATCCTCGCCTTCGCCTCGGCCACGCCCAGCCCGTCGAGGGACACCTCGGCGTTGGCGGAGTTGATCGCCGGGCCGTCCCCGACATAGGCCGTGTCGAGGTCGTGTCCCGGCGCGGGTTCGACGGTGCGCACGATCGGCAGCTCGAAGGCGACGGCGTAGTCCCAGTCGCGCTGGTCCTGGGCCGGCACGGCCATGATCGCCCCGGTCCCGTAGCCCATGAGCACATAGTCGGCGATGAAGACCGGAATCTGGTTGCCGTTCAACGGATTCGTCGCGAAGGACCCCGTGAAGACTCCCGTCTTGCTCCGGTCCTCCCGCTGGCGCTCGACCTCGCTCTTGCGCGAGGCGGCCCGCTGGTATGCCGCGACCGCCGCACTCGGGGTCGCCTCCCCACCGGTCCAGACCGGCCGGGTGCCCTCGGGCCACGCGGGAGCGACCAGCTCGGCGACGAGCGGATGCTCGGGAGCCAGGACCATGAAGGTCGCCCCGAAGAGCGTGTCCGGGCGGGTCGTGAAGACCTCGATGTCGGCGGCCCGACCGCCCGTCGTCGTCACCGGGAAGGAGACCATCGCGCCGGTGGATCGACCGATCCAGTTGCGCTGCATGATCTTCACCTTCTCCGGCCAGTCGACCCGGTCGAGGTCGTCGGCGAGCCGGTCGGCATAGGCGGTGATCCGCATCATCCACTGCCGCAGATTGCGCCGGAAGACCGGGAAGTTGCCCCGCTCGGAGCGGCCCTCGTTGGTGACCTCCTCGTTCGACAGCACCGTGCCGAGGCCGGGGCACCAGTTGACCGGCGCCTCCGAGGGGTAGGCGAGCCGGTGCGCCTCGAGCGCCCGCGCCTGCTCGACGGGTGAGAGCTGCGACCAGGACCGGCCGGCCAGCTCGGGCAGGGTGCGTTCGCCGGCCTCGAGGGCGGCGACGAGCTCGGCGATCGGCCGGGCAGCACCGAGCGAGCCGTCCGGTCGCACGGCCTGCGGGTCGTACCAGCTCTCCCGGATCCGGGTGAAGATCCACTGGGTCCACCGGTAGTAGTCCTCGTCGATCGTCGCGAACGAGCGCCGGTCGTCGAAGCCCAGGCCCAGGCGCCGCAGCTGGCGGCGCATGATCCCGATGTTGTCCTCGGTCGTCGTGCGCGGGTGCTGACCGGTCTGCACGGCATACTGCTCGGCCGGCAGCCCGAAGGCGTCGAAGCCGAGCGCGTGCAGGACGTTGCGGCCCTGCATCCGGTGGTACCGGGAGAAGACGTCGGTCGCGATGTAGCCGAGCGGATGTCCGACGTGCAGCCCCGCCCCCGAGGGATAGGGGAACATGTCGAGGACGAGCAGCTTGACCCCGCTCGCGGCGACCGCGTCCGGATCGGCCCACGGACCCGACGGGTTGGGTGCGTGGAAGACGCCGCCAGCCTCCCAGCGGTCCTGCCAGGCGAGCTCGATCGTGTCGGCCAGCTCGGCGGTGTAGCGGTAGGGGGTGTCCTCGCTCATCGTCCTTCGATCCTTGCGTGCGGGTGCGATGTGGTGCCCGGACAGACGAAAGCCCCTCGCGCAGGAGGGGCTGGCCGCGCTGACGTCCGACTGCTCAGCGCGGCGGGCTAAGGAGCAGGATCGCTGCCTGGACGGCCACGGGCCCAGGGTAGCGCACGCCCACCGGCGCCCTCGCCCGGCAATCGGGGCTCAGCCGGGGCGCAGCATGCCCCAGACGATGAGCAGCTGGCTCAGGTGATAGGTCACGTGGACCGCGAGCTTCCCCCACGGCAGCTCTCGCTCGAACCGGTCGTAGGCGAGGATCGCGTCGCTCACCAGGAAGAGGGTCGCGCCCACCCCGACCACGACCCAGCCCGTGCCCCAGGCGACCGCGGTCATCGCACCGAGCACCACGGCATACAGGAGCAGAGGTATGCCGTCGCGCCAGTCCGCGCGCACCCGTGGGAGGATCCGGGTGAGGACGACGGCGAGGACGAGCAGGACGACCACGACGATCGCGGGCCAGATCGGCCCGTCGCAGGCCAGCCGACGGAAGGCCGCGAGATAGGCCAGGTGCGCGAGGAGGAAGGCGCCCAGGCCGATCCGGAACCGGCGGAGGGAGTCGCCGAGCAGGGCGATGTCGCCGACGAGGCTGAGCAGGAGTCCGAGCAGCAGGAAGCGACCGTAGGAGACGCTGTCGGCACGCAGCAGCCAAGCGAGCAGGATGAGCACGACGAGGGTGGCGGGCTTGGCCAGCGCCTCGAGGTCGCGCTGACGCCGGGCGACGGCCATCCAGTCGGCGACGGCTGCGCACGCGTAGGCCACCAGCAGCACCCAGGCGAAGATGTTCATCGGGTCACACCCTGCCGCATCCGGGACCGCCCGCCTTCCCGGCACGCCCGGGAGGACTTCTAGACTCGATGCCATGGCCGTGCAGACCTTCGAACACACCGTCACCGAGGGCGACACCGCAGCCGTCCTGGGCAGTGGAGACCTCGCGGTCCTCGCGACGCCGCGGCTCATCAACTGGCTCGAGCGGGCGGCATACGCGGTGGCCAAGGCGTCCTGCCCCGCGGGCCAGACGAGCGTCGGCACGCTCGTCAAGGTCGAACACCTCAAAGCCAGCCCGGTCGGCGCCGTCGTCACCTGCACGTGCTCGAAGCCGATCAGCGACGGGCGCCGACTCATCTTCCACGTGAAGGCGGTCGACGACGCCGGCGAACAAGTCGCCGTCGGCGAGATGCACCGCCGGCTCGTCGACCCGCAGCGGTTCATGACCCGGTTCGTCGAAGCGGCCGAGGCCGCCGCTGCGCCGGCCACCCCGGCCGAGTAGCCGGCCACCGGCCATGCCTGCGGCCACCCGGCTCGGTGCGCGTGCACTGCTCGAGACCGTTCTCGACGAGGGCAGCTGGGTCGGCTGGGACCGCGCGCCGCTGCCGGTCGCGCCCCCCGACAGCGGGTATGCCGTCGAGCTCGCCCAGGCGGCCGCCAAGGCCGGCACCGACGAGTCGATCCTCACCGGCGAGGGCCGGATCCGGGGGCGGCGGGTGGCCTGCGTCGTCGGCGAGTTCGGCTTCCTCGCCGGGTCGATCGGCAAGGCCGCGGCCGAGCGGATCGTCTGTGCCTTCGAACGCGCCCAGGCCGAGCAGCTGCCGCTGTTCGCCGCACCGACCTCGGGCGGCACGCGCATGCAGGAGGGAACCCCGGCCTTCCTCGGCATGGTGAAGATCGCCGCCGCGGTCGCCTCGTTCAAGTCGGCGGGACTGCCCTACATCGTCTACCTGCGACACCCGACGACCGGAGGTGTCTTCGCCTCGTGGGGTTCGCTCGGGCACGTGACGGTGGCCGAGCCCGGTGCGATGATCGGCTTCCTCGGAGCCCGGGTCTACGAGGCGCTCTACCGGCGGCCCTTCCCCGACGGCGTCCAAGTCGCCGAGAACCTCCACGCCCGCGGCATCGTCGACGCGGTCGTGCCCGTCGAGCGGCTCGCCGACCTCGCCTCGCGCACGCTGGGCATCCTCGACGCACGCCACGACGACAGCCCACCGGTCACCCGCCCCGCGGAGCCGCCCGAGGACCCGTATGCCGGCCTGGAACCACCGGGCCGGGCGTGGGACTCCATCCTGCGCTCCCGGCGCACCGACCGGCCGGGAGTGAAGACCCTGCTCAAGCTCGGCGCCTCCGACGTGCTGCTCCTGCGCGGCACCGGCCAGGGCGAGCACGACCCGGGGATGCTCCTGGCCCTCGCCCGCTTCGGCGGGACCCCGTGCATCGTCCTCGGCCAGGACCGGCACCGCACGACCCTCGAGGAACCGCTCGGGCCCGGCGGGCTGCGGGTCGCGCGCCGCGGCATACGGCTGGCCGCCGATCTCGACCTGCCGCTCGTGTCGATCATCGACACCGAGGGGGCGGCGCTCTCCCGCGAGGCCGAGGAGGGGGGCCTCGCCGGCGAGATCGCCCGGTCGCTCGCCGACCTCGTCATGCTCCCCGCGCCCACCCTCTGCGTGCTCCTCGGCCAGGGCACCGGCGGCGGGGCCCTGGCGATCCTGCCCGCCGACACCGTCGTGTGTGCCCAGCACGCCTGGCTGTCGCCGCTGCCCCCCGAGGGCGCGTCGGCGATCGTCCACCGGACCGTCGACCGGGCACCGGAGCTCGCCGAATCCCAGCGCGTGCGCGCGGTCGACCTGCGGGCCGAGGGCATCGTGGACCGGATCGTCCCGGAACACCCGGACGCCGCCGAGGAGCCCGAGGCCTTCTGCCGACGGATGGCCGAGGCGATCCACCAGGAACTCGACGCCCTCTGGCGCCAGGACCCCCCGGCACGGCTGGCCCGCCGACTCGCCCGCTACCGGTCACTCGGCACCTGAGCGCGCGGCAGGGCGGTGAGCCCCCTCACGCGGAGGCGGTGAGCCCCGTCACGCGGCCGACGCCACACCGTCAGCGGACTGACAAACCCACTACCGGAGGGTAACCTGGGGGTGGACGACCGTCCTTGGGAGGATCGAGATGGACCTGGCGCAGCGATTGGGCGAACACGCGGAGCAGTTGCGGGAGGACGCCGTCGCGCACCACCGGCTCGCCCACGAGGGACACTACGAGAAGCTCGGCGAGGACTTCGTGCGCGAACGCCTCGGTGTGCTCATCGACCAGGTCGTGGCGGGCGTCCGGGACAACAGCCCGGTCGGCATGCTGCGGCACGTCGAGAGCGTCGCGGAGCAGCGCTACCACCAGGGCTTCCAGGTCGAGGAGCTCCAGTCCTTCTACAACGCCGTCGAAGAGGCGATCTGGGGCGATCTCGTCGCGTACGAGCCGCGCGAGACCCTCGCCGCCGCCCTCGCGACCGTCGGTGGGATCATCGGCGCCGGCAAGGACCGGATGGCCCAGGTCTACGTCGAGCTCGCCAGCCGCCACCACGCCCCCGCGATCGACGTCGACCAGCTCTTCGCCGGCGTCTGAGCTTCGGCCTGACCGGTCCCCCGCGAGGTCGGGACCTGTGGCCCGGCCACCCGGCGCGGCCCCGTCTACGATGGATGCACCGCGTGACGGCACGGCAGCGGGTGGAAGGCAGGGACACGATGGCACTCATCGCGGCGCTCGAGGCGCACTCGCAGGAGCTCGTCGACGAGGCGGTGGACCTGCTCGGCCATCGGTTGCACCCGCCCTACCGGCATGTCGACCCCGAGGTCCTGCGTCGCCGGCTCTCCCAGACGATGGACACCCTCATCACCGCGCTCAAGGAGCGCACCCCGCTGCCGGTGCTCGACTACGCGCGGCGGGTCGCCCGTTCGTGCTTCCACGCGGGCTTCCACCTGGAAGACATCCAGATGCACTTCAACGCGCTCGAAGAGGTGCTCTGGCGCTTCCTCGTGCAGACCGAGTCGACCGACCACCTGCACGAGGACCTCGCCCGGGTCGCCTCGATCATCGGCGCGATCAAGGACGAGCTCGGCCGCACCTACGTCAACCTCGCCGCCCACCACAAGGCCCCCGCGATCAACACGCGCAGTCTCTACGGCGGCACGCAGAGCGTCCCCGAGCACCCCATGTCCACTCGCCACTGAGCGGTGCTCGACGTCGCCGGGCTGCGCGCCCAGATCCCCTCACTTCGCTCGGGGATCGCCCACTTCGACGGTCCGGGTGGCACGCAGACGCCGTATGCCGTCGCCGACGCCATCGCGGCCACCCTCACCGGCCCGTTGTCCAACCGGGGCACGACGGGCGCGAGCGAACGCAATGCCGAGGAGTCGGTCGCGAGCTTCCGCACGGCATACGGGGGCTTCCTCGGCGTGGCACCGGAAGGCGTCGTGCACGGGCGCTCGGCCACGGCCCTCACCTACGACCTGTCCCGAGCGATCGCGGCGACCTGGCGACCAGGTGACGAGATCGTCGTCTCGCGCCTCGACCACGACGCGAACGTCCGTCCGTGGATCCAGGCGGCCGACCGGGCCGGAGTGGCCGTGCGGTGGCTCGACTTCGACCCGCAGACCAGCGAACTGCTCTGGGAAAGTGTCGAATCGGCGATCAACGAGCGCACGAGGCTCGTGGCGATCACCGGGGCGTCCAACCTCATCGGGACGCGGCCTCCGGTGCGCGCCGTCGCCGACGCCGCACACGCCGTGGGGGCGCTCGTGTGGGTCGACGCGGTGCACCTGGCCGCGCACCGGCTCCTGGACCTCGGGGCGCTCGGCGCCGACGCACTCGTCTGCTCGCCCTATAAGTTCCTCGGGCCGCACTGCGGCGTGCTGGGCGCCGATCCCGCCCTGCTCGAGCGGCTGCATCCCGACAAGCTGCTGCCTTCGACCGATGCCGTGCCCGAGCGGTTCGAGTTGGGCACCCTCCCCTACGAGATCCTCGCGGGGGCGACGGCGGCGGTCGAGGTCCTCGCGGGGCTGGCAGCTCCCGCGCCGGCCGCTGCGCAGGAGACCCGCCGCGAACGGCTCGCCCGCGCGTGGGTCGCCGTCGAGGAGCACGAGGGCCGGCTGCTCGCGCTGCTCGAAGGGGGCCTCGCCGAGTTGGGCGAGCGGGTCGTCGTCCACTCGCGGGCGGCGCTTCGCACCCCGACCCTGCTGCTCACCCTGCCGGGCCGACGCACGTGGGATGCCTGGCAGTTCCTCGCGGCGCGCGGCATACAGGCTCCCGCCGGGTCCTTCTACGCCCACGAGACGTTCGCTCGGCTGGGATTGGCCGACAGTCACGGCCTGCGGGTCGGTCTCGCGCCCTACACCGACGAGTCTGACGTCGAACGCCTGCTCGCCGGCCTGCGCGACTTCCTCGCCGGCGCCTGAGCCCTCCGCACGACGTGCGGCCCCGGACCGATCGGTCCGGGGCCGCAGTGTCAGCCAGGAAGAGCGATGTGTTACCGCAGCCGAGCGGACGCATCCCTTGGCGGGGCGTCGCCGCTCGGTTCTGGCCGACCTCCTGTCAGTACGGCGTATACGGCCACGGACCGGTGTAGGAATCCGACGGCTTGCACCCACTGTTGAGGGCAGCCACATAACCCGCGTTGTAGATACTCGACGTATTGTTCACCTTACTGGCGGCGTAGAAGCACAAGGTGCTCCAGGTCTCACGCCCGACGATACCGTCGACGGTATCGCAACCGATTGCTCTCTGGATATCCTTGACCTTGGCTTTGGTGATCGGTCCGAAGGCGCCGTCGGCCGCGATGTAATTCGTCGACATCCTTTGCGGCACACCATTGTTGTACCCGCTACAGGCCAACCCGCCGCCCCAGTTGTGAGTGATGGCGTTCGCCATCAATTGGATGTTCTTGACGCAGCCCCCCGAGCTGCCATACGAATACACATAGTAGATGCATGAGGCCGCATGCGCCTCTTGTGGCACCAGGGTGGCGACAGCAGTACCGGCGACCATTGCCGAGCCGGCAAGCATCACCGAGAGTTTGGATGGCAACTTCAAGGTCGACTCCTCTTCACGTTTGATTCTGTCCCCTCAGTGGGGCTCCCAGGTTGAACGATCAGTAGCCGTAGATGAGCGGCAGGATGCCGAAGTCGTCACTCGACGGATACTGCTGGCTCGTCCGCGCGTAATAGAGGCAGCTGGCGGTCGAGTAGTTGTGGGCGAGGCCCAGGGCGTGACCCATCTCGTGACACGTCGTGTTCCGGTGCTGAGCGGCGGTCCCGCCGTAGTAGTCGTTGAACTTCACCGTGACGTTGGTCGTGTTGTCGTAGTTGCCGGTCGAGTCGACGCCCCAGTGGGTGGTCCCCGTCCAACCGGTCGCTCCGTAGTTCGCGTTGTAGAGGTTCACGCAGTGCCGGCCGCCTCCGGGGCAACCGTTGGTGTACCAGCGGTAGTAGGAGTCGATGCCCTGCGCCTTGTTCCACGTCACCGTGGCCGCGCTCACCGGCCATGCGCTCGAGGTGTGGTCGAGGAAGTAGACCGCGGGGTCCTCGAAGCCGTTGGCCGCCCATCGGTGACCGCACCATTCCGCGGCGCTGCCGTAGTACTGGCAGGCCGAGGACACCGCGGCGACGCTGGCCAGCAGGCCCGTGGACTGCCTCGCGATGGCGGCCGCGGGTTGGTCGCCCTTGGCCAGTGGCTTGTGCCCCTGCGCAGCGAGCGTGGCCCGCAGCTCGTCGTTGCTCACCCCGGGCGCCGCGTCGTAGATCGCCACGTCGAAGCCCTTGGCGGTCTTCACGACCTCGTAGACCGCGTCCGCGTCGTCGTGACCTGAGTCGCCTGCGACGACTTCTGCCGTGCTCGTGGTCTCGGTGACCTGCGCCGCCCCCGCCACGGTTGCCGGTGCGGCGATGGCTGCCGCCAGTCCCAGCGTTGCGAGCGCGACGAACGCGCCCAGACGTACCCTCATGAACTCTCCCCGTCTCTGTGTCGTCCTGTCGGATGTCGAGGTCAGCGCTGTGCCTGCAGCCCCCGACGAGCCACGAACCTACCGACCCCGAATCTGGTCCGGCAGAGTAGGAGTACTCGTTCCGACCGAGTAGGAGTACTCAGACGAAGACTCGAGAGGGGCGGGATCGAGGGACCGGCCGCGAGGCTCGAGCTCGGCCGCCCACTCACAGCACGAAGGGCCGGCGTGCTCGCCGGCCCTTCGTCATCTGGTGGAGCTGAGGGGACTCGAACCCCTGACCCCCTCCATGCCATGGAGGTGCGCTACCAGCTGCGCTACAGCCCCGCCGCCCCTCGGCTTGCGCCGCCGGGCAACCCGACGATCTTAGCCAACGGCCTCGTCCAAACGGAAATCCGTCGCCGGGGCTGCGGAGGTCGCCGGGACCCCGGCGTTGTATGCCGCCACCCGCAGCCGCCCGCCCAACTCGGCCTCCTGCAGGACCGTCCACGCGCAGTTGCCCATGGTCGCGAAGGCGGCGTCGGCGCTCTGCGGGAGGCCGACGAGTTCGAGCAGGGCGGCGCGCAGACAGGCCCCATGGGTGACGACCGCACCGGTCTCCCCCGGCCCGAGGGCCGCGAGGCATTCGCGCAGGGCCGGCACCATCCGCGCCAACACGTCCGCGGTCGACTCGGCACCCGGCAGGAGCACGCTTTCGTCCTCGGCCAGCCACGCGGCATACTCGCGCGGGAAGCGCTCGGCGAACTGCGCCCGCGTGAGCCCCGACCGCTCGCCCACGCTGTACTCCCGCAGCCGCCGGTCCCGCTCGACCGGGATCCCGCAGGCCACCCCGAGGTATGCCGCGGTCTCGGCCGCGCGCGCGAGGTCCGAGGTCCACAGTCGCACCGGCTCGAGCGCTGCGACGTGCGGGGCCATCGCCCGGGCCTGGGCATGCCCGACGTCGTCGAGCGGGATGTCGGCGTGGCCCTGGGCGCGTTTGTCGAGGTTCCACGCGGTTTGACCGTGGCGCACGAGCACGAGCCGCCGGGCGTCCCGCGGAGGGAAGCCGCTCATCCGGGTCGGCATCGCTCAGCGATCCGAGCCCGCGGCGTCCGCGGCATCGGCCGGGTCCGGCATACCCGGCGAGCCACCGGCGGCGGCTTCGGCGATCTCCGGCAGGCCCAGGTCGATCGTCGGGCAGTCCCGCCAGAGCCGTTCGAGCTGGTAGAAGGCCCGCTCCTCGCGGTGCTGGACGTGCACGACGAGGTCGCCGAAGTCGAGCAGCACCCAGCGGTCCTCCCGGCCACCCTCGCGGCGCAGGGTGGTGCCCCCCGCGCGGCGGACCCGCTCCGCCACCTCGTCGACGATCGCCCCGACCTGGCGTTCGTTGGTCGCCGAGGCGAGGACGAAGACGTCGGCGAGCGCGAGCTGGGCCGACACGTCGATGGCCACGACGTGCTCCGCCTTCTTCTCCCACGCGCCCTGCGCGGCTGCTCTCGCGAGGGCGACGGCCCGCTCCGTGGCAGTCACGCGTGCGCCTCCGCGGGCCGTGCGGCGCTCCGGTAGAGCCCGTGCTTGGCGATGTACTGGACGACGCCGTCCGGCACGAGGTACCAGACCGGCTCGCCCCGCCCGACGCGCTCCCGGCAGTCGGTCGAGGAGATCGCCATCGCGGGCACCTCCTGCAACGAGATCTTGTCGGTGGGCAGGCCCTTGTCGCTGAGGACGTGCCCCGGTCGGGTGACCCCGACGAAGTGGGCGAGGTCCCAGAGCTCGTCGACGTCCTTCCAGGTGAGGATGTGGGCGAGCGCGTCGGCCCCGGTGATGAAGTAGAGCTGCGCGTCGGGCCGGCTGCGGTGCAGGTCGCGCAGCGTGTCGATCGTGTAGGTCGGGCCCTCCCGGTCGACGTCGACCCTGCTCACCGTGAACCGCGGATTCGAGGCCGTAGCGATGACCGTCATGAGATAGCGGTGTTCGGCGGTCGACACCCCACTGTCGGCCTTCTGCCAGGGCCGCCCGGTGGGGACGAAGACCACCTCGTCGAGGTCGAAGAGTGCCTGGACCTCACTTGCGGCGACGAGGTGCCCGTGGTGGATGGGATCGAAGGTCCCGCCCATGACGCCGATGCGTCGGCTCAGTGGTGACCCCCGCCTGAGGTGTTCGAGTGCTTGTCCCGGACCTTGTATGCCGTGCCGCGGAAGGACCACGTGAAGGCGAGCAGGAGCACGAACAGGGCGAGCATGAGGATGCCGTAGACGAGCGGCGGCATGGGCAACTCGCGGGTCGCCTCCTCGGCACCGGCAAGGACGGGCAGCACGCTGGCAGACATGGGCACATGCTAGCGGGTACCCGCCCGCGGTTCGCGAGCGGCATACCCCTTGCCTCTCCCACGCCGGTATGCCGTCGCTCACGGGGTGTCCACAGCGGACGCATGGGCACGGCTGGGGCGCGACCGTACCCTGGTTGTCATGAGGCCCGAACTGTCGGTGGTCATCCCGATGTACAACGAGCAGGAGGTGCTGCCGCTGCTCGCGCAGCGACTGCGCCCGGTGCTCGACGCGGCCACCGAGAGCTACGAGGTCGTCTGCGTCGACGACGGGTCCCGCGACCTCACGCCTGCGCTCCTGCACAAGCTCGACCGCGAATGGGAGCAGGTCCGGGTCGTGCGCCTGCGCGCCAACGCGGGACACCAGGCCGCGATCTCCGCCGGGCTCTCGGTCGCGCGCGGCCGTTACGTCGTCACCATCGACGCAGACCTGCAGGATCCCCCCGAGGTCATCGCCGAGATGCTCGCCACCGCCCGCCGCGAGGGTGTCGACGTCGTCTACGGGGTGCGCAGCGACCGCTCGACCGACACCGCCTTCAAGCGCGGCACGGCCCGGGCCTTCTACTCGATCATCCGGCGGATCTCCGGCACGAGTGCGCAGGCGGACGCTGGCGACTTCCGGCTCATGTCGCGCGCCACCGTCGACGCGATCAACACCCTGCCCGACACCAACCGGGTCCTGCGTTTCGTCGTGCCTGCCCTCGGCTTTCCGTCGGCGTCGGTGGGCTACCGCAGGGAGGCCCGCGCGGCTGGCGAGTCGAAGTACCCGTTCCTCAAGATGCTCCGTCTCTCGCTCGACGCGGTGACCGGCTTCTCGCTCTTCCCGCTCCGGCTGGCCACCTATCTCGGGCTGGTGAGCGGCGTGTTGATGTTCCTCGCGGCGATCGGGCTCGTG
>JAKPEG010000168.1 GCA_029552065.1 Actinomycetes bacterium
CGCAGCTGGGTCGCCAGCCGCTTGGTGAAGGTGGTCTTGCCGCTCGACGAGGGGCCGGCGATGCAGACGAGGTTCGTCCCCTCGCGCAGCAGGATCCGGTCGGCGATCTCGGCGATCTTCTTCTCGTGCAGCCCCTCGGCGACGCGGACGATCTCGTTGACCTCGCCGTGGATGCACAGCCCGTTGAACTGGCCGACGTCGGCGACGCCGATGATCTCGTTCCAGCGCCGCGTGTCCCGGTAGACCTTGAAGAACCGCGGCATGTCGGCGATCTCGCGCCGGCGCGCCGAGGGGTCGGGGAACCGCAGGATGAGGCCGCCGTTGTAGGGCAGCAGCTCGAAGCCGCCCAGCTCGCCCGCCGACGGGGCCACCGGGCCGTGGGCGATGGAGTGGATGTCGCCCATCGAGACCACCGGGATGACCGGCACCCGCAGGGTCCGCAGCAGGCGCACGCGCTCGGGGGCGCCCTCGCGCTCGAAGAGGTCGATGGCCTCGTCGATGTCGAGCAGCTCCTCGATGAAGGGCCGGTCCTCCTCGACGATGGCGCGCATGCGCGCCTCCAGGGCCCGGACCCGCTCCTCGGTGATCGGCTCGGGGCCGAGCCACTCGTAGAAGTAGCCGTCGCCGAGGGACTGGCCGATGCGCAGCCGCACCTCGGGGAAGACCTCGTGGCGCGCCTGGACGAGCACGATGGAGATCGAGCGCCGGTAGATCGCGACCCCCTCGCGGTCGCGCTCGGTGACCGGCCGGATCCGGGCGTTGCCGCGGATCGGGGTCGACAGCGAGACCAGCCGGTTGTTCAGGATCGCCCCGAGGATGGGCAGCCCCTCGGCGTTGCGACGGCCGACCAGGTCGCGGATCGGCGTGCCGACCGGGACCTGCTGCTCGGCCTCCCCTTCGACTCGGACCTTGACGATGCGGGCAGACATGGTCCGGTACTTAGCATTATTGGCCCGCGTTCGTCGCGCTCCGCGGCGCCCCCCGCGGGCCGAAAGCGGGCGGCCGGGCCGCGGCCCGGCCGCCGCAGGGGCCGGAAACTCGGGGGCCCGGGGCCTTGGGCTATCCTGCAGACCCTCGCGGGCCGAGCGCGCCCGCTATGAAATTTTTGCATGGCGGCGCACCTCCTTGCGGGGCCGGGCGCCTCGCCGGACCCCGGGCCCCCC
>JAKPEG010000038.1 GCA_029552065.1 Actinomycetes bacterium
CCGGCGCTCCTCGGAGGTGAGAGGGGTTCTCGAGGCGGCCGCCTCGGCATACCGGTTCGACCAGGCGGCGAGCGCCTCCTCGTGGGCGGTCGGCTCGGCTGCGGGGTCGACCTCGATGACGGGGACGAGCGCCCCACAGGCCCGGAAGGCCCCGAGGAGGCGGGTGCCCTCGCCGAGGGCGTCCGCGCCGGCGGCGTGAAGGCGGGCAAGTGCATCGGTGGCGGGGTCCTCGTCCTCGGCGAGGACGACCCGGATGAAGGCCCGGTCGCCATAGGCGACGTGGTAGGCCGAGTCCGCGCCGCGGAGGCGGACCATCGGGACGATCGAGGCGTTCGCGCGCTCCAAGGAGGCCTTGGCGTCGGCGTCGAGCTCTCCGTCGCCGACCCAGAACTCGAACCCGTCGTGGAGGGTGACCTCGAGCTCCTGGCCGGGAGCGAGGAGGTCCTGGAGACGGGGCGTGGCGGCCGTGACGGCCGGCACCTGCGTCAGCGGCGTCCCGGCCGGCAGCGCCCGGGTCGCGAGGACGGCGGCGGCGAGGTCGCGGGAGGCGTCCCCGCTCGAGCTGCCGGACTGGGTCGCGACGAGGACGGTGCCGTCGGCGCGGTGCAGCCCCGGCCAGGCCATCGGCAGCACGGTCGCGATGGTCACCTCGTCGGAGGAGTTCTCCCCCGAGGCATCGGCGGGGCCGGCCCCCGCGACGCTCGGGTCGAGGCGCACGGTCGCGGTGGCGGCCGGGAGGATCTCGCGGATCGCCACCCAGTCCGGCTCATTGCCCAGGCCCGCGAAGGGGCGGGCGACATAGGGCGCGGGAGCGACCTTGCCGGACTTGCCGGCCCTGCCCGCCGCGGAGCCGGCAGTGGATCGTGGACGACGCGAAGCCTTACCCATGGGCCAACTCTTCCAGACTCAGGTGGCGCGGCGCCGCGAGGGCCCGCCCATGGTGGCCCAGACGGTGCGGCTGCCGCGGTCCTCGGTCACGCCCCACTCGTGCGCGAGGGCACGCACGATCCGCAGGCCCCGACCAGAGGGTGCCCACACCGCACGCGGCGCCGGGCGCGGCTCGGTCGGCCCCCCACCGTCGGTGACCTCGACCTCGACGACGCCGCCCTT
>JAKPEG010000043.1 GCA_029552065.1 Actinomycetes bacterium
GGGTCGCATGTGAACATGGTCATTTGGGCAGGTCTATCCATCGGGCGGTGAGACGGGGCGGGCCGGGGTTGCTTCAAAGGCGAGACCCCGAGAAGCTGGCGCCGCTCGGGGTCTCTGTGCTCATTCTTCCGCGGCCCGAACACAAGGCCGCCCGGGTCCATGCACGACGCATTTACGGTGTCCGCCGCGTGCTCTCCCGCTCTGCTCCCAGACACATGAGGTACCGGGTCGGGTTGCCCCGCTTCACCCGAGTCCATCGGGTTACGGCCGCCGGTCCGGCCGCTGTGGTCGAGTCCGCATCATCGGGGCTGCGGTCTCCGCCGCGCGAGCTTCAGCGGGCCCCCGCCCATCTGCTCGCCGCAACACGCAGGATGAACCGAATCACCTTCGCCCCGGTCGAGCCGAGGTCATGCCGCTGCGTCGGCACGCCATGTATACGCGCTCCCGCGATCCGTATTCAACAGCTCAGGACGGCCGCAAGCACGACCGTCCCGGCGGTGACGAGCCCGATCTCGATCGTCCTGGCGATCCGCGTCGTGCGAGCGATCGAGAGCTTGTTCGCACCCTCGGCGAGCATCAACTGCGTCTCCCGCTCGGCCTCCACGCGCTTCGCCCGCGCCAGCTCGAGCGCGGTCTCCTTGTCGGCGGCGTCGCACTTCGCGCGCGCCTCGAGCACCCTGCCGCGGCTCCACTGATCGATCCCGTCCAGGTCGCTCATCGCACGACCCCTCCCTCGCGCAGCGCGGCCTGCACGAGCCCCGCCCACCCCTTGTTCGACGCCGGGTTCGCGGGCGACGGGTGCGGGATCCGGAACACGCGCACCGCCGACCCGGCCCACCGCATGACCTGCTTCTCGACCCAGGCGCCCATGACGACGACGACCTCGGGCCGGAACAGGCGCAGCATGTCGGCGAAGTACGCCGCGCACGGGCTGCCGTCGCCGACGAGCCGGTCGCGCCAGTCCTTTGGCAGCTTGTCCGGGGTGATGTTCGGGGCGGCCTGCGGTCGGCCGTCGAAGAACGCCAGCGGGCAGAGGTTCATCACGAAGCACTCGCCGAGCATGCGCCGGAGCGCGGCGAGGAAGCGCTGCTGACCGTGGGCCCTATCCCCGTCGTCCTGCTGATCGTCATCCATCTCCCGCGCCCACAATGGAGCGAGACCGCTCCAGAAGCGCCGGCCGCTCACCTCGTCGCGCGAGCACCGGAACCCCCTCACGGGCCGGCCATCGAGCAAGGTCGCCGGCTTCCCGACGATGCTGTCGGCCTCCGCCGACCACGCGCGGGGGTCGCCGAGCCCGATGATCATCTTCGCCGTCGCCACGTTCCCGAACGGCACGCCGGTCTGCACCATCCCCCATGGCCCCGGGTTCATCCCGGCGATCACGATCCGCCGCGGGCCCCCGAACAGGTCCAGGTAGCGCGCGTGCGCGGCCCAGGCGTAGGCGAGCGGGTTGTAGGCGACGATCCCGTCCGGCGTCCCGATCGCGTCGAGCTCTCCGGATAGCCGCATGGTGCGATCTCGCAACGCGCAGCGAAAGGCG
>JAKPEG010000066.1 GCA_029552065.1 Actinomycetes bacterium
GTCGTGCAGGCGCTCAGCCGTGCAGGCCGCGCTCGATCGCGTAACGGACGAGTTCGACCCGGTTGTGCATCTGCATCTTGCTCAACGTGTTCTGCACGTGGTTCTGCACGGTCCGGTGCGAGATGAACAGTTCGGCCGCGATGTCCTTGTAGGACTTCCCGGTGGCGACCAGCCGCAGCACCTCGGTCTCCCGGTCGGTGAGGGTGGGGGCAGGAGCGGACTTGTGCTCCTGGTCCTGCAACCGACGGAACTCGCCGAGGACGAGGTCGGCCAACCCCGGCGTGAACACCGCGCGGCCTTGGGCCGTGCGGTGCACCGCCTCGATGAAGTCCTCGCGACGCGCCGACTTCACGAGGTAGCCGGTGGCCCCCGCCTTGACAGCGGCCAGGACGTCCTCCTGCTCGCCACTCACCGAGAGGATGAGGATGCGGGTGGGCAGGTCTTCGGCCGCCAGCGCCGCGCACACCTGGGGGCCGCGCAGTCCGGGGAGGTTGAGGTCCAGGACGAGGACGTCGGGCCGGGAGGCCACCGTTCGCCGCACCGCGGACGGCCCGTCCGCCGCGGTGCCGACGACCGCGAAACCGGCGTCGATGAGGTCGCGGGCCACGGCGTCCCGCCACATCGGGTGGTCGTCGGCGACGACCACCCGCACCGGCCGCTCGGGCATCCGCTCGTCGTCCGGCTCGGCGTCGGGGACCGGCCCACCGGGCGGGACGCCCGGCAGCTCGTGCAGCTGCGCCTGCTCCGGACCGCTGGTCACCCTGCCTCCTTGGGAATCCACATCTCCACGGTCGTCCCACCCCCGGGTCCGAACAGATAGGTCGCTCGCCCGCCGAGGTCCTCGATCCGGCTCTTGATCGAGGAGGACACCCCGAGGCGGCCACTCGCGCCGGCCTGCGCCATCCGCTCAGGCGAGACTCCGACGCCATTGTCGCGCACGGTGACGACGACGTCGCCCCCGAGGTCGTCGACGAGCACCCAGGACCGGGCGTCGGGGCCCGCGTGCTTGCGGACGTTGTCGAGAGCCGCCTCGACCGCCGCGACGATCTCGCGCACGACTCTGGGCTCGAGCTCGACCGGCTCGTGCGGAGCGACGAGCACGGCGGTGCCCGTCGACGCCGCCTCGAGGGCGTAGCGCAGGTCGGCCGGCCCGTCGACCGTCGCCTCGAGTTCCCGCAGCGGTATGCCGCTCGCGAGCGCCCGCAGCTGGTGTTCCTGCTGCGCCGCGATCACCCCGAGTCGGGCCGCGTCGCCGCCGAGGTCGAGCCCGCGCCGATGGATGAAGGCGAGTGCCTGGAGCACCCCGTCGTGGACGGTCCGGGCCAGCCGGTCGCGCTCGGCGATCTCGGCCTGTCTGGCCAGCGCCCGACGCAGGGCCGCCTGTTCGGTGCGCGCGACGTCGGCGACGTAGCCGATGCACGTGCCCAGCATGACGAGCAGTCCCGCGTTGCTCAGCGGCTCGGAGTCCACCCGACCGACGACCGCGAGGAGCACGGCCGTCATGAGCAGGGAGGCAGCCAGCCCGCCGCGCCAGCCGGCGATGAGCGCGAGGGAGACGATCGGCACCGCCTGGTAGACCCCGACGACCGTCGTCTGGCCCTCGACGGCCGCCTGCGGACTGTCCACCCAACGGGTGGACAGCACCGCGGCACTCACGAGGACGAACTCCGCGAGGTGCAGGGCCAGGTCGCGCCGGTCGACGAAGGCGAGCCACACGGACCACACGCCCAGGAGCGCGATGATGCCGAGGGCGACCGCGGGATGAGCCATCTCCGGCAGCCGGACGACCGCTCCCCACGCGGCATACCCGATGGCGAGCAGCCGGAAGACCCGCAAACCACCCCAGAGGGAGTTGAGCAGGAGCGAGTCACCCCCGCGGGTCTCGCGCCGGGTCGGGTGGAGCATGGGGCGACGCTACCGCGGCCGATCGGCCCGGGGTCAGCTGGCCCGGCGCTCGGCTGGCGGCCCGGCGTCCGCGGCAGGGTCGGCCGACGGGGAGGTCGGCAGTTCGACCGGCGCCTCGGGTGCCTCGGCCGACGGATCGGGCCCCTCGTCCGCCGTCGCGCCCGCACGCGCCTCACGCGCCTTGTTCGTCGCCTTGGTCGCCGCCTCCTGGATCTCGCGCGCCTTGTCGACGACGGTCTGGACGGTGGTCTGGACGGTGTCCTTGAGGACGTTCTTCTTCATCGACGAGGCGTAGACGTCGACGTATTCCTGGCCGGACAGCAGCATGAGCTCGTACATGATCTCGTCGGTGATCGAGCGCAGGACGAAGCGGTCGTTCTCCATCCCCTCGTAGCGGGAGAAGTCGAGCGGCGCCCCGATGCGCACGCCGATCCGCATGATCGTGGGGACCTTCTGGCCGGTCGGCTGGGCCTTGTCGGTGCCGATCATCGCCACCGGGATGACCGGGCAGCCGGCCTCGAGGGCCATCCGGGCGATGCCGGTCTTGCCCTTGTAGAGCCGTCCGTCGGGCGAGCGGGTACCTTCGGGGTAGATCCCGAACAGGTCGCCGCGCCGCAGCACCCGCAGGCCGCCCTGGATGGCCGCCTCGCTCGCCCGGCCGCCCGAACGGTCGATGGGGATCTGCCCGACCCCCGTGAAGAACCAGCGGGTAAGGGTCCCCTTGATGCCCGAGCCGGTGAAGTACTCCATCTTCGCGGTGAAGGTGATCCGCCGCGGCAGCAGGATGGGCAGGAAGATCGAGTCGGAGAAGGACAGGTGATTGCTCGCGAGGATGGCCCCGCCTTCCGCGGGCACGTGCTCGATGCCCTCGACCCACGGCCGGAAGAGCAGTTTGAGCAATGGACCGACGACGATCCGGTGGAGGAACCAATACAGCACGCCCGCGCCCTTCCTGTGACCTGCAGCACTCTACTCGCCCGGTCGGGTCGCCAGCGCCGCCGCACCGCTTGACGTGGGTCACCCCGTCGATCCTTCGGACCGGGTGCCCGGCGCGCCACTCACCGGCGGTCCGTCGCGACGAGCGGCTCCACGAACGGCGCCGATGGCGCAGACTGAGGCCATGAGCGAGGAGTCGACGATCGGTCGCCCGGAGGAACCGGCGCGGCCGCTCGACGCGGGTGAGGTCGACGCGCGGTTCGCGCAGATCGTCGCCGGATGGGGACTCACCGCGCCCGGTTCCGCCCCGGCCGACGACCCACCCGCCATGCCGCCCGCCATGCTGCCCGCGCCCGGCGACGGAAGTGCCGGGTTGCCGCCGGGGGCCACGGGCTCGACCCGGCCCGCCGACCCCGGCAGGCGCCCCGAGCCGCTGGGCCGCGCCGACGCCCCGGACGGGCCCGACTCGGACCTGCCGACGCCCGGGTGGGACGAGCCGCCTCTGGGTTGGCGCGGGCACGTGCCCCCCGAAGAGGACGAGCACTTCGAGCCGGCACCCCCAGCGCCGTTGCCGCCGGCACACGACGCGACCTACTGGCTCGCGCTCGCCGGGCTCATCCTCGGCCCGCTGCTCGTCCTCTGGGCCGCGGTGCTCTCGCACAACCCCGACCCGGGCTGGTGGGTCCTGCTCGGGGTTGCCGCGACGATCGTCGGCTTCGGCTTGCTCGTCCTGCGCGGGTCGGGCGAGCGCGATCCCGACGACGACGGCGCCCGGGTCTGACGCCGCACCCCCTGGGGCCCGACCTCAGCCCGCAGACCGCAGGTCCGACCGGGCGAGATCGGCGGCGCCGACGACGCCGGCCTCGTTGCCGAACGAGGCGGCGACGATCCGGGCCTCGGGTCGGTAGCCACGCCCGGTGAGGTGCCGCCGGTAGGCCTCGCGTGCCGGGCCGAGCAGCAGCTCCCCCGCTGCACTCACCCCGCCGCCGATGACGAAGGTGCCGGGGTCGAAGGCCGCGGCGAGGTTCGCCAGCCCCACACCGAGCCAGCGGCCGACGTCGGCGAGCAGTTCGACCGCCGTGCGGTCGCCCTCCTGGGCCGCCTGCGTGACGAGCGGGCCGGTGAGCGCGGACGGGTCCCCACCGACCCGGTCGCGCAGGTCGCTCGCGACGGGTGACCCCGCCTTGAGCAGGGCCCGCGCCTCACGCACGAGCGCGTTACCGCTCGAGTACTGCTCCCAGCATCCTCGGTTCCCGCATTCGCAGCGCAGGCCGTCCGGCACCACCTGCATGTGGGCGAATTCGCCGGCGATGCCGAAGCGACCGCGCTCGAGTCGCCCGTCCAGGACGATCCCGCCACCGATGCCGGTGCCGAGGTTGACCAGGACGAGGTGGCTCTCACCACGCCCGGCCCCGAACCTCCACTCGGCCCACGCGGCGGCGTTGGCGTCGTTGTCGACGGTGATCGGCAGGCCGATTCGCCCGGCCAGGGCGGCGCGCAGCGGTTCGTTGCGCCAGGACAGGTGCGGCGCGAAGACGACGGTCGCCCGGTCGGCGGCGACGAAGCCGGCCGCCCCGATGCCCACGGCCACGACCCGATCGCGCCCGACCCGGCCGAGCAGGTCGTCGACGACGCCGACGATCGTGTCCTCGACGACCTCGGGCGAGGTCGAGCGGTGCGGCGTGTCGGCCCGCGCGCGCGCGACGATGGCACCCGCCTCGTCGACGACGCCGCCCGCAACCTTCGTCCCGCCGATGTCGATGCCGATCGTGTATGCCGTGCCCCCCGTCGATTCGGGCGTCCCCGACGGCTCCCCGACGGTCACAGCCGGTCCTGCGACTTCGGCGGCTCGGCTGCCGTGGGCTCCTGGTCGGCGTCGAACGCCCCGGGCGCCGGCCAGGGCTCCCACTGTCGAGTCGTGTCCGGAGATCCGGAACCGTTCGTGGCGGCACCGCCGTTGACGGCACCGCCGTTGGTAGCACCGCCGTTGGTAGCACTGCCGTGGGTAGCACCGCCGTGGGCAGCATTGCCGTTGGCTGCGGCACCGCCGTGGGCGGCGAATCCGGGGCCTGGCTGCCAGCGGTGCACGTCGGGATCCTCCGCGGCCCCCGGCCAGGCCGAGGATCCGCGCCGGGCACCCCCACCGTCGCCGCGCTGTCGAGCGGCCAGCCCACGCAGGGCCTCACCCGCGAGGTCGACGATGTCGGCGACCTTCTCCAAGGTCTCCGGGCTGATCGCGCGCACGACGGCGAGCACGCGGCATACCGGGCACACGCGGCAGACCGGGTCGGTGCGGGCGTGCGGATCGTGACCACACTCGGGGCAGGCGTGCGAGGGTGGCGGCTCCCCCGCCGCCCGAGCACCCGCCGCGTGCAACGCCGAATCCGGCAGGCCTGCGGCGAACAGCCCCAGCAGGCGTGCCGCCTCCTCGGCGACCGACCCGACCGGGTCGCGCCCTTCGTTCGTCACCCCTCAGCCCTCGGCACGCCTCTTGAGTCCGGTGAGCGCGGTGGTGACGATCTGCTCCTCGGCCTTGCGCTTGAGCATCCCGAGCATCGGGATGTGCAAGTCGACCGCGAGCCGGTAGGTCACCTTGCAGCCGGTCTTGTCCTTGGCGATCGTGTAGGAACCGTTCATCGCCTTGAGGACCGTGGCCTTCACCAGACTCCAGGACACGACCCCGGTCCCGTCGTGCGCGAGGTCCCATTCGTAGTCGAGCGTGTAGGTGTCCTTGATGACCCCCGCGTCGAGCGTGAATTCGACCCGATCCGCCCACCCGTCGCCCTCTTCGGAGAGGATGACCGCCCGCTTCACCTCGTCGGCCCATTCCGGGTAGGCCTCGAAGTCCGCGATGATGTCCAGCACGATCCCGGGCTTCGCCGCGATGACGATGGAGGACTCGGTGCGATCGGCCATGGGCGACAGGCTATCGCGGTGGCTGGGGCGGCCCCCGAGCCGTCCGTGCGCACGGACCGCCCGCACGTCCGCTCAGGGGCGGGCGCGAGCGACGAGGTCGGCCCGCCAGGCTGCGACGAAATCCGCCTCGGACTGGCCGGTTTCCCGACGCAACAGTGCGTCGAAGCCACCGGTGGGCGCCGAGGCGAGTTCGGTGAGGAAGCCGAGCAGGCGCCCCGGACCCAGCGCGCGGGCCAGCCGCCGAACCGCCAACCACGAACCCTGGTATGCCGCAGCCGCTTCGGTCCCGGCGAAGTCGGTCCCGTCGGGCAGAGCCGTGGGCGGTCCCTCGCTGCGCACCCGGTCGAGTGCCTGGGCAGCGATCCGTTCGGGGGCGAGTTCGACCGGGGCATAGCCGACGTATTCGGCGACCCCCTCGGACAACCACATGGGCAGCTCTCCCCGGGTGTCGGCCCGGACCGTCACGTGGGTGAACTCGTGGGCGAGCACCTGGCGGCGCCCCGCGTCGGTGAGTCGGACGGACGCATCGGGGTTGAGCACGACCCGGTCGGCGACCGCCGCCGTGCCGGCCGGCCGGGGTCCGACGGTCGTCGCGGCCACCTCGCGCAGTCCACTCGGATCGGAACGCCCGACGAGGGCCGCCGCGGACGCCACCGACACCGGGTCGACGAGGACGACCGGGGTGGCCCGGCCGAGCACGGCCTCGACGACGCCCTGGGCGAACTCGGCATCGGCGAGGCACCCGAGGAGCCGGTCGAGGCCACCGGGACCGGCGACGAGCACCCGCTCGGTGCGCACCACCGCGAGCCCGGGCAGGTCGAACACCTCGGGCACGTCGCCGGGCCCGAGCCAACGGACGATCCGCCAGTCGCCGTCGACCCTGCGCACCCGCAGAGTGCGCAGGGTCGAGCGATCACCGCGGTCGAAGCCGGCGATCCGATAGCCGAGCCGCACCGCCACCGTGGCCTCTCCGACGCTCCCGGCGGTGAGATCGGGGGTGTATGCCGCGGTCTCGGCCACGAGCGACTCGACCCCGAGCAGGCGCAGGGCGTCGAAGGCGGCCGTCTCGGCGAGCCCGTCGGGAGAGGTGGGATCGGCGACCGTCGCGAGCCAGGCCGCCCGGTCGTCGGTGGCGAGCGCCTGCACGCGGCGGTCGAGCAGAGCGAGAGCGGAGCGAACGAGCCCCCCCGAGCCGACGCCGGTGGGCCCCGGCGCCCCTGCGGAGCCGCCGGTAGTCGCACCCGCCGGCCCGGCTGGCCCGGTTTGCCCGGCTGGCCCGGTCGGCCCGGCAGCGGCGGCGGTCGCGGCGGCTGCGGCGGTCGCGGCGGCTGCGGCGGCGCCGGAGGTGCGCGGCATACCCGAGGGTTCGCTCGCGGAGGGGACGGTGGTGCAGGCGCTCGTCACCGCTGCGGCGAGGAGGCCGCACGCGACCACGAGGGCCCGTGCCGCCCGCGCCCACCGGCCCGCACCCCGGCGGCCTGCGGCGCTCACGTCCGCGCCGGGGCCTCGCCGCGAGCGAACGGCAACGATCGGGTGCATGGTCTCGATGGTAGGTCGGGTCAGCCCACCGCCTGCTGGACGCGCGGCTCGCGGCGCGCGCGCAGCCCGACCGCTTCGTGGACGTCGACGAGCCCTGCCGCGACGAACAGCTCGACCACCCGCCGCTCGGCGGCGTCGAGCGCGAGGCCGGCGGTGCTCGGGGACGGCAGGTCGACCGGGAACGCCGCGAGCGTCGTCACGACACAGTCGTCACACCGTCGGCCGCGCACCGGGCAGGTCGTGCACTCGATGAGCATCGTGGCTCCTTCCTCCGGTGGCCCGGCAGGCGGGCCCTCAGGCTGGCTGTCGCCGCCGGGCCGGCCTCTTGGTCCGTCCGGTTCGGATCGACGTGACCACGCTAGGGCGAGGGTCTGACAGCCCCGGTCCGGGTGCCCGCAGCGGCCGACCCGGGCGAGCCTCCCCCGGCCTGTCGGACCCCGCCCCTAGCGTCGCTCCCATGCGGATGGTCCAGGGCACCCTCGACGACCTGGGCACGCCGCTGCGCGACGTCACCTTCGTCGTGGTCGACCTCGAGACCACGGGCGGCTCACCGGGCGAGTGCGCGATCACCGAGGTCGGGGCGGTCAAGGTGCGCGGCGGGGAGGTCCTGGGCGAGTTCCAGACCCTGGTCAACCCGGGCGCCGCCATTCCCGCCTTCATCCAGGTGCTCACCGGCATCTCCGACGCGATGGTCGCGCAGGCGCCGCGCATCGACACCGTGCTGCCGGCATTCCTCGAGTTCGCCCGCGGCGCCGTGCTCGTCGCGCACAACGCCGGCTTCGACGTGTCCTTCCTCAAGACTGCGGCGGCGCAGCTCGGACATCCGTGGCCGGGCTTCCCGGTCGTCGACACCGTCACCCTCGCCCGTCAGCTCGTCGGGCGCGACGAGGCACGCAACCATCGCCTGGCCACCCTCGCAGGGCTCTTCGCGGCCGACACGACCCCCGACCACCGGGCCCTGCACGACGCCCGGGCCACCGTCGACGTCCTGCACGCCCTGCTCGGTCGGGTCGGCAACCTGGGGGTCCAGACCCTCGAGGAGCTCTCGAGCTACACCTCCCGGGTGACCACCGCCCAGCGGCGCAAGCGATTCCTCGCCGACGGACTGCCCGCCGCGCCGGGGGTCTACGTCTTCCTCGACTCCCAGCGCCGTCCGCTCTACGTCGGCACCTCCCGCGACATCCGCACCCGGGCGCGCAGCTACTTCACGGCGGCCGAGCAACGCACCCGGATGTCCGAGATGGTGGGGCTCGCCGAGTCGATCCAGGCGATCGTCTGCCAGACGACGCTCGAGGCCCAGGTCCGGGAGCTGCGGCTCATTGCCGAGCACAAGCCCCGCTACAACCGTCGCTCCACCCGCCCCGAACGTGCCCTGTGGGTGAAGCTCACGGCCGAGCCCTTCCCCCGGCTGTCCATCGTCCGCGAGGTCCGTGCGGACCTCGCCGACGGCGCACGGTATGCCGGCCCGTTCGGCTCGCGCGCAGCCGCCGAGGCCGCGGTGGCCGCCGTCCACGAGGTCGTGCCCCTCCGGCAGTGCACGACCCGGCTGTCCGGGCGGCCGCGCGGCTCCGCCTGCGTCCTCGCCGAGCTCGGCCGCTGCGGCGCTCCGTGCACGGGCAACGAGGAGCCCGCCCACTATGCCGTCCACGCCGACGCGGCAGCGGCCCTGCTCGCCGGGGACGGTCGCCGGCTCGTAGGTGCCATCGAGGGGCGGATGCGCGAGCTGGCCCGCGCCGAGCGGTTCGAGGAGGCCGGTGCCCTGCGGGATCGGTTGTCCCACCTCGTCCGGGGGGCTGCGCGCACCCAACGGATGGCTCCGCTCGCGGCCAGCGCCGAGGTCGTCGCGGCCAACCGGTCCGCCGACGGCGGGTGGGAACTCGTCTGCATCCGACACGGACGGTTGGCCGGCACGAGCCTGGTCCCCCGGGGTGCCGACCCGATGGTCTACGTCGCGAGCCTCACCGCGACGGCCGAGGTGGTGAGCCCGCAGCCGCCGCCGGCGCCCGCGGCATACGCGGAGGAGACCGAGCTCGTCCTGCGCTGGTTGGAGGCACCCGGCGTGCGGATCGTCGCGATCGACGGTGAGTGGACCTGCCCGGTCGGGGGGGCGGAAGCGACCCGCACCGAGCTCGCCCGGCTGCGGCAGGGGGCCTGAGCCGGCCCTCCCCTAGGCTGGGTCGGGTGATCACCGCCATCGTCCTGGTCAACTGCGAGGTCGCCCGCATCCCCGAGGTCGCCGAGGAGATCGCCGGTCTGACCGGCGTGACCGAGGTCTACTCCGTCACCGGCGACGCCGACCTCGTGGCCATGGTCCGCGTGCGCGAGCACGAGCAACTCGCCGACGTCATCGCCGACCGGTTGTCCAAGGTTGCCGGGGTCCTCGCGACGACGACGCACATCGCCTTCCGCGCCTACTCCGCGCACGATCTCGAGGCGGCCTTCAGCCTCGGCCTCGACTAGACCTCTCAGCCGGCGTCAGCCGACCCCCCGCGCCGTCAGCGACGCGTGGCGGCGATCCAGCGGTCGAGGGTCGCGGTGGCGGCACCCTCGTCGATCGCCCTCGCCGCTCGCGCCATCCCCGCCGCGACCGCCGTGTGCAGCGCCTCGTCGCCGAAGGCAACCGCGTCGGACCCGTCGGCCGGGTCGAGCGAGTCGGCCGACACGGCGAGGGCCAGGCCCGCGTTGAGGACGACCGCGTCCCGGACCGGACCTGTCTCCCCGGCGAACAGTCGCCGGATCACCTCGGCGTTGTGGGCAGCGTCACCGCCGCGCAACGCCTCCGTGGGTGCGGGCGCGAGGCCCAGCCTCGTCGGGTCCAGCTGCCCCTCGACGACGGTGCCGCCGGCGGCCCACCACACCGTCGAGGTGGTCGCGAGGGTGAGTTCGTCGAGCCCGTCGTCGCCACGCACCACGGCTGCCGAAGTGCCCCGGTCGGCGAACACGCCGGCGAGGATCGGGGCCATCCGCGCGTCGGCGCACCCCACGGCGGCGTGAGTGGGCTGTGCGGGGTTGGTGAGTGGCCCGAGGAAGTTGAAGACCGTCCCGACCCCGAGTTCGCTGCGCACCCCGGCCGCATGGCGCATCGCGGGGTGGAAGGCACGGGCGAAACAGAACGTGATCCCGGCCTCGTCGACGACCTCGGCGACCCGTTCGGCAGGCAGGCCGAGGTCGAGCCCGAGCGCCTCGAGCACGTCGGCGGCGCCCGACGACGAGGACGCCGCCCGGTTGCCGTGTTTGACGACGGTGACACCCGCCGCCGCACAGACGATCGCCGCGGTGGTGGAGATGTTCACAGTGTGCGCGCGGTCGCCGCCGGTCCCCACGACGTCGAGGCTGGGTCTCGGGGCGGTGAACCGCAGCGCGTGCGCGAGCATGGCGTCGGCGAGGCCGCGCATCTCCTGGACCGTCTCGCCCTTGGCCCGCAGCGCGAGCAGGAAGCCGCCCACCTGCGCCTGGGTCGCCTCCCCGCTCATGATCTGGTCCATCGCCCAGGACGCGTCGGCCTGGGACAGGTGCCCGCGCCCGAGCAGCCGGGTGTAGATCTCCGGCCAGCTCCGGGGGTGGGGGCGGATATCGCTGCTCACGTGGGTCGTCCCGCTCGTCTTGTCGTCTTCTGCTCGGGTGCGCGCGTGGGTGAGTGGCGCCTGGTCAGGTAGGTGCGGAAGAAGCGGGTATGCCGTCAGGCCGGCGTGGCCGCCCCGGTTCGCCGAGCGAGCCCGGCGACCGCACCGCTCAGGGCTGCGGGATCGATCGGATGGGGCACGACCGCGTCGGCCATCGACCAGGCGGCCAGCCAGCCGTCCTGGACGCGGCCGGTGAGCACGAGCACCGGAGGGCAGTCGTAGATCTCGCTCTTCAGCTGACGGCACAGCCCCATCCCGCCCATGGGGGTCGCCTCGCCGTCGAGGATGAGGACGTCGAAGCGCGTCGCCTCGACCGCCTCGACGACCGCCGGGTGGGTCGCGCACTCGCGCCAGGAGACGACCTCGACGTCGCGAGCCGGCCGGCGGCCCACCCCCAGGCGCACCGCGTCACGCACGGTGGAGTCGTCGCTGTAGAGCAGGACCGAGATCTGGCGGACGTCGGAGGCGCTCGCAGCGCCCAGCGCGGAACTCATGCGCCCATGCTAGTGGCCCGATTCCCGGCTCCGCCGCGGGCGGCGGGGCCGCGGCGGGGTCGCGTCGGCCGCCCCGTCGGCCGCCTCGGGTGACCGAACTCATGCCCCGATGAGCACGGTGGCCGAATTAGCGGGGGGTCGGTCGCACATGCCGACACCGGACACGCCATAATGGCGCGCGTGGCGACAGCATCGGCGATCCCAGCGCACCCTGTGAGCACCGGGCACGGCCCGGCGACCCGGCCCAACATGGTCCAGGTCGGGACCATGGTCTGGCTCTCCTCCGAACTCATGTTCTTCGCGGGGCTCTTCGCGATCTACTTCCAGCTGCGGGCCAACTCGGCGCCCCTCTGGCACGAGGAGACCGCCAAGCTCAACGTCCCCTTCGCGACCATCAACACGCTGATCCTCGTGATCTCCTCGGTGTGGTGCCAGATCGGCGTGATGAAGGCCGAACGCGGCCAGGCGGCCCGCACCGGGCGGCTCTCGCAGATCGGCACCTGGGGCATGCGCGAGTGGTACGTCCTCACCTACATCTTCGGCGCGATCTTCGTCGCCGGGCAGGCGCTCGAATACGCGAGCCTGGTGGCCGAGAACGTCACGCTGGCGGGCAACCGCTACGGGTCGATCTTCTACATGGCCACCGGCTTCCACGCCCTGCACGTGAGCGGCGGCCTGCTCGCCTTCCTGCTCATCATCGGTCGGACCTTCACCACCCGCCGCTACACCCACAACCAGGCGGTCGGGGCGGTGGTGACGTCCTACTACTGGCACTTCGTCGACGTCGTGTGGATCGCCCTCTACTCGATGATCTACCTGCTCAAGTGACTATGCCCCGGTCGACTCGGTCGACCTCCCTCGCCTCGTGAGAACCGACGACAGGACCCTCTCGTGAACGCCTTGGCCGCACGTCGACGCCACCCCGCCGCGATCGCCCTGCTGCTGCTGCTCGGGCTGGCGCTCGTCGGCGCGGCATACTCGCTGCTCGCGCCCAAGTCCGCGCAAGCGGCGGCGACGACCGGCGACGACATCGCGCTGGGCAAGCAGCTCTACATCGCCAACTGCGCGACCTGCCACGGGGTCAATGCCGAGGGCAGGGTCGACACGGGTGGTCCCACGCTCATCGGCGTCGGCGCCGCGGCCGTCGACTTCCAGATGGGCACCGGCCGTATGCCGCTCGCCGGGCCCAACGTGCAGGCGCCCCGGATGAACGACGTACGCTACACCGAAGAGCAGATCGCGGCCATCGCGGCATACGTCGCCTCGTTGTCCCCGGGTCCGGCGATCCCCGACGAGGAGGCCGCGAGCCCCGAGGGCGGAGACGTCGCGCTCGGTGGCGAGATCTTCCGGGTCAACTGCTCGATGTGCCACAACTACGCGGGGTCCGGCGGTGCGCTCACCCGCGGCAAGTACGCGCCCAGCCTTTACGACGTGCCCGGGAAGTACGTCTACGAGGCGATGGTGACCGGCCCGCAGTCGATGCCGGTGTTCAACGACGCCAACCTCAGCCCCGAGGCGAAGAAGGCCGTCATCGCCTACCTCGCGGTCACCCAGAACGAGCCCAACATCGGCGGGATGAACCTGGGGAACCTGGGCCCCGTCTCCGAGGGCATGTTCGTCTGGATCTTCGGCCTCGCGCTGATGATCGGCTGCGCGTACTGGCTGGGCCAGAAGGCCGCCTGACCGTCCCCCTACGACCGACAGGATCGATTGCGCATGAGCGACCAGGTCACCACCAGCGGGACGGGCGGGACCGTCTCGGTCCAGACGGCGCCGGCAGCGTTGCCCGCGACCTTCGAAAACCCCGGCCTGCCCCCGCACATCCACCGGGCGGCGGACGACGACCCCAAGGCGGCCAAGCGTGCCGAGCGGCAGGTCGCCGCGCTCTTCACGCTGTCGATCCTGGGCACCCTCGGGTTCATCGTCAGCTACTTCGCGATCCACAACGACACGACCGTCTATCTCCCCTTCGTGGGCAAGACGCTCCTGCTCAACATCATGCTCGGGGTGTGCCTCGCGGTGGCGCTGCTCGGCATCGGCTTCGGTGCCGTCCACTGGGCCAAGACGATCATGTCCGACGAGGAGGTCGTCGAGGAGCGCCACCCGCTGCGGTCCTCCGACGCCGACCGTGAGAAGGCCGTCGGCATCCTCGCCGCGGGTGCCGAGTCGGCACAGTTGGCCCGCCGACCGATGATCAAGGCCACGGCCGGTGCCGCCCTCGGCCTGTTCGCCCTCCCCCTCGGGCTCCAGCTCGCCGGCTCGCTCGGCAACCCCACGAAGGCGCTCGCCGAGCTCAAGGAGACGTTGTGGGACGCCGCGACCGAGGCCAAGCCGTTGCGGCTCGTGCGTGACCCCGAGTTCGCCCTGCCGATCAAGGCGACCGACGTCACCCTCGGTTCGGTCTTCCACGTGATGCCCGAGAACATCAAGGACTCCCATCACGTACTCGAGGACAAGGCCAAGGCCGCGGTCCTGCTCATGCGCTTGGAGGAGAGCGACTTCGACGCCGGCCCGGCGGGCCAGAAGGCCAAGTCCTGGGGCTACCACGGCATCGTCGCCTATTCCAAGATCTGCACCCACGTCGGCTGCCCGGTCGGTCTCTACGAGCAGCAGACCCACCACCTGTTGTGCCCGTGCCACCAGTCGACCTTCGACGTCACCCGTGACTGCGAGGTCATCTTCGGCCCGGCCAAGCGTCCGCTTCCCCAGCTGAAGATCACCGTCGACAGCCAGGGCTACCTCATCGCCACGCAGGGCTTCGCCGAGCCCGTCGGCCCGAGCTACTGGGAGCGTCTCAAGTGACGACCACCGCCTCCTCGCGCACCGCCGCCGATCTGCGCGCCGGCGACGCCAAGGCCTCCGACAGCAAGGGCGGGGCCGTCGCCCGCACCGCCGACTGGGTCGACGAGCGCACCGGCATCGCCAAGGCCGGGGCCTTCCTGCTCAAGAAGGTCTTCCCCGACCACTGGAGCTTCATGCTCGGCGAAGTGGCGATGTACTCGATGATCATCTGCCTGCTCACCGGCGTCTTCCTCACCCTGTGGTTCGTGCCCTCGGCCGGGCAGATCGCCTATGGCGGGTCCTACCTACCGTTGCAGGGCGTGACGATGTCGGAGGCCTATTCCTCCACGTTGGGCATCTCCTTCGACGTCCGCGGTGGGCTGCTCATCCGGCAGATCCACCACTGGGCCGCCCTCATGTTCTGCGTGGCGATCACCGTCCACATGCTGCGGGTGTTCGTCACCGGTGCCTTCCGCAAGCCCCGTGAGATCAACTGGGTGATCGGGACGGTCCTGTCGATGCTCGCGATCGTCGAGGGCTTTGCCGGCTACTCCCTGCCCGACGACCTGCTCTCCGGCACCGGCATCCGGGCCGCCGAGGGCTTCATGCGCTCGATCCCGGTGGTGGGGTCCTACGTCTCCTACATCGCCTTCGGCGGGGCCTTCCCGGGCGAGGCGATCATCCCCCGGCTCTACGCCCTGCACGTGCTCCTGCTGCCGGCGATCCTCATCGGGCTGTTCACCGCGCACATCCTGCTCGTCATGGTGCACAAGCACACCCAGTACCCCGGCCCCGGACGGACCAACGAGAACGTCGTCGGCTACCCGCTCATGCCCGTCTACACGGCCAAGGCCGGCGGCTTCTTCTTCCTCGTCTTCGGCGTCCTCGCGCTCGTCTCGGCGCTCGTGACGATCAACCCGATCTGGGCCTACGGTCCCTACGACCCCAGCCCGGTGACGGCCGGCTCCCAGCCCGACTGGTACATGGGCTTCGCCGACGGTGCGCTGCGTCTGCTGCCCGGTTTCCTCGAATTCGAGCTGTTCGGCTTCACGTGGAGCTTCAACGTCTTCCTCGGGGCGATCCTGCTCATCCCGGTGATGTACACCGCCGCGGGGGCCTACCCGTGGATCGAGGCCTGGGTGACCGGCGACCGGCGCGAGCACCACCTGCTCGACCGGCCGCGCAACGCTCCCACCCGCACCGCCATCGGGGTCGCGGCGTTCTCGTTCTACCTCGTGCTCATGTTCGCCGCCGGAAACGACATCATGGCGATCAAGCTCGGGCTGTCGATCAACGACGTCACCAACCTCTTCCGGTTGCTCGTCTTCGTCGTCCCGGTGATCGCCTTCTGGGCCACCCGCCGGATCTGCCTGTCCCTGCAGCGGCACGACCGCGACAAGGTCCTGCACGGGCGCGAGTCCGGCATCATCATGCGCACCGCCGAAGGCGCCTTCTACGAGGTGCACGAGGACCTCGACGAATACGAGCGCTGGAAGCTCGTCGGCTTCGAGAGCCCCGAGCCGCTCGCCCTCCCCTCGGCCACCGACCTCAACGGGGTCGCGGCCAAGGACGCCAAGAAGATGCGCCGTCGGGCCAAGTGGTCGCAGTTCTACTTCAAGACCCGGGTCGAACCGGTCACCCCGGCCGAACTCGCCGCCGCTCACCACCACGGCGAGCACGAGGCGATCGGGCACTGATCCGGCACTGACCTCGGATCCCACCGTTCGACCGGCCCACGCCCCCTCCACTGTCGGGGATGGGCCGGTCGAACGGGTTTCCAGCGGCCCATCCCCGCACCCTGCGGTTTCCAGCGGCGCATATCCGCACCCTGCGAGCTGGATCAGGCCGCGGGTCGGCCGGAACTGTCGGACATGGGCCGGTCGAACGGGTTTCCAGCGGCCCATCCCCGCACCCTGCGGGCCGGATCAGGTAGACGACGTGATCCCGGCCGCCTGCACGTTTGCCGTGCGTGCGGCATACGGCAATGTCGCACGGCAGCACGGTATGCCGCGCGCCTCACCGACCGTGTGCTGGATCGACGGCGAGCAGGTCGCTCAGCCGCCTGCTCCCCCGGTCCGGGTCGATGTCCAGCTCGAGGACCTTCGTGCGGCTGGTCGCTCCGGTCACCAGGCGCACGTCGCTTCTGCGCACGTCGAATGCCTTCGCCACG